>MGCP01000026.1:0-5227 GCA_001790455.1 Candidatus Saccharibacteria bacterium RIFCSPHIGHO2_02_FULL_47_12
ATTTTTGTCAAAACTGTGGATAAGTTAGTGTCTTTTCTCTTAAATAACACTAAAAAGTGCTTGCTTGTGGGTAGCTGTGGGTTGTATAGTCATGTTAGTGGGTAAATGTGGGTAAGCCAAAAAGAAGCTTACCGCTCACTAAAACAAAAAATATCACATTAAACGAGAGACATGGCTTCAAACGACTACTTCCAGCGCAAGCTAGACGAAAAGCGGCGGTTAACTATTCCGGCCGAAGTTCGTAGTGAGTTTGCCAGCGGGGTAGTACTAACCAGAGGCTTTGGAAAGTACCTGCACCTTTACCCAAAACAAGTTTGGGACGAAGATGTAGAGCCAGAGCTAAAGGGGAGCATTCTGGATGAGCGCGTGGCCGACCTGAACGTACGGTTTAGGGCAGGCAAGATCGAGGCTCCGCTAGATGCCAAACAAGGCCGTGTCACCCTAGAACAGCATTTGCTGGACTACGCCGGCATAGACCGCGAAGTAGTAGCAGTAAGGGCTGGCAAATACTGGAGGCTTATGAGCAAACAAGACTAACCTCTAGATACGCACCTTAACAATTATGAAGAAGATCGGCTAATCGGCAGCCAGCGGGTGGTCTGAGGGTAACCACCTTATAAAAACCCTAGTACCTTAGTTAGAAAAAACACCTCCCAAAACTCCACCTCACACATAAGTCTCTCAAAATTTGGTTCTAACCAGTGAAGGAAATTTTAAGATGCAAATCTTAACTCAAGACTTCTCTCACATACATGGTTAAAACCACAAACAAAAACAAAAACTTTTAAAACAAAAAGTTGACTGCCGGTTAGGTGATCTTGTTCAAACACCTCACACCTTTTCATTGCTCCTCGTAATCTGATTACAGACTACTCGGAAGCAGAAAAGGTAAGGGGCAAGAAAACAAAAATGAAAAACAAAAATCACCAAAACAAAAACAAATTATGGTTCCAAAAAAACAGGAACATATTCCGGTACTAGCGGATGAAGTGCTAAAGTTGCTGGACCCCAAACCAGGCGAAAGCTACCTAGACCTAACGGCTGGGTACGGCGGGCACGCATCACTTGTACTAGAACGCACCTTAAACGCACCAGCGATACTAGTAGACCGTGACGAGCAGGCAATTAGCGCCCTAAAAAAACGGTTTGCAGATAAGCCTGTGCAGATTAGCCACAGTGATTTTTTGGCTGCTTCTTCCGAGCAGCTAGACAAAAACGAGCGGTTTGATCTGATTCTGGCTGACCTGGGGGTATCGTCTGCACACCTAGACACACCATCGCGAGGCTTTGCCTTCATGCACGATGGCCCGCTAGATATGCGTATGGACACGGATGCCAAGCTTACGGCAGATGCCATAGTAAATGGCTATAGCGCAGAAGAAATTGCCGAGATATTGAAAAACTACGGCGAAGAACCTAGGGCTAGGCGAATTGCCCAGGCTATAGTTGCCAACCGGCCCATAACTAGCACAAAGGCTTTGGCAGAAGTTGTTGCCCGGGCTGCAGGCAGGGGTAGGGGCAAAATACATCCGGCGACCAAGACATTTCAGGCGCTTAGGATTGCCGTAAACGATGAGCTTGGCCAGCTAGAACAAGCTTTGCCTGTCTGGATACAGCTGCTAAAACCTGGAGGGCGTCTGGCGGTAATTAGCTTTCATAGCCTAGAAGACCGCCTGGTAAAGCGAGCCTTTGCAGAACTGGCAGGCGACAGGTACGACAGCGAAGCGAAGCTTTTGACCAAGAAACCGGTTGAAGCGGGGCGTGACGAAATAGTTTTTAATCCGCGGGCACGCAGTGCAAAACTGCGAGCCGTTGTTAAAATAAAAATTCCCGTAACCACGGGACCAAAAAGAAAGGGAGTCTAAATGCCTATACAGGTAAAAAACCTCTCCCGAGCCTACAAGGTAAAAGTTAGAGTAGTCTAACAAATTTTGTAGGACACCTAGCCCCTGAACACAGGGGCTAGGAACCAAGAAAACAAAAATAAAAAGGACAAAATGACATATTCAAGCTCTTTAGCAATAGGAAGACAAAGATTTGCAAAACCTCACCAAAACACCACATCATTTAGGGTTGCCGACAAAACGTTGGGCCCCGTTAGCAACGCAATTATACTAATAATTTTGATGTGCTTGCTTGGTTTGATGTATTTGACCCAGGTGACCAAGACCAATAGCTATGGCTACAAGATAGAAGAGCTAACCAAGACCCAGACAGACCTAAAGGCCGAACATGCCGAGCTAGAGGTAGCTGCAGCCCGTTTGCAGTCACTAGACAGGGTAAAAAGCTCTGAAGCTGCCAAAAACCTGGTTTCAGTTGCGCCCAGTGGTACTGTTTCAAACTAGCCCAGAGGCTACTATCTTATGAGGCCGACTAAGCCGGTGCGACCAAACAATTTAAACCACCGCATAAAACTTATGTATGGATTGGTTATAACAGTACTGGCAATATTTACGGTTAGGCTGTTTTATCTGCAGGTTATCAGACACGAATATTATAGAACCGAGGCACTGGCCAAACAGTTAAAACAATACGAGATTCAGCCAGAGCGGGGTGCGATTTCCGCGCATGATGGCACTCAAACCGTGCCGCTGGTGTTAAACGAAACTTATTACACAATTTACGTAGATCCGGTTTATATATCTGACCGTGCAAAGGCCGCCGTAGCAATAGCCGGCATAATTGGCGGCGACGCCAAAACTTATGAGCAACAAATGTCGGGAAAGAACCGTTACGAGGTACTAGCAAAACGAGTAGATAAAGATAAAAAACAAAAAGTCCTGGATCTAAAACTAGAGGGCGTGGGTTCCCAAGCCCAGCCATACAGGGTATACCCGCAGGGAAGCCTAGCTGCTCAATTGCTGGGTTTTGTAAATGACGAGGGCCAGGGCAAATACGGTTTAGAGCAAGCGCTAAACGATGACCTAAAAGGCAAGGCAGGCCGGCTAAAAGCCATAACCGATGCCAGCGGCGTGCCGCTGGCTGCCAGCAGAGGCAATACCAAAACAGACCCAATACCCGGTAAAAAAATAACCCTAACCATAGACATTAACATGCAGCGTCAAGCCGAAGACATACTAAAGGCAGGTCTAGACGCGGCCAAGTCCGGCTCGGGCAGCGCGCTAATCATGGACCCAAATACCGGCGCCATAAAGGCCATGGCAAACTATCCGTCTTATAACCCGGCAGAGTTTTTTAAGGTAGAGGACCAAAACCTGTTTAATAATGCAAATGTAAGCTCGCCCTTAGAGGTTGGATCTATCATGAAGCCGCTGACTGTAGCGGCCGCATTGCAACAAGGTGCTATAAAAGTCAGTGATGAATACGACGACCCCGGGTTCTTTAAGATTGATAATGCAGTTGTAGAAAATGTGGAAGAGGTAGCTGGTGCCGCGCACAGGACGGTCACAGATATATTGACCAGATCGCTAAACACAGGCGCAACTTGGGTCTTGATGCAGATGGGCGGGGGCGAAATAAACGAAAAGGCCCGCGTAGCGTGGCACGACTACATGGTTAACCATTATCAGCTGGGCAAACTTACTGGCATAGAGCAGGGTTATGAGGCAGAGGGCAGCATCCCTGACCCCAAAGACGGCTTTGGGCTAAATATACAATACGCCAACACTTCGTTTGGGCAGGGCTTGACTGCCACGCCGCTGCAAATGGGCGCGGCGCTGTCTAGCATAATAAACGGCGGCACATATTATCGGCCGCATTTGGTAGAATCGGTTACTGACAAAGACGGAAAAACAACCGTTAAAAAACCCGAATCGGTTAAAACTGGAGTTATATCTGACAAAGTTAGCGGCGAAATCAGGTCATTAATGGAAGCTGTAGTAAATAGAAACCATGCTGTCTATAAGCTGCAAACAATTCCTGCAGGTTATAGCATAGGTGGCAAAACCGGTACGGCACAAATTACCAAACCAGGAGGCGGATATTATGAAGACAAATACAACGGCATGTTTTACGGATTTGTGGGCGGAGATAACCCACAGTACGTAATTGTAGTTCGGGTAAACGAGCCAAAGATCCCAGGATATGCCGGTTCGCAGGCAGCCGGACCAATTTTTTCTAACCTGGCCGTGATGCTTATTAATAATTTTAATGTGGCGCCAAAGACCCGCTAAAATGGTATAATTGTAGGATAATCAAAGCCAAACAAACATGACAAACGACACGCTAAACATAGTAATCCAGACAGATACATTGCTGCGGATTTTGCTGCTAGGGTTTTTAGGGTTTGCGACCAGCATGCTAATAACTCCCGTCTACACAACCCTGGCATACCGCGGACAATGGTGGAAAAAGCAGCGCTCTCATGCCATAACCGGCGAAAAAGCCAAGGTGTTTAATGCACTGCACGCTGAGAAACATGCCAGAAACATACCTACCATGGCTGGCATTATCTTTGTATTGGCTACGGCTGCAGTAACAGTGGTGGCTAACCTGGATCGCACAGAAACGTGGTTGCCGCTCGCCGCGTTTGCTGGCGCCGGGCTGGTGGGCTTACTAGATGACGTTATTAATATAAGAGGTAATGGCGGCGGGGTAGCTGGGCTTCGGCCAAAGCTGAAGTTGATGCTAACAATACTGGTAGCTCTAGTGGGCGGCTGGTGGTTCTTTGACAAGCTAGACGTCTCCAGTATCCATATACCGCTGGTTGGTTCCACACTAGAGCTGGGTTGGCTGATTATTCCACTTTTTGTTTTGGTTGTGGTGGCTACGGCCAATGCCGTAAACATGACAGACGGGCTAGACGGTCTGGCAGGTGGGCTGTGCACCACAGCGTTTGGTGTATATGCTTTGATTGCTTTTTTGCAGGGCCGTTATGGCTTAGCAGCTTTTTGTCTAACGGTTGTGGGCTCGCTTTTAGCGTATACATGGTTTAACATTTTTCCGGCACGCTTTTTTATGGGCGATGTGGGGTCGTTTTCACTGGGTACGGCGCTGGGTGTGGTGGCTATGCTGACAGACACGGTTTTGTTGCTGCCCATAATAGGCATTGTCTTTGTGGCAGAAGCCGGTTCGGTAATACTGCAGATTATTTCTAAAAAGTTGCGTGGTGGCAAAAAGATATTCAAATCTAGCCCCATACATTTTCATTTTCAGGCTAGTGGATGGCCAGAGACCAAAGTAACTATGAGGTTTTGGATTATAGGCCAGGTAGCTGGTGTGTTGGGGCTTATACTTTTTGTAATAGGTAACTACCTGTAGGCAGTAG
>MGCP01000026.1:5284-5797 GCA_001790455.1 Candidatus Saccharibacteria bacterium RIFCSPHIGHO2_02_FULL_47_12
CGCCACAAGCCTGACTACTGGCTACTGCTTTTGTCTGTTGGTTTGCTACTTATTGGGCTAATTGTGGTGTATGCCATTGGGCCGGGCCTAAGTGTTTTAAAGAACGTAAGCGAGAATTATTATGTTGGCAAACAGGTAATTGCTATATTGCTGGGTGCAGTGGCGTTTGCTGTTACGGCACATTTGCCGGTAAACACATGGCGCCACATAGAAAAACCACTGATTATTATTACCGCGTCGGCGGCTGTAATTGTAAGGATATTTGGCGAGCAGGTAAACGGTGCATACCGGTGGATCCAAGTAGGCGGTTTGTCTTTTCAGGTAGCAGAGCTGATTAAATTTACATTGCTTATCTGGCTGGCTGGATTTTTGGTAAACAGGCTAAAGGATGGTAGTTTCAATGATTGGCACAAAACCCTAAAGCCGCTACTGGCTGTTTTTGTACTTTTGAGCTTGGTAGTAGCTGTTCTAGAAAGTACAAAAACAGCCAGTAGCGGCTTTAGGGTTTTGTGC
>MGCP01000026.1:5828-8320 GCA_001790455.1 Candidatus Saccharibacteria bacterium RIFCSPHIGHO2_02_FULL_47_12
AGACCTGTCAGGCTCTGATTAGTGTAGGTTCGGGTGGTTTGTTTGGGCTTGGTCTGGCGCGTAGCGTACAGGCTTATGGGTATTTGCCGCAGGCCGCAGATGACTCCATCTTTGCTATATTGGCTGAAAAGTTTGGGTTTGTGGGCGTGTCGGTAATACTTTTGATATTTGGGGCGTTGTTTGCCCGGCTAAAAATGATTATAGAGCACGCACCAGACAACTACACCAGGCTAATAGTAACCGGCATTCTGGCCTGGCTCAGCACGCAGCTAATTATTAACGTGGGAGCTATGATAGGCCTACTGCCCCTAAAAGGCATCACGCTGCCGTTTATTAGCTACGGCGGAACTAGTCTGGTGTTTATAATGGCAGCTGTAGGGCTGGCATTTCAGATTTCGCGTTATACTACCTACGGAGTTTCTGATTATTCACTAAACAGTACACAAGGAAACAATAATGACAATAGTGCTAACCGGCGGCGGTTCAGGGGGGCATATAACCCCCATACTAGCGGTCGCAGATGAACTAAAACACCGCACACCAAACCTGCACCTAGTTTACATTGGAAAACATGGTGACAAGTTGGGCGATATACCAGCATCTCATCCCAGCATAGACCAGGCTTTTAATATTAGGGCAGGGAAGTTGCGCAGATACCACGGCCAGTGGTGGCGTCATGTCTTAGACCTGCCGCTTATTATTAGAAACATCCGCGACGGGTTTTGGGTAATCATAGGTATATGGCAAAGCTTCTGGTTGCTAAAAAAACTAAAACCTAACGTTATTTTTATTAAGGGCGGATTCGTGGGCGTGCCGGTTGGCGTGGTAGCGGGTTGGCTACACATACCATACATTACCCATGATTCAGACACATTACCGGGCCTAGCAAACAAGATTATTGCCAAGCGTGCACACGCTCACGCGGTGGGCGGTCCTAAGCACCTTTACCCGTATCCTGCCCACAAAACGCACGAGGTAGGTGTGCCGCTAAACGACCAGTACAAACCCGTAACCTACCAGCTGCAGTCAGAATACAGAAAGGGCCTGGGCATAAAAAGCGACGTAAAGGTTATTTGTGTTACAGGTGGAGGCTTGGGTGCCAGGCGCCTAAACGACGCAGTTGCAGCTATTGTGCCTACGCTACTTCTGCACTATCCATCTTTGGTTGTGCTACACATATCTGGCCGTGACCACCAGGCGGGCCTAGAGTCGTATTACAAAGACAAGCTGTCGGCAGAACATTATAAACATGTTTTAGTTAAGGGGTTCGTAAATGACTTGTACCGCTACACTGCTTCCGCTGATGTGGTTATAACGAGGGCGGGTGCAACACAATTAGCAGAGCTGGCAACCCAAAGAAAAGCAGCTATTGTGGTACCAAACCCCATACTAACTGGCGGGCACCAGACAAAAAACGCCCAGCAACTTGAAAAATCTAATGCCATTATAGTATTGAGTGAAGAAAAGCTGACCAAAGACCATACCGTGCTGTACAATGCCATAAGAGATTTGCTGGATCATCAAGAAAAACGCCACAAACTGGCCCAAAACTTAGGTAATGTGGCTAAGCCAGACGCTACAAAGCGTTTAGCCGACATAATTTTAGA
The DNA here is from genome assembly GCA_001790455.1 of Candidatus Saccharibacteria bacterium RIFCSPHIGHO2_02_FULL_47_12. Lineage (GTDB taxonomy): Bacteria > Patescibacteriota > Saccharimonadia > Saccharimonadales > JANWIN01 > 2-02-FULL-47-12. The sequence goes on from MGCP01000026.1 coordinate 7,436, forward strand.
AACAGACAACAACAAACATTAATATAAATGCGTTTAAAAAAGAAAATCTCAAATAAACCCAGACAAAAGTTTTCTGGATCTGCGCAGGGTAGCAAAGTTGTTTCATACCAAAACATCACCCCAGCCAGTGGTAAGACCAAACCAAAGTTGCCGCGTGAGCATTCGGGGCTAGTACAATTCATAAAGCATTTACCCATGTGGCTGGCAGTGCTGGCCATAATTATTTCTTTTGGCTACAGCCTTACGCTTAATTCAAACGTAAACCTAGTCTCGCTAAACACGGCCAATAACCCGCTATTACGTGATAAAAAGACATATGATGAAACAGCTAAAAAACTGATAGAAAACTCTATTACGGCCAAGACCAAAATGACCTTTAACAAAGACAAGTTTATAAGCGCTATGAAAAAACAGTTTCCTGAACTAACAGAAATCTCTGTTACCCTACCGCTCATGGGGCATCGTCCAATAGTAAAAATTGCCAGCAACCGTCCAGTGGTAGCACTAGAGAATGACCAAAACAATTTGTTTGTAATTGATCGTCAGGGCAGGGCATTAATGAAGCTAGATAATCGCGAACAGGCCGCGCAAATGAACCTTTTGGTGCTAAAAGACCAAAGCACTACGCCAGTCGAACTAGGGCGCCATGTCATAACTGAGCAAGACGCAGGTTTTATAACAGAGCTTATGGCACAGCTTGATGCAAAAAACACCAAAATAACGGAATTAACATTGCCGGCAATTGCAAATGAACTGCACATAAAAGTAGAAGGCAAAAACTACGTAGTAAAGTTCAACACGCTAACCGATGCCCGCCAGAGTGCGGGTGCACTTTTAGCGGTCAAAGAAAAATTTGAAAAAGAAAACATAAACCCAACGGAATAT
>MGCP01000027.1:0-2285 GCA_001790455.1 Candidatus Saccharibacteria bacterium RIFCSPHIGHO2_02_FULL_47_12
TGTCAAAGACGTCAGAAAAATCAGCCTCGTTTAGCTCTTCGGCTTCTATAATGCGGTCAGCGTTATCAACCGCGCCCCTAGCTGCTCTGGTTAGCTCGGTTTCTGCAGGGGTTTCCAGGGCTTCTTCTGGTACGGGCTGGGCGTGGAATAACGTGCGCACCACTTCGTGGCGTAATTCGTTTTGCATAGTTTCAAACAATATCTGCCCCTGGCGCCGGTATTCTACCAGTGGGTCGCGCTGGCCCACGCTGATCCAATGAATACCCTCGCGCAAGTGGTCCATGTTTTCTAGGTGCTGCATCCACAGGTTGTCCAAAATTTGCAGATACAAATCACGCTCTACTTTTCGCATAATTTCGGGGGTAAACTCAGCTTCGCGCCTCTCATATAGTTCTTTAGCCTTGGTTTTTAGGGCCTGTTCTATTGTGTTTGTGTCGGTGTCAAATAGCTTGTCCAGCGTAGGTTCGTCAAATGGAAATACCTCGCGCAGCATTGGCTCAAACTCGTCGGTTGTAAGCTGAGGCGCAGCAGCCACAGCTTTTGCCTCTTCTTCTACAAATATCTCTATGCGTTTTTTTATGTCGGTTTGCAACAAGATTTCGCGGCGCATGCTGTAGATGGCGCGGCGGTGCCGGTTCATAACATCGTCGTATTCCACCACGTTTTTGCGCGCGTCAAAGTTAAAGCCCTCTACCTTTTTTTGTGCAGCTTCCAGGCTGCGGCTAATAATTTTGTTTTCTATGGGCACGTCGTCGCTAACCTTGAGCCGATCCATAACTGAAGCTATGCGCTCCCCGCCAAATACCCGCATGAGGTCGTCTTCTGTGCTTACAAAAAATTGCGACTCGCCAGGGTCACCCTGGCGGCCGGTTCTACCGCGCAACTGGTTGTCTATGCGACGCGATTCGTGCCGTTCAGACCCAAGCACAAACAGACCGCCAAGTTTCTTTATATCTTCATCTACCACAATGTCTGTGCCACGGCCGGCAATGTTGGTGGCTAGGGTAACCGCCCCCTTTTGCCCTGCCTTGGCAACTATGGTTGCCTCGCGCTCGTTGTTTTTAGCGTTTAGGACTTGGTGCGGCACGCCGGCTTTTTTAAGCAAGCTACCTAGTAGCTCATTTTTTTCTATAGACACGGTGCCCAGAAGTACCGGCTGGCCACGCTTATGCTTGGCCTTTACTTCGCTGGCAATGGCACGGAACTTGGCAGTTTCTGTTTTGTAGATTCTGTCTGGATGATCTACGCGAACGATTGGTTTGTTTGATGGAATCTCTACTACATCTAGCTTGTAAATGCTATGAAACTCTTCGGCTTCGGTCTGCGCCGTACCTGTCATGCCAGCTAGCTTGTCATAAAGACGAAAGTAGTTCTGGAAAGATATGGTTGCCAGTGTCATAGATTCTTCCTGGACTTCTACGCCTTCTTTGGCCTCTATGGCTTGGTGTAAGCCTTCGTTGTAACGCCGGCCTTTTAGCAGACGCCCGGTAAATTCATCTACTATTACTACTTCGCCGTCTTTGGTTACTACGTAATCTTTGTCACGGTGAAACAACGCGTGTGCTTTTAATGCCTGTTCTAGGTGGTAAATGGTGCGGATATTGTCTGTGGCATATAGGCTTTCTATGCCTAGAACTTTTTCCATTTTTTCTACGCCAGCGTCGGTCAGTATTACGCTGCGTCGCTTTTCGTCTTTTACAAAATGTTCTGTTTCTTTTAGCTGGCGTACCACCTTGGCAAACTGGGCATACGCGTTGCCACTGGCCGTGGCGGGCGCGCTAAAGATAAGTGGCGTGCGGGCTTCGTCAATTAAAATTGAGTCTACTTCGTCCACTATGCCATAGTGGAGTTCGCGCTGGCGCAATTGGTCGGTCTCGCGAACCATGTTGTCGCGCAGGTAGTCAAAGCCAAACTCGTTGTTTGTGCCATAGGTTATGTCAGCTCGGTATGCCTCCTGCCGTGTGGTAGGTTTGAGATGGCGAAAACGCTCGTCGGTGTGGTCTTTGTTGGTAAAGTTCGGGTCAAATAATAGTGACTCGTCTGGAATGATAACGCCGGTAGATAAACCCAAAAAACTATAAATCTGGCCCATCCAGCCCGCGTCACGCTGGGCCAGATAGTCATTGACTGTAACCACATGTACGCCCTTGCCGGTCAATGCATTAAGATATACCGGCAGCGTAGCTACCAGGGTTTTGCCTTCACCAGTTTTCATTTCTGCAACGTTACCTTCGTGCAGTACCATGCCGCCAATCAGCTGCACGTCAAAGTGCCGCTGCTTGAGC
>MGCP01000027.1:2365-29566 GCA_001790455.1 Candidatus Saccharibacteria bacterium RIFCSPHIGHO2_02_FULL_47_12
TAGCACGCCAGTTTGGTCACGCAGCTTGGTATCAGACAGTTTTTTATACTTATCGGCAAGTGCGTTTACTTCGTTAACGCGCCTTCGCAGACGTTTAATGGTCTTTGCCTGAGGGTCGCCCAGCACTCGCTTAATAACTTTTTTCATAAAAATAAATAGGTCCTCAACATTTTCTAACCGCTATATTGTAACCTATTTTCCCGCTAGCGGCGGCGGATTTTGCCGATTAATTTGTGATGCAGCCTATCGCGGCCGTGGCGGCCTTTGTATTTTTTGAGAAGCACCTTTAGTTTTGCTTCTGCTCCGTCTACGGCCGTGATAAAGTTTGCAGCCTTCTCTTTTACTACTAGCTCTTGGTGCGGCAGGTACAAAACTACCTCACAAACATATAGTTTGCGTGCTTTTTGGTTCTCTATAGCCAATCTTACCTCTGCGTGTGCGCTGGCGCGGGCAGACTTGGGCAAATACTTGTCCAATCTGCCTACTTTATTCTGAGTGTAGGTTTTGGTTTCTTTGTCTAGCTTGGCGTGAACGCCGCTGATCTCGAGTTTGTTTATCATATTGATTCCTTTCCTCCCATGAATTGCTGAAGCACCTTTGGTATTTTTACATTTCCGTCTTTTTGTTGGTGGTTTTCAATTAGTGCAATCAGTGTCCGGCTAGCCGCAACAGCCGTGCCGTTCAGAGTGTGCACAAATTCAGTACCTTTTTCTGAACGGTAGCGAATGTTTAGCCGCCTGGCTTGGTAGTCGGTAACGTTTGAACAACTCATGAGTTCACGGTAAGTCTTGTCTATCGGGCTCCAGTATTCGACGTCGTATTTTTTATACGCCGGCGCGCCTAGATCTCCTGCAGCAATTCGTACAAGCCGGTAAGGAATTTCTAGTTTTTGGCAGATTTCTTCCTCTATGGCAACTAATTGCTGGTGAATTTTTTCACTTTCTTCTGGCTTACAAAAAACGTAGAGCTCCAATTTATTAAACTGGTGAACGCGGTATAAACCCTTGCTGTGTTTGCCGTATGCTCCGGCCTCTCGCCTGTATGCGGGACTGATGCCGGCATACATAATTGGTAGTTTTTGAGTGTCTAGAATTTCATCTGCATGCAAACCGGTTAGAGGGATCTCGGCCGTGGCAATCAGATGTAAATCTTCGTCTTCTGTCTTATAAATCTGGGCTTCTTCGCCGCGAGCCAAAAAGCCTGTACCCTCTATGGTGCGCGTGTTTACCAGGTGTGGCACCAGTGCCGCTGTAAAACCGTGCTTTTTGGCCACCGATAAACCAAACTGTATAAGTGCCATTTCTAGTTCTACTAGATCTCCCAGGACGTAATAAAATTTGTTGCCTGCAACCTTGGCGCCACCCTCGAAGTCCAATAATCCTCTTTCTTCAGCCCAAGTTAGGTGATCTTTTAGCTCAAAATTGGACTTGGCTACCTTGCCCCACTTTTTTTCTTCGCGGTTTTTTGATTCATCACCTAGGGGCGTATCGTCTGGGAAAATATTTGGTACTTCTTTGAGCTTAGCATTTAGTTCGGTTTCTGCTTTTTTAAGCACTGCTTCACGTTCGGCTATGTGCTCTTTTATTTGTTTGCCACGTTCTATGTCTTTAGCGCTAGGTTTTTTTCCTTTTGCTGACTGTGCCAGCTCATTGCGTTCTTGTTGGAGTTTTTGGACCTCGTCTTGTAGCTCACGCCGTGACTTGTCGCGCTGCAAAATAAAGTCTATGTCTACATCGTAGCCTTTTTGTTTGGACTTTTTGGCAACCTCATCTGGACGCTTCCGAATAAACTGAATATCTAGCATAGGCTCAGTATATCTTATTTTTTAAGAGATTTAAGGGTTAGTTCGGTGCGGGCACGGGCATAAGTGCAGAAATCGCAGGGGCCGCCCATGGCAGCTGTGCCCACGGCCGGCATGTCACCCTCCATACACTTTTTCATCTTTTCAATCGTGGGTTCTACCCAGCTGTCATCGCCTTTGTATGGAATAATCTTTGTGCGGAATTCTACGCGGTCAAAAAAGCCTTCGTGGTCCATGCGTGCGTTTGTGTAAACAAAGTAGGCTGTGTTGCTTACTTCCAGGCCTTGGCGCGCTAAAAGCCATTGGTAAACCTCCATCTGGCGTTTGTAGCTTATCTGCCAGTCTGAATCTATGTTTACGTCGCTCTGTTTGGCTGTGGCTTTATAGTCAACCACGTGCACCTGCCCGTTTGGCGTTATCCATACATCGTCTATAGCACCAAAGATATGCAGGTTAGTTGGTTCGTGCAGGGTTGAAACGCCTATGAAGTTTTCGCGCCATTTGGAAAGATCGGCGTGCTGCATGGGCACAGCCTTTATTTGGTTGTCGGCCATCCATGGGTGGGGCTCGCCCTTTTGGCGATAAACATCAAACTCTTTTTTTAGCAGTTCGTCTATAGCTTTGTTTATGTTAAACGGTGGGCCGGATGGACGCTTTATCTTTAGCCGTACGTCTAACCAAAAACAGCGCGGGCACTGCATAAACAGCTCTATTTTGCTGCGACTAAGTTTGTACTGCGTTTTTTGCCCTGGTTTATAGGGCAAGCTGCGCTCTTTCCAGTAGCTAGACCCCGCCATAAATTTGCCACGCCAGCGCACTAAGCAATACAAAGTTTACCAATATGCATGCTCTTTCTGTGTAAATGTAGTCTGCAAATTTTCGCCTTTTGTGGCCGTTCATCCACATAATAGCCGCCGTAGCCAGCAACAACGAAAAGATAGAAGCATCTACAAAGTAAACGTAAGCCGGCAAACCAGGCGAACCATAAATTTGCGCGCCAAATAAGTAAATTGCTACAACCAACCAGGGTGTAATGCCGGCCACAAAAGGCAGCTTAGCAGCAATGCGCGGATGCTTCTTTAGGTCTTTTACACTTTCAATCAGTACACAAATCAGCGCCAGAATTTCGGTAAGTGCAAATATACTTATGAGTGTGGCGATGTCTGAAACGCCGTTAATTAACGCAACAGTAACAAGTGCCAGTCCTCCGCTAAGTGAGTAACCTAACCATCTGGATCTGTTTATGCTTTGTTTGAGGTCTGCTTCGTAGCGCTCTCTGTATATAGTTGCTACTAACAATTTAGTGGCAGCAGCCAAAAGTAGCAATGCTGCAATTATGTAGCTTAGGCGCACGTCAAACAAATGGTGTGTGGCTGGGGACATAACCGTTTTGCCAGCTGCTTGGCTGGCCAGCGTGTTTTTAGTCAAATACCCATTGGTTACAGCTACGCTCGCAGAACTGCCCACTACTATCAGCACAACTGCTTGCACGGCCAAAATTAAACCTGTGGCCAAATTCCAGACGCGTAGATTATTCAGCTGCGCCTTTTTAGCCTGCGGGTTACTGCGTGCTTTGGTTTTTTTCTTTTGAGAGTTAGTTTTCTTTGCCATGACTCAAATAGTATCAGGATACTGGTGCATAGTCCACGTGACAGAAGCCCCTGCCCGTTTTTTCAGTGTATTTCTGGTGGTAGTCTTCGGCTTCAAAAAACTTTGATGCCTTGGAAATTTCGGTAACTATGGGCTTTTTGAACTTTGGCTGAAGTTCCTTCTTAACTTTTTCTGCAATCTTTTTTTGATTATCATCAAAGTAAAAAATAGCACTGCGGTATTGGTCACCTATGTCCGGCCCTTGCCTATTTAACTGGGTTGGGTCGTGCAGACGGAAAAAATGTTTTACAAGAGTCTCGTAGCTGACCTTTTCTGGATTAAACTCAACCAGCGTAGCTTCTGCATGGCCTGTACCGTGCGCACAAACTTGTTCGTAGGTTGGGTTTTCTTTATGCCCACCGGTATAGCCAACTGCGGTTTTTAGCACTCCTGGCACTTGGTCAAAGTAATACTGCACACCCCAGAAACACCCGGCAGCAAAGATGGCTTTTTGCATAACCTACACCTCTAAACGCAAACGTTTGGCAAGCCAATCGCGGGGCAAAATGCTCAGGAACCAGCCGGCTCGTGGTCCAGCGGTTTTGCCAATTAAAACTTTATAGAGCGTCACAAATGCATCTTTGGGCTCTAGGTTGCCTTTAGAGTCATAGATAGCCTTGTGGAACCATTCGCCATCGGCGTCTTGTGGTGCCTTTTCTATTGTTTCAGCAACTAAGTTCAAAAATTGTTTCTGTTCGTCTGTAAGTTCTTTTGCATCGACCTGCTCTAGAAGCTTAAATTTAACTTCTTCCGGCGCCCAATGATCCAGCCAGCCCTTTATATAATTTAGTTCCTTGTTTATTATTTCTTTCTCTTCGCCTGCAATGTCAGCATGTTCGGTACGTCCAATAACTTCAAGTGTCTTCGTGGGATCATATAATGCGGCTTGGTAGCTTGCCACTAAATGCGAAAAAGGAACTCTGCTAATAGTGGGCTCTAAGTTATTGAGCACAAGCTCAAATATTGGGTTGTCTGGATCTTTTTCTAGTAGTTCAGCAAACTCGTCTATAAGTTGTGAAACTCCTTTTTCTGGGTCAAAGAAAAGCCTTTTAGAGGGTGCTGAACGTAGCATAAGGTAGCGGATAATCTCTGGTGGTAATACTTTAATCACGCCAACCGCGTCTAGGCCTGTGCCTTTGCTTGCGCTCATTTTCTTTGTATCACCGGCCAGGTTCACAAAATCATATGGCACTGGTAGCGGCGACTCAATCTTAAATACTTGTTTGGCAATTTCGACACCAGTGTCGTAGCTGCCACCTTTTGTGGCATGATCTCGGCCAAAAGGCTCAACATTTACGCCCAGCAGATACCAGCGTGCCGGCCAGTCAATTCGCCAGTCTAGCTTAACATCGCCCTTTGCATAGCTAATGGTTTGCTCCATGCCGTCTTTGTCCAGGTATTTTATGATCTTTGCGTTTGTATCAATGCTAGTGAATTGTCTTTTTTTCAGGTAACCTTCTTCGTTAATCTGAATCGGCGACCATTCTTCGCCTAATTGATGACCAGAGACTGTTTCTAATACGCTCCTGATTTTTTGATAATGCTCTAGGGCCTTTTCTATGGCAGAAACAAAAAAACCCGACCTGTATTTTTTGTATGACTGTACAAATTCTATATCCAGACCCAATGCTTTAGAAACATCAATAAGATCTTGCAAAAAGTAATCGGCATAGGATTTGTCGCTTCCGTCTGGCGCCGGTATATCGCAAAGAGATTTGCCCAGGTACTTTTCATATTCGTCCGGCACATTAACGGGTACTTTGCGTAACGCGTCTAAATCATCAGAGAAATATATGTGCTTTGCCTGTCGGCCTCGTTTTTTTAATTCCAACAAAATAGCATCTGCGGTGATTAGCTCCCTTAAATGCCCCAAATGGTATGTGCCTGAGGGTGAACCACCAGAAGAAACTAAAACCTCGCCGTCAGGATGACGGCGCTCAACCTCGTCAACAATTTTCTCTAGCCACTTCATTTGCTTTTAGGATATAAGATAAGGTGTTTTTAAGCTAGATGCGAAGCAAGATATCTGCGGCCAAACCAAGTACGGCAAAAGCCGCCAAACGCTTGTATATACGCGGCCAATTGGCCTTTTCGCCTTTTTCTAAAATCCAGACATTGGCAATCACAAACCAGCTGCCTACCATTAGGCCTAATCCGGTCAGCAAGTACCATTTTAAGATCACAAAACCGGCTACGAGAGCCACAAGCCCAGTTAAAATTATCCGTGTTCTTTGATGCATTTTTACGCAATATTTACAATTTTGAAAGACGACAATTCGCCGCCGCCGTTGTGGATTTCTACTTTTTCGCCCTCTTTTTTACCCATCAGGGCTTGGCCTATTGGCGATTCGTCAGAGATTTTGCCGTTTAGCGGGTCTGCCTCTACCGTGCCAACCACGGTAAACTCTTTGGTTTTACCACCATCTTTAAGAGTTACGGTAGAGCCTAGCGCTACCTTGCTGTAGCCCTTTGGCTTCTTTATAACTTCGCCGTTTTGCAAAATGTGTTCAATCTCTGCAATTCTGGATTCGTTACGTTCTTTTTCTGATAGTGCCGAGGTGTATTCGGCGTTTTCAGACAGATCACCAAACTCGCGGGCGTTTTTTATGCGCTCAGCAATTGGTAATCTTTGCTCCAATAGCTCTGCCAGCTCGGTTTTGAGTTCTTCTATGCCTTCTTTGGTCAAGTGAAATTGCTTTTTCATATCTGTTAATCCAATGCTCCCTGCGATTTAGCTAGCCACCAAGTTTATGAACTTTTCTAGTCTAACAACTAATTTTTGTTTAGGCTAGGGTTTTTAGTATATCACTTTTGTCTAGTAGGCTAATGTCTTTTTTATCACGTTTTTTGTGCTCTATTTTGCCCTTTTCTAGCGTCTTTTGGCTAACTACCAAACGGTGGGGTATGCCCAGCAGGTCGGCGTCGGCAAACTTTTCCCCGGCGCTGGCTTCTTTGCGATCATCATATAGGACTTCTACGCCAGCTTTTTGGAGTTCTTCATACAAACTGTCCGCTACTTTGACTACTTCCCCGTCTTCGCCCAGCCGCACCAGGTAAACCTTGGCGGGTGCTACTGCCTCTGGCCAAACCAGACCTTGTTCGTCAGAAAAGTGCTCCGCAAGTGCCCCTACCAAGCGGCTAACACCAATCCCATAACAACCACCAATAATGCTTTGTCTATTTCCCGCTTCATCAATGTAATACACCCCTAGGGTGTCGGTATACTTACTTTCAAGCGGAAAAATATTACCCACTTCAATTGCCCGCTCCTCTTGCAATTTAGTTTTGTCCACATCAGTCTGCTCTAATCTCTTGTCGTTAATGACTTCCTTGTTTACGGCAATCTTCTTATCTATATCTACATAGATCGTGTCCTCGCCAATCGGACTCAGCATTTGAAATTCATCGCTAAAGCGAGGCGTAAATATACCGCCATCGGCATAAGTCCGATAAGTAATGTCGCCAATTCCAAGCCGATCGTAAACCCGATGGTAGGCAGCTGCTACTTTTTCATAGATTTCTTCGTGTTCAGCTTGGGTTTTGGCAAATGAATACATGTCTTTCATGACAAATTCCCGGCCGCGGAGCAAACCAGCCTGAGCCCGTAATTCGTTACGAAACTTATTCTGAATCTGATATACCAGAATCGGCAGATCTTTATAGGAACTGACGTAATCGGCAAGCATGTCAACCATTGGCTCTTCATGAGTTAATCCCATGCCAAGTTCGCTGCCATTAATGAGTTTGGTCTTGAACCAGTTATCAACCTTTTTGTCATCCCACCGGTCGGTTTTTTCAAATATGTCCTTTGGCTGCAGCACTGTCATCTGTACTTCTTGCCCGCCTACAGCGTTCATTTCTTCCCTCACGATTTGCTTGATATTATCAAGCACACGCAGGCCCAGCGGCATAAATACATACACACCGGCCATTTCTTTATGAATAAAGCCAGCTTTGATCAGAAGCTGGGCGTTTTTAGAAGGTTCGTCGGCAGGTGCGTCTTTGCGTGTTTTGGTAAATAGTTCAGAGACTCTCATTTTGCTTTAATCTTACCCTAGCGGGCTGCAAACACAAAGAGTGCCATAAACGCAACGAAGTTTTTTATCATATGAAGTCCTATGGGCGCCCACAAAGCCTTGGTTTTGTCTCTTAAATAAATCAGAACCAGGCTTAACACAAACGTATCTATAGCTGCGATCCATAGTAAGGAATTGCCACTACCAAACTGCAAATGAGCCACAGCAAATAGCCCACTGGTAATGATTATTGCCCAAACCTTTGGCAAGCCATTTTTTAACCCGCCATACAAAAACCCTCGAATTAGCATTTCTTCTACCACTGGTGGCAACAGCACCAGGCTAACAAATACAAATGCCAGCTGCGCACCATGGGCGGCTTCAAAGCCAATCTGCTGCTCTTGGTCTACATTTAGCCCTGGTACAAGGTTTTTTAAAACCGCAACCACAACAATATAAAACAAAAAGTAACCCGCAAACCCAAGCAATGCATAGCCCAAATCTGTCGGCTTTGGTTTTCTGCTTAGTCCCAGTGTCTTAAAGCTCGCTCCTCTGCGCTTAATAAACGCGTAAATTAGAAATAGACTCACGGCTTCGATGGTAAGAATAAAAATAAACTGCCCAAAGGTAGAGTTGTCGAACCAGTCTGTAATTTTTTCGGTGCTCCATCCAAACAAAACTAATGGCAAATATACCAATAAACTGCCAACAAACTGCCCGCCAAAAAAGGTGGCCAACGTTACACCCACGGCCTCGGTTGGTGTCCAGTTTATACCGCTACTTTTTTTAACTTTTTTGTTTAGGGCAAACACATAGCCTGTGGCCAATACAAAAACCAGAATGTACGTGCCCATATTTAGAAAAAGCGCCTTACGTCTACAACCGTTATGAGCACAAACAGCACCATTAGCAGCGCAAAGCCGGTGCCATGTATAAGGTCTTCGGTCTTCTTATGCAGTGGTTTGCGCAGCCCCCGAAACAACCAAGTTACAAACAGTCTGCCACCATCTAGCGCCGGTATGGGCAAAGCATTCATAATAGCCAAAGTAAGAGAAATTAGAGCTACTATGAGTAATACAAATTGATAACCCAGCAAACTTCCATCTTTTATAAGTACAAATATGCCCACAGGACCAGCTACCTGCGCACTAGCCTCGCCAGTATTACCACTTAGCAAGGCACCCAGTGCATGGCCTATACCAGCAACCGTAAGCGCAGTAATCTGCACCATTTCGCCTATTGCCTGGATGGGTGCAGACCAAGTGGCTTTGGTCACAACGTATTCGGTTGGTGAAATACCAAGGTAGCCCTTGGGATTGTCAGTTTTTTTGCTGGCCTCAACCTCTTCGCTGCTTCGCAGTTGCACCGTGGCAACTTTTTCTTCCCCTGCTCTTTTATATGTAACTTCCACTTTCTGGCCGGCTAGCTGTTTGGTAATATCTGGCAGACCATCGGCACTGACTGCTATGTAGACCCTGCCTCCTCCGGTAAAGCTAACTATTTGGTCACGCTCAGTTAGCCCCGCATTGGCGGCTGGCGAGCCGTCTTCTACCGTGGCTACCAATATTTCTTGCCTGGCTACACGGTTGTCGCTGGCTACCTTGAACTGGTTTTCTACTATTTCTGGTGTGCCTACCCAAGCTAGAACCGTTAGTAACACAAATGCCACTAGCAGGTTCATGCCCACACCAGCCATCAATATTTTGCTCTTGTTTTTTAGGCTGGCGGCGCCGTAGCTACCCTTTTCTTTATCTTCATCATGCTCACCTTTTAGCTTTACGAACCCACCTAGCGGTAAGAAGTTAATAGTAAGCAGCACGCCATTCTTTAACTTTTTGCCCCAAGCCCTAGGCGGAAAGCCTATGCCAAACTCTTCCACATCTACCCCGTTGCGCCTGGCAACTAGAAAGTGCCCAAACTCGTGTGCCACTACTAGACCTACAAACAAGAGTAGCCCCAAAATTATAAGCAAAACTGACATCCAAACTATTATAGCAACGTGCGACCTAAACGGTTAGGATTTCTTGCTCTTTGGACTTTGCTAGGCTGTCTATTTCTGATTTGTTTTGATCCATTAGTGTGTCTAGTTGTTTTTTTACAGAGTTAAGGTCATCTTCGGTAATTTCTTTGGACTTTTTAGCTTCTTCTGCATCCTTTAACGCCTCGTGGCGGGTACTGCGCAGGCTAATCATGGTGTCTTCTACCTTGCCGTTTAGTACTTTTACGTATTCCTGGCGGCGCTCTTCGTTTAGCGGCGGTATCTGTATGCGCACCACTTTGCCATCGTCCATGGGGTTTAGGCCCAGAGACTGGTTGTCGCGTATAGCTCTAGCAATAGCCTGCAGGTTGGTGGGGTCAAACGGAGTAATTTGCAGCTGCTGCGGCTCTGGCACAGTGATGCTACCAGCCTGAATCAGCGGCATTTGGGTGCCGTAAGCCTCTACGGTCACGCCGTCCAGCATGCCCGGGTGGGCACGGCCGGTGCGGATTTTCTTCAGTTCATCCTGAAAATGGCTCACCGCCTGCTGAAACTTGGACTTGGCTTGGTCGATAATTTGATTAGGAGTCATTAACTTATCTCTTTACTATGAGCCCAGTTATCTTGCCCAATATTCTTGAGATGGGAGTTTCTGGTGCTATAGACGCATCTTGCGGACTTTTAATATCAAAGCCACCTCGACCATTCGGAGTCCAAATCATGCCGGGTTGCTCTTCTGGTAATCTTCCGTCATCAATAAACATATAGCCTGTGGGTTGTTCAAAATCAGTCATATTAACTCCTATTTATAGTCCTTATATAAACATTTCTTATTGTAGTGCAGTACAAGGAAGAAATGAAGCGCGGAATGAGCCGTACATAGAGGTACGGTGAATGAGCACTGGAATTTCTGACGCCGTAATGTACTGCAAGAAAAATGTTTAGGCAACTTCGCCGAGAGCCATGCGCGCAAACCGGCGGACTACTATGTTTTCGCCTAGTTTGGCGTTGTGCTCTTTTACGTAGTCGCCCACAGTTTGGTCTGGATTCTTTATGAACGGCTGGTTTAGCAGGCACTTCTCACCAAAGTGTTTGTCTAGCTGCCCTTGCACAATTTTTTCTAGCATGTCGGCTGGCTTGCCCTCGCCTTTGGCTTTTTCTGTAAATTCTTTGCTCACGTGCTCGCGCTCGTCTGCCGGTACATCGTCTGTGGATACAAATTCTGGGGCGCTGGCAGCAATATGCATGGCCAGATCCTTTACCAGGTTCTGGAAAATCTCATTCCGCGCTACGAAGTCGGTCTCGCAGTTGACCTCTATCAACACACCTATGCGGCCATCGTGATTATAGGTACCAATGACTCCTGCGCGGGCTTCGCGCTCACCGCGCTTTTCTGCCTTGGTTAGACCCTTTTTTCGCATTTCTTTTAGAGCTGCGTCAAAGTCGCCATCTGCATCTTCTAAAGCTTTCTTGGCATCAGTTAGACCCACGCCAGTCAGAGCCTTGAGACGTTTAACATCTTCTATCTTTACCTCGCTCATTTGGTGCCCTCCACTTCCTTAGCCGGCTTTTTGACCTTGGTTTTGCCGGTGTCAATTGCCTGCTTTACGTAGTCTGCAATTAACTGAATGGTTTTTATAGCGTCATCATTGGCAGGAATAGGATAGTTAATGTTGGTCGGGTCGGCGTTTGTGTCTACTATAGCTACGGTCTTTAGACCCAGTTTGTTTGCCTCTCGCACACCTGTGGCGTCATGCAAAACATCTGCAAAAAAGACTGCGCCCGGACGCGCGTGCATGTTTTTTATGCCGCCATAGTGAAAGTTCATGCGCTCTATTTCTTCTTTGAACCGCTGAACTTCTAGTTTGTTGTACTTGGCTTCTAGCTGGCCAGATTCTAGCTTGGCTTCTTGGTCTTTAAGGTATTTTATACGTCCACCAATGGTTTTTTGGTTGGTCAGCATGCCACCCAGCCAACGCTCGGTTACAAAAGGCATACCTGTATCTTCAGCCAGCTTCTTGACTATATCTTTGGCCTGGCGTTTGGTGCCAACTAGCAGAACTTGCTTGCCCTCTGCTACCGTTTGCGTCAAAAAGTCTAGAGCTTTGTTTAGCTCGTCTACGGTTTTGGTAAGGTCAATTATGTATGAACCACTTCTTTTACTATGTATATAAGGCGCCATTTTAGGGTGCCAACGCGCAGTCTTGTGCCCAAAGTGTGCACCAGCTTCTAATAGTTTCTTAATATCTACCTCTGTGGTAGCCATTTGTTCTCCTTTATCTTCATTTGGGTGCCCCTTCTGCCCTGCACGGGTTTAGAAAGAGAGGATTGTTTCCCAAACTGCTTAATTTGTAGTGCGTGCATTGTAACAGAGAAGGAACCCTTTGACAATAGGCGCCCTTCGCTGTATACTACTTCGGTCATGAAAAAGGACATTCACCCAAAAAACTATCGCCCAGTTGTGTTCCAAGATTTGAACAACAACACGACGTTTTTAACACGCTCTACCGCCGAAACAGATGAGACTATTACTCTAAACGGCGTTGAATACCCTTTGGTAAAAGTACATATATCTAGTACTTCACACCCTTTCTTTACTGGAGAAGAACGCATAATGGACGTAGAAGGTCGAGTAGACAAGTTCAAGGCTCGCGCTGCTGCTGGACAGGCTGCTAAAGAAAAGCGAACCGCTGCAGCTAAAAAGCAAACAGCCCGCAAAGCGAGCCGTGAAGAGGCGAAGTCCGCCAAAGTCGAAGACGACGGCGCGAAGGCTAAGGTCGAAAAAGCCGTAGCAAAAGCTGCTACCGCCACCAGCGAAGAATAACTAGCAAATTCAAAAAACCGTCAGAAATAACTACTTTCTGGCGGTTTTTCTTTATACTTAAGATAAATTATGGATAAAAAAGAGCAAGAGCTACGCTCAGAATACGAGAAACTGCAAAAGAAATTGCAGGATCCTGCTATTTATTCGTCTAAAGACTACCCAAGGCTCGCTAAGCGCCAGCAAGAACTAGCAAGTTTAGTTCAGCTGTTTGACGACATAGCCCGACTAGAACGCGAAGAGCAAGGTGCTGAAAAATTGGTGGAGGCCGGCGGCGAGCTGGCAGAGCTAGCAGGGCAAGAATTAGAAGATATTTTGAGTCAAAAGCTGGAAAAACAGCAAGCAATAAACGCTGCCCTCACGCACAAAGACCCCAACGATGAAAAAGACGTAATCATAGAAATCCGGGCCGCCGCCGGTGGTGACGAAGCCAGCCTGTTTGCCGGCGACCTGTTCCGTATGTATAACCGTTGGGCTGAGGGTCACGGCTATAAAACCGAACTTGTGAGTGAGAGCCCCAATGAAAACGGTGGTTTTAAAGAGGTTATTTTTGAAGTAAATGGTGACGAAGCCTACAAAAACCTCAAATTTGAGGCAGGAGTGCACCGCGTACAAAGAGTTCCAACCACAGAAAGCCAAGGTCGCATACACACCAGCACAGTTACCGTGGCAGTTATGCCAGAGGCCGAGGAGACAGATGTAGAGATTAAAGATTCAGACCTGCGCATAGACGTATTCCGCAGTGGCGGCCACGGCGGCCAATCTGTTAATACCACCGACTCCGCAGTACGCATCACCCACCTTCCCTCTGGCCTGGTTGTGGCCAACCAAGACGAGAAGTCTCAGATAAAAAACAAAGCCAAGGCCATGGGTATATTGCGCTCGCGATTACTTCAAATGAAGATAGAAGAAGAGCAAAAAGAATCGTCAGATGCCCGCAAAAAACTTATTGGCAGCGGCGATCGCAGCGAAAAGATTCGCACCTATAACTTCCCCCAAGACCGCATAACCGACCACCGCATAGGCTATAGCCGCAGCAACATACCCGGGGCGCTAAACGGCGACATAGACGACCTGGTCGAAAAACTCCAGGCCGCCGAACACGAACTAATTAACCAGGAATAATATGAACTACCTTATTACGGGTATCGCTGGTTCTGGTAAATCAACAGTTGCCGAAATATTACGTAGCCACGGCCGGGAAAGTCTCGATGCTGATAATGCCGACTATAGCCGCTGGGTTGAGAGATCTACGGGTAAATCCCTCCCTTCACGTCCAAGTACAGAAGATTGGGTGAATCGTTTTGATTGGAATTGGAAAGAAGACGAAATGCGGGGGCTACTCTCAGAAGATCGCAGTAAGAATCTATTTGTGTGTGGCATTTCAAATAATCAGTCAGCATTTTACCCCCTATTTCATAAAATTTTTCTGCTTTCTGTTGGCCCAGACACCATAGGACATCGCTTACTAACGCGTACCAACAATCCATTCGGTAAACGACCTGGTGATTTAGAACAAACTCTAAGCTGGCAAAAAGAATTTGAAGAACAGATGAAAATGGTGGGTGCAATTGTCATCGACGGCACCAAACCCAAAGACGAGGTTGCCCAAGATATTGTGAGTTATGTTTCTAATGAATACTAATGACTGGCTAGTTGAAAATACCAAGTGGCTAGAAAAAGCTGGGGTTGGGACGGCGCGGTTGGACTGCTTGGTACTGTTGGAAGACGCAACCGGGAAAGACCGCGCGTACCTCCTAGCCCACCCCGAATTCCCCGTGAAAGGTTCAACGTTTCACAAATTGGAGAAGCAGATAGAAAAGCGTAAAAAACATGTTCCACTGGCGCAAA
Organism: Candidatus Saccharibacteria bacterium RIFCSPHIGHO2_02_FULL_47_12; assembly: GCA_001790455.1. GTDB lineage: Bacteria > Patescibacteriota > Saccharimonadia > Saccharimonadales > JANWIN01 > 2-02-FULL-47-12. The sequence continues at coordinate 16,483 of MGCP01000027.1, forward strand.
TTAGAGGCAAAACAGAATTTTACGGCCGGGAATTCATCATCAACCAGGACGTGCTAGAACCGCGCCCAGAATCCGAAACCATGATTGAGCTTCTGAAGGAGCTCATAGAACACGAGATTCAGGATATAGGATATAGGGTTATTGATGTGGGTTCAGGTTCAGGTGCGCTAGCTATAACAGCTAAACTAGAGTTTCCGAGCTTAGAGGTGCTAGCAACAGATATTGATAAAAAATGTTTGGACGTTGCTAGTAAAAATGCCCGCAAACACAAAGCCAATATCAAATTCTTGTGGGGTGATCTGCTGGAACAAACCTATACCCCAAATCCTAAACCCTCTATCCTCTTATGCAACCTGCCCTACGTGCCAGATAGCTATGAAATTAACCAGGCAGCACTAAACGAGCCTAAGATAGCCATCTTTGGCGGGCGGGACGGTTTAGATTTGTATAGGAAAATGTTCAGCCAACTTACCAAGCTCAAAGATAAGCCAACGTTTATTCTGACCGAGTCACTGCCCTTCCAGCATAAAAAATTGGCTCAAATTGCAAGACCAGCCGGCTACAAACAAATCGGTAGCGAAGATTTTATTCAGCTTTTTGAGCTAGGCTAGGACAGATTGAAGCCTAGCCGCTAGACAGCCTTGTCGCCCCAGTCGGAAAACACTAGCACAATCAAAATTATAGCTAACATAATAAAAACTACTTGGCGACGCACCAGGGTTGTCAAACGATCTGTTATGTCCAGATAATAAAGTCCCACCAAACCAAAACCAATTACAGACAAAAGCAATGTAACCTGTGAAACCTGGCCATAAAATAGCAGCCAGTGCGAAAGCACCCAGGTAAGTGCTGCTGCAAAATACCCCCACATGTATGCCAGAAATCTGGTATGGGGTTCTTCGAAGCTGGTAAAGAAATGGCGCGCTGCGCTGTAACATATTGCCCACGCCACGCCAGACAACACCAGCACCGATGTGTCACCCCAGTTTAAAAATAACGCAGATAGGCCTAGGGCTTGGCCAATAGCCGCCTGCAGGCTTACAAGTAGGGACGACGACCCTGGTTTTATAGCCAGCAGCCAGATGGCATATAAAATAGCCCAAACCAGCTGGAACCCTGGTGAACTACTGTGGGTCATAAACACCAAGAAAGACAGGCCTACAATTATGTCTATGGCGTTTGCCCGTACATTGGCCGGCCAGTGCCTTGGCCGGACCGCAAACATCCGCCATTTGCCAAGCAGTATCAGAGCAACGGCAATTCCTGCCAAGTTCAACCGTACAAAAACAAACACCAGGGTTGGCAACATTGCAACCAGCAAAATATGAAACGCGTGGGCAAAGCCCCCGGCTGGCTTTATTTTATTTAACACTTGTTTAACCACGGCTACTTTGGCTCATTCTGTCCAAGTATTATAACAAAATCTACCTGATAATTTTTGGCCTCGGTATATGTAGCCGTATCGGTCGTAACTGTCGTTTTGAAGGTTTGTTCCAGATAGGCTTTGGTAGCGGTTTTTTGACTACCGTTTAACATTACGACCACTGTGCTTGGCCTTTCCTTGCTGGCATTGGCAACCGCCTTTATGTTTAGGCCCTTAGAGGTCAAAATATTGGCCTTTCGCTGCGCTAAGCCAGATGTCCCGCTGCCGTTTAACACTACTGCTGTGGCGTCTTCTTTGACTACCGGGTCATTGCTGGTCAGTTTCTTCATAAAAGATTTGATCTGGCTAAAGTCGCTCATACCCACCACCGGCCGCACCAAACTGGTACCGTTGACGGTTGCGGTCTGCACCAGCTTTACGTCGCTATCGGCCAGGCCAATAGATTTTATGCTATGGTTGTTGATGTTTTTGAGAATATCATAGAGCCTTCTGGCCTCATTCGTCTTAAAGTCTGTCTTTACATTGTTACCTGCGGCATCTAAAAGGCTGCTTATCTTGGTTGGATTGCTGAGCACGCCAACGCTCAAAGCTTTATCTTTAAGTGCCAGCAGCATTTGGCGCTGGTAGTTGGTGCGGTCAAAATCACCGCTGGTATAGCCATAACAGGATGCGTCGCAGCGTGCCCTGGCCAGATTCAGCGCAGTTTGTCCGTTTAAGTGATTTACTCCGTTACTAAGTTTTAGCGGGCCGCCGTCTACCTTTGCAATGTTGCCGTCATACAGACCCCGCGGGTCGTTGGTCTTTATGGTTAAATCTATGCCGCCAACAGCATTTACGGCATCTTTAAAGGCCCTGTAGTTAATTTTGGCATAGTAGTTAATGTCTACGCCAAAGTCCCTCTCGACTATTTTTTCTAACAACCCCATGCCACCATCTGGGTAACCACTCTCGTGGAATTTTATTTGTTCGCCACAAACGTAAGCAGCGTTGATCTTGCCTTGCAGACCTACAGCACAGTTCTTGACTCCATAACTAACCCATAGATCCCGCGGGATACTCATCATAAACCCTGTGTTGTTTGCCGTGTCCAAGCTGACTAACATTATGGAATCTGTCAAAGAGGCACCAGCATGACCTGGGTCATCTTCTGAATTGCCGGCTATTAGAATATTTACCCTTCCCTGGTCCTCGCCACGCAGTTTGGTGCTGTCAAAGAAGCCGAAAATACCACCGCCACCAAATATTTGGGTGCTGTTTTTCCAAAATTTATAGCCCAAAAAACCACCTATTAAAATGAATATTGCCAAAACAGAAAGTATGCTGCGTTTAATAATTTTGTAGCGCTTAGAGCGAATCTTTTTGGGTTTTTTAGCCTTGGCTATTTTTTTTGGTGATTCTTCTGGAACGCTACGGCGACGCGGGTCGGTGTTTATCAGGCTCTTGTTTAATGTACTTGGCATAGAGTTTATAAGCGGCTGGACCCCGGCATGGAATCCATCTGGTTGGTCAAAATTATCAACTTGGCTGGATTCTATTTTGCCATTTTTGCGCAAATTATCTGACCCAAACCCTATGCTTCCAGACTTTTGAATGTGGTTTGGCTTATGCACAAAACCATCAGTGTGCCTGTGTTTTTTGGCACGCGAATGTTTAGGTTGTTTAAAATTGTCCGTATCTGACATAACAGAGTTGTTTATTTCCTTTTTACAATTTAAACAGTACTAGTACGGTAGTTGATCACGTGGATAATAGTATACCGGTTTCTCGAGCCCTAAGTAAACATAAACGCGTGGGGCTGGACGTGTTATATTGGTTAGGTTGTGGATACACCGCTAGCTCAAAATCAAAAACCTGCCCTCAATGCAGCACCTCATTCACCCGCCCCTAAGCGTAGCCAAAGGTTTAAGGGCTGGGGCAGCACTATTGCTATTTTAATCATTGCCCCAATAGTTGCCCTCATGCTAACCACATTCGTATTTCAGTCCTATGAGGTAGATGGGCCCAGCATGGAATCCACCCTGTCTAACCACGACCGCCTGATTGTGGTTAAAACCGCGCGCACATGGGCCAGAATTACACGGCATGCCTACATACCAGGCAGGGGTGACGTGATCATTTTTAACCAAAATGACCTAGAAGGCTTTGGTACATCTGGCAAAAAGCAACTAATAAAGAGGGTTATTGGCTTGCCAGGCGAACGCGTGGTAGTAAAAGATGGAGTTGTTACTGTGTATAACGAGCAGTACCCAGATGGGTTCCAGCCCGACAAAACCCTTCCCTACGGCAAAGTTATAAACAATACTCCTGGCAACACAGATGTAACGCTGGGCAAGGATCAGTTGTTTGTGTGTGGCGACAACCGACCAAACTCTTTAGATTCACGGGCATTTGGAGCCATAAACGCCGATCAGGTTGTGGGTAAGCTGGCGCTTAGGATTACACCCATTGGCAAAGCAAAATTGTTTTAATCTTCAGAAGTTTATCTTCGTAACTATTTGCCAAGCAGGCGTTTTACTATCTGTTTTAGGTTCGAATCTGAGGTAAAAGTTATCTCTAGCCGTCCGCCTTTGGCCATGCGATGAATTTGTACAGGAGTTTTTAGGGTTTTAGACAGGGCTTCAGTCTCAGGGGTAGTTGCACTAACCCGTTTTTGGGCAGATTCGGTCTTTTTTATGCCTTTTTTATAGGCCACGGCGTAGCGTTCAGCTTGGCGTACAGACCAGCCATTCTTTATTATCAGATCTAATAATTCGGCTTGGGCTCCGCTATCACGAACGGCTAAAATAGCCCTGGCGTGCCCCTCGGTAATTTTAGATTCATGCAACGCTTTCTTTGCTTCGTCCGACAAACCCAGCAATCTGGCAATGTTTTGGACGGTACTAGGGGCTTTGCCTAGTTTTTTGGCAATATCTGCGTATTCTAGGTTAAATTGGTCGTGTAACCGGCCAATGGAGGCGGCTTGTTCGAGTGGCGACAGATCTACCCGCTGCACATTCTCTACCAGTGCAATTTCTAGCTGTTCCAATTCTTTAGCCGTACGCACAATGGCAGGCAGATGCGACAGCCCAGCTTTGCCCGCTGCGCGGAGGCGGCGTTCGCCGGCAATTAGAACATAGGTATTGTCATTGCCCAGAGGCGTCACTACCACGGGTTGCAAAAGTCCATGACGCTTGATAGATTCAGCCAGCTCGTTTAGTGCTAACTCGTCAAAATGCCTTCTTGGCTGCTGAGGATTTGGCTTTATGGCAGAAATGGATAATTTTTGTATTCGTTCTTCTTCTGGGGTTAAGATTGATGTATCAAAATCGGTTGGGATCAGTGCTTCAAACCCTTTGCCAAGCCCTCGTTTTGTCTCAGATGCCATAAGTTTAACTATAACACAAACATTTCACGAGAGGGCCGTGAAAAAATTAACCACCTACCTTTTTATCTAGCTCTTTGGCTAACTGTTTGTAGGCTTTGGCACCCTTGCTCCAGCGGTCATGATCAGCAATTGTGAGCCCGTGGCTGGGTGCTTCTGCCAGGCGGACATTGCGCGGTATAACGGTTTCAAATAATTTGTCTTGAAAATGACGTTGCAGTTCGTCTTTGACTTGGTCTGATAAGGTGGTGCGGCTATGGTACATAGTCAAAACTACACCTAGAAGTTCAAGGTTTGGATTAAGCCCTCCCCTCACCCGCTGCACTATCCCAAGCAGCTGGCTTAGGCCCTCTAGCGCGTAATATTCTGCCTGGACTGGAATCAACACATAATTCGCTGCTGCTAGTGCGTTTATGCTAAGAAGTCCTAGCGCAGGCGGACAGTCAATGAGTATATAGTCATAATCTAGGTGTTCTATGGCTTTTTTTAGCCTGTATTCTCGCTCTTCTTGGTCTGCCAGATCAATTTCAGCTGCCGCCAACCTCTCGTTGGTCGGCAATAGCGAAAGCTTTGGGGTTTGGCTAGGCTTTACCGCCGCGGCCGCGTCTGAACTACGCAATAAGATCTCATACAGTGTGGTTTCTAAGCTATTTTTATCAATTCCCAGGCCACTTGTAGAATTGGCCTGCGGGTCGAGGTCTACAATTAGCACAGTTTTATCCAACTTAGCCAGGTAGGCGCCCAGATTTATGGCCGTAGTGGTCTTGCCCACACCCCCTTTTTGGTTTACAACCGCAATCACGTGTTTCATTTTTATTTAACTCCAATGGTATAAGCTTATCATAGATGGCGTTTGTGCTAAGTCCGACCTCTAAACAGAGCTTGGGGTAAGTGGAAGCCGCAATGTTACCGTAGTACCCGTCCCCAGCTTGCTATCAACCTTAATGATGCCACCGTGCTGCTCAATAATTAGCTTTGTTATATATAGGCCAATCCCAGTACCTTCGTAGTTATACTCCATGGTGCTGGTACCACGATGAAACTTGGTAAAAAGTTTGGGTATTTCTTCTGGCGATATACCCGCACCGGTGTCGCTAATGGTAATACGCGCATACTGTGCCTCGGTCTGCAGCCTCAAGTTTATAGTGCCTTGTTTGGTAAATTTCAGTGCGTTATCTAAAAGATTCCAGATAGCTGCCCGTACATGGGGTGCACTCATAACCACCATGCAAGCGTTTACACCCAAGTCCGCGCTAAAGACTAGCTTTTTCTCTTTGGCTAGCGCAGTAAAATCTTTGGCAACGCTGTCCAACAATTTATTTAAATCGGCTGGTGATCGTTCGCCCATAACTTTCTCGCCCCCTTCGAGCCTAGATACGGTTAAGATATCCTCGGCAAACGTGTTTAATCGGTTCCCCGACGCTGCCACAACCTGCAAAGTTTCTCGTACTTCGGGCGAGAGCTGGCCGGTACTCAGTAAATTGTCCAGATAGCCTTGAATTGCAGTCAGTGGTGTCCTGAGGTTGTGTGACGCTATCATCATAAATTCACTCTTCATAGCGTCAACCTCTTTTAATTTATTAATGTCAGCCTTTAGGGCGTCGGCCATGGTGTTTACCGACTTCGCCAGGTCCCCAATTTCATCATTGTTTGGGGATTCTACTTTAAGCCCTAGGTTGCCCCGGCTTATATTTATGGCAGCACGACTGACCAAACCTAGAGGTTTTAGGAAGAATTTGTTAATAACAAAATAGGAAACCAGTATGCTTGCCGCCAGGGCAGCGGTGGCCAAAATTACTATGCCAGTGGTTAACTGCCTTATGCTGGCGTCAATAGCATCATAGGAAACTGTGTAGACTATGGAGTAACGATGTGCACCAAAATCTTCAATGTAAGGATAGATTATGTGAGTTAGGTCTGCGCCGTCGTAAGCATAAACCACTTCAAAACTACTAGACTGCTCTGGTGTGGGGTCAAAACCGTTTTCGCTGCCCCTATGAAACTGTTTTTTACCCTCTATATCAACAATTTTTATATCGTTTATGCTGTTGTTTAGGTCTGCGAACTTGTCAATCTGCTGTTCTATCCTTATTGTGCCCGAGTCTTTGTACAGCACAAAAGTATCGCCGATTGGCTTCGTGGCAAAAGCCGCAAACGATTTTGACTCATTTACCAAACTTTTTCTGAGGTTTTCGGTGGTAATTCTTATGGTATAGGTAGCAATTGCCGCAAACAATACGGTCAAGCCTGCCACAATTAGGGCTATAAACTTTGCTCGCAGACCAAACCTGGCTTTCAAGGCTAAACACTATCCCTTTCCGTCAGGTTTAGTAAAAAATTAGAAATAAAAATACTCATGATGCTTGTGGTTATTTTCCCAGCCACGTGGTCCAGCGTCAATAGACGGGCCTTTTTATATATTTCTATTCTGTTTCGTATACTTTCCAGAAGTAAACGCCCAGACCGGTACCGTTAACATCGCGGTTAATGACGTATGTGTTTTTCACTATTAGGCTGGAGGTTGGGGTATATAGAGGTACCCAGCGCTGTTGATCCATTAGGTCTTTAGATATTTTCTGAAGTATGGCTAATCTTTTTTCTTGGTCCAGAGTTTTTGCTGCGTCGTCAATAGCGGCATTAATATCTTTGTCGCTAAAGTTTGGGGTATCTCTAAACTCGCTTGTAAAGACCGCGTTGGCATCTAGGTTACTGGCGCTAGAGCCCGCAAAGAACATCTCGGCACCCCCGCCATATACAACATCGTCGTAAGTTTCATCTCCCTGCGGATCTAAAGTAAGCGTAATCCCTGCTTCTTTAAGTTGTCTGGCAATTTCGTTTGCTGCGTCTTCAGAAGTTGGGTAGTAACTAAGTTTGATTGTGACGCCATCTGGGTAACCAGCTTCTTTAAGCAGGGCCTTTGCTTTAGCTACGTCACGCTCCGGACGGGTGATGTCTGGGTTATAACCAGGAACTTCTACAGTTGTAATTTGGCCAGCAGGTATTCCAGAGGCTTTTCTTGCCGCAATCAGAGCCGCCGGATCAGTTGCCAAATATATAGCCTCTCTTACCTTTTGGTTAAGGATAGGCGATTCGTCACTGTTAAAGTTAAATCCCAGGTAATACACTACTAGGTTGCTAAACTCGATTATCTTGTCACCACTTCTTAATACAGCGTTTAGTTCTTCTTTGGAGGTGTCTGTTTCAACCATGTCAACTTCGCCTTTTTTGTAAGCATCCAGGGCTTCTTCGTTAGTAGTAAAGTACTTGAAGTTGATAGCTCGCACAGTTGGTTTTCCGCCGTGGTAATCATCAAAAGCTACAAGCTTAAGTTCTTTTAGCGTTTGGGGATCTTTTATTTCTTCTTCGCTGGTGTACGGTCCAGTTCCATTCCTGACATCACTTTTTAGCTCAGACTTCGAATCCATAATATTTATGACCACCAGTTTGTTGAGCAAACTGGGATCAGGTCCATCAGTTTTGATTTCTATATGGTTGTCGTCAATAACTTTAACAGATGTAATTGCAAGCCCGCTTGTAGCGTACCAAAAGTTATCTTTAAAATTTTCTAGGCTATGCTTGACGTCTTCTGCCGACATGGTACGGCCAGTGTGGAATTTGACTCCTGTTTTCAGGGTAAACACCCACGTGCTTTCGTCTGGGTTTGACCAGCTTGTAGCTAGCAGCGGAGCTATTTTGGATCCTTCCTGAAAGTGCACTAGCCCTTCAAACGTCTGTTCTGCCAGCTCTATGTCTGGTATGTAGCCATCACCGCTCGGATAAACTCCACTGGGTGTTCCTTGGGAATTTGCAATTCTTAAAAGAGGTATTTCTTTTTTGACGATAGCCGTTTTACTGGGATTTTTGCCATCACGCACTAAAAACCAATAAGCAGACGCGCCAGCGAGCAAAACTGCCAAGATGGCTACTAAAATAACCCAAAGTTTTTTGCTTTTTTTATTAGGCTTCTCTGGGGTTGGCTGCGGTGTTTGAGGTTCATCGGGCGGCGTCGGCGGTATTTGGCCGTTAGGAGGTGTGGCCGCGTCTACCAAAGATTGCGGTTTCAGTACTGGTGTTGGTTCGAGTGTTTGTATGGTTTGTTCTGGCTCTGGCTGGCTGTTTGGCATAACAACCGTTGGGTTTGTTTCACTGTCTGACTGATCCATATTAGAATTACTCCCACTTAAAACTCTTATGCTTCATCTTTGCACAAGCGTCATCACCATGTCAACAGTTTTGGTCGGGGTGACTGGATTTGAACCAGCGGCCTCATCGTCCCGAACGATGCGCGCTACCAGGCTGCGCCACACCCCGACCACAATATTCTAGGTCAAGGCGACTCCAATTTCTATAATTTGAGTTAAAGCCTATTACTGACTGGTGTCTTTATTCTCGCTGTTGCCAATGTTTACCGGTGCTATATTTATGACCTTGTTGGTAGACGGACGATACAGAAAGGCTTTTTTGGCCTGGCTGTAGATCAATACCTTGTCGCCATTTTGGGCATTGGCAAAGAAGGCTTGGCTACTTAGTTTAGAAGCGTCAGACACGGTGGCGACTGTTGGCGTTTCGCCTTGCGGTAACTCAGTAAGTGCTCCCACTGCCGCTATCAGATTTTCTTGCTCTTTCTTCACAGCCTCCTGGGGATTAGCTGCCAAGCGGTCGTTTTCTTTCTTTACATCGCTATATTTTTTGTACGCATAAACTCCGCCGCCTGCTAGCGCTAACACAAGCAAAATTACCAGCGTCCAGACAAATATTTTTTTACCAGATTTCTTTGCAGGTTTTTTGCCGGCGCTGTTTGACCCTGCCAGCGATGGTTTGGCTGCGTTAGCTCTGTTACCTGTACTTTGAAGGCTCAATTTTTCCATAAAATCTATCTTTCCCTCTTTATTAAACTTCTTATGCCTAGTCTATCTAAACCTTTAATGTGGCGCAAGCTTTATTTGGGGTTTCATCAAATTCTGTATACTTTGATATTGATGAGTAGTAAATTAAAGATTCTGTTAGCTGCATTGCTGGGGCTCAATTTGATTTTTATTCTTTTTTTAGTGGTTGGTCGCAGCTCAAACCAAGCTGAGCAATCCAAAGAAAAATATCCGTTGCTAGCAAAACGTATATTTATGGATGACCCTAATGACACTATTGTAAATTTTGTGCCGCTAAGACAAGCGGTAAAAATTTACCTTAGCAAGGCAAACGTTGAGCATAGTTTTTTCTTTGAGTATCTGCCAACTGGTACGGCTATTCGCTCCAATGAAAACAGCCAACTAGCTGGTGCTTCGCTTTTAAAGCTACCAACCATAATTAGCCTTTACAAGGCGGCTGAAGAAGGCAGAATAAATCTAGGTCAAGTAGTCTCCATAAAGAAGGAGTGGTTAGACGATAGGTTTGGCGATTTGTGGAAACGAGGTGAGGGAGCAAAAATAACACTTGCCAAAGCTGTCCGCTATGCCCTTGTAGATTCAGACGATACCGCCATAAAGACAATTAGGGGAGTCCTCGGTAGTATGATCCCCGACAACCAAACTGTGTTATCGCAATTAGACGTAGATTTTCCATACACTATAGACGGGCAGTCAAAAGTTAGCTCACGAGACTACGCGGCAGTCATGAAGTGCCTGTATTTATCGTGCTACCTTAACAGAGAAAATTCCCAAGAAATCTTAAGCCAGCTTGCAGACGCTCCAGACTTTAACAGAATTGCAAAACCTATACCTGATAATTTAAAGGTTGCGCACAAAATTGGTGTGTTTGGTTCAGAGGTACAGAGCGATTGCGGAATTATATACATACCCAACCGCCCCTACTTGGTATGCATACTCATCAAGGGTCCCTCTGTAGTGGTTGACCAGCATATGCAAGCCTTGTCAAAACTTGTATACGATTACGTAAGCGACACCAATCATTGACCAATACGGCGAGCATGTTAGTAAGCTATCAATTCCAACATAGAACCCGAAATCAAACGAACAGCAGAACCGCTAACTTCAGAGGCAATCTTCAACTCTAACGACCCGCTGTTTGTTACCACCACTACACCCTCCAATATAGCTGTAATATTCGCGTTTGCTGTGGCCACACCTGCGGTAGCAGAACCAATGATGGCATTTATGGTGGCTCCAGACTTGCCCTCAGTCAACTGTCCCGCGGCTGTTCCGGCAACGTTATCACCAATTCCGGTAGCCGCTGCACCACCAGTCGTTATGTGGTACCAGATCGCCTGCTTTAGGCTAGAACTGGCTCCGGTGTGGTTAACCCCAAAGGCAATGCCGGTGGTAGTAGCAGCAGTTTGGTAGAAAAGCGTGTACTTGAATTTCCACGTACCCGCCCCAACACTGGTTGTAGACATGACTGATGATGACAGGCTAGTGGTCGTAACGTCGGCGGTGTTTGAAGTAAGCCTCTGGAGTGTTATATCAGACCCTGCCGCGCCAGAACTTCCGGCAACTCGGGTAATCGCGCTGCTTCCTCCCGTGGTGTCGCAATCTTTCCACGCACCAGCTTCATAACAGCGGAATTTGTTGCTGTTAGAGTTATAGTACATAGCGCCGTTTGTCCCCGTAGGGTCGCCAGAAGTATTCTTTGTGTCCAAAACCAAAAGCGCTCCTGTACCATCGGCTGTCGGGTTACCTACGTAAACATTGCCGCTGTCATCTACGGTAAAGCTTACGGTGCCGTTATCCTGTATTACAAAGTCACCTGTGCCAGCCAAGTTAATTGTAATGTTACTGGATCCACTGTTGGTAATAGTAAAGGCAGGGTTATCTGTGCCGTCCATAGTGTAGGCTATGCCACCAGTGTCATCTACTGTCAAAAACGTACTGCCGTTGTCTTGCAAAATAAAGTCGCCGGTGGTAGTCATGTTAAACAGCAGCCCCGTGGTGCTATCAACGGCCAAAACTTTGTCTGTGTCGTTATCGTAAACTCCATCTAAGTCGGCTGACGCGCCGCCAGTAGAGTCGGCCGCACAACCCCAGGTATCGCTTGATTCGGTCCATTTTAGTATTTGAGCATCGGTGCAGCCCTGGAGCAAGGTTAAACCCTGCGACAAAGCCTCCAGGCCTGAACCATTTGAGGTAGTTGAAGAAAGCGCATCGGCACTGGCTGCCAAGGTTAGGGCGATGTTGTCTGCATTGACTACAATGCCGCCGTTACCGGAAGCAATGTCCAGTGCATCAGGAGAACCTGCGGTTAAAACAAGGCCAGCACCGGCTACAGACGGAGCGACATCGTCACCAGTGATAGTCGCATCCGTGATTTCGCCAGTAGAAATGCATGATGTAGAACTACATATTATGTTTGCGGCAGTTACTATGCCGGTACCGTCTACCTTAAAGACAGAGCTAGGGGTATCTATAAAATCTGTAAAACCCCCGCCAGCACTGACAAACAAAATACCGTCAGCAATTGCCAGGTTGGCATCCGAGTTGTCTATAACCAGAGAAGCATCAAACCCATTTGAATTAGCGCTGTCCGCCTGGTCTATATAAAGACCATAAGCCGTACCTGCTGTGCCCGACGGTGTGCCGGTAAGATTCAGGATATCCACCGTGCCAGCCAAATCAGAGGTGGCATCCAGATCTTCAGTCCCTGCTAAGGTCCAGGTGTGGGCGTTGGTCCATGTGGGGGCAAAGTCTACATCTAGTACGACGTTGTCACCGCTGGTAGTGATGCCAGAGGCAACATTTACCACCAACCCGTCGCCCGACACACCTAGCCCTGTACCTGCCAGTGTGGATTCTGATATATCAAAATCCAAGGTATCCGTCCCTGCTGTGCCAGTAATAGTTAGGTTGGTGCCTGTGACAGTTAAGTTTAAAGTGTCCGTGGCGCTGTCTGCCACTGGATCCGTACCTGCTGGTGCATTAATAGTTTCAAAGCTATTGCCTCCTCCACCAGTGTCGGCAGCACAAGCCCACGTATCTGTGCCACCAGACCCCGAATCACCCCATTTTAAGATTTCGTTATGGGCACAACCTTTTAGCAAGGTCAGGCCAACCGAGCCCACCTCTAGGCCAGAGTTAGAGCTGGTTGAGCCTGTGGTACCACTGGTTGTCAGGTTTAATGTCAGTATGTTTGATGAGACAACCAGGCCGTTGCCACTAAAATCACTTAAGGTGTCGCCACCAAAGACGATCTTTCCGGTGTTATCTACTACAAACACGTCGCTACCGGATTTTTGTAATTGCAGTATGTTGGCCGTAGAGCCAGTTTTATTTACGTAGATGGACGGGTTAGAGGTGGAGCTGTCTGTTTGCACCCCCTGCGCCAGCTTTACAAACTCGGTAGCCGCCAGCCCACCTAAACGCCCAGAATTTAGCGCGTATGGGCTAGAGCTA
>MGCP01000027.1:29589-33859 GCA_001790455.1 Candidatus Saccharibacteria bacterium RIFCSPHIGHO2_02_FULL_47_12
TATGGGCTAGAGCTAAGCCGTGTGAACGGACTCATTTCTCCGTCGTAGGTTGGGGTGCCTGTGCCGCCTATGTCTATGGACAACCACAGGGTGTCTTGGTTCCAGTCTACATTACTTGCAAATGCCGTGACACTACCTAGGTAAACAGAAAAGTAGCCGTTTTTTACTAGCACTTTATTACCACTCTCTCTGGCCTCTGTCCATTTGAGTGTTTCGTCGCCGCCGCCCAGTACCCCGTTTCCATCTTGATAAACCCTAAACTTCATATTGTAACTACCGTCGGCAACTACAGCCCCTGTAGCGTCCAGTAGACGTCCCTGGAAGTTAACTTGCTCGTTTATACCTGTAGCTGCCTGTGCTGGCCGAACTGCCAAAAAGATTCCAACCAATACAAACACCGCAGTAATTGCACTTACCACGGTTAACACGAACCTAAGCTGGCTTGTTTGTTTTTGTTTGGGCATTTCTTGCCCCTTACCTCTCAAAATTTATTTGAAATTTGTGGGGTGTGGGGTGTTTTCTTTTTTATTTTAATGAAATGCACTCTTAGTATACTACTTTTTTATCTGTCAATAACACTTTATCCACAGTTTTGACCTATATCTTTGGTCTGGGCAATCTTAGCCGCGACAGCATAATCTTTTCACCCAGCCAAAAACTGGCTGTCATAAGACTGGTAACGCCCAGCGCCGGCCAGGCAATATTTATAAGCCTGGGTATCTGTTCGCTGGCAAAGCATGACATAGGTGTGCTGCCAGAATTACAAGCCCTGGATGCGTTAGAAGGAACAGACACACCAGATGCCGGCGCTACCATAACAGCAAACTGAAAAAAGGTCTTGACCCCCAGGGCATCACTAGCGTTAATCAATACTGTTTGCTTGCCTGTCTTATTGTATGTGCGCGCTATACCATACTGGCCTTCCTCGCTAATCGGTACAGCCTCTGTTTCGGTGCCGTCGCCCCAGTTAAAGGCCAGGGCGTAGGGCTCATCACCGCCGCTAATGGTATAGCTTACTGTCAATCTTTGTTTTTGTAACAAAAACTGCTGGGCCGGTTTGGCGGTAATTATTAATTCTGTAGGTAGCGTCGCAGAGGGCGTGGGCGTTTCATATATGACAACTATTGCTTCAGAATCAGGCCCGTACTGGCCCAGGCTGTCAAATATGCGGGCTTTTAGGCTGTTGCTGCCCGGGAGCAAACCAATCTGCAGATCAAAGGCACCGTTTTCACAAATGGTTGAGCCAGCCAGCACGTTGTTTCGATATATTTCTACGGAAAGAGCGTTTGTGCAGCTGCCTTTGACAGTGATGGTACTGTTGCTTGTGCGCGTGTTATTGGTAGGCACTGTGATGACGGCTGGCGAGTCTGGCGGCGGTCCGGGCACGGTTCCAGCTAAGCCTACACTGGCCTGTTCTGTTTGCTGGGGGCCAGCATCTACTAGCTCACCACCAAGCAGTAGGGTGAGGCCCGTAAACACCAAAATAAAGAATAAAAAAGCATATGAGGTGTAATGTATGTGCACCCTTCGGCCAGTATGGCGATGATGGGCTATGCGCATGCCCAGCAACTTCTTTCCCACCAAGTCTATGACTATGGGATCAGTGCTACTTTGCTCATTTTTGTTTTCGTTTTCCGGCATTTTGGCCTTGCTTTTTACCTGCACGTTTTACAATAGCGCGGTTATAGCGGCGAATCAAGAAGATTATGAGTGCTATAAGCGCAAGAGCTACTACTATGAGCTTGTATGGAATTACCCAAAACACTTTGGTGGCAGAAATAATGGTGCTTCCCGATCCATAAACTACGTCTGCTTGTACCTTGTAGCGGCCAAACAATAGTTTTTTGTCTAGTTTTTGTTCGTATTTGCGTACGCTTGCCGGCAAAACATTGCTGCCTTGTTCGTTTAGCTTAAAGGTTGCTACCTCTTTGCCCCAAGTATTGGTTACCCTCACATTGCCACTAGGTTTAAAGTGTACGTTACCCTCGTTTTGCAGGCGAAGGCCTATGGTTATAGGGCCGTATTCAAATACACTTTGCTTCTTGCCCTTTTGGTTGGCGGTGTATATTTCTGCCACTTTGGCTTTTTCTACCACATTGCCAGATACATTTACCAATACCAGAGTGCCCACACTGGCAGATAGTGACACACCCGTGCCCTCTAGCTCAGGGGGTGTACCGGTAAACCTGATAACTCCGTAGTGTCCACCCGGTCCGGCATCTTTTGGTACGTCTATAACCGCAGAAACAGCCTTGCGCTCAGACGCAGCCAGAGTGACCTTTGGCAGCGTTTTTACCCAATCTTTTATAGAATAGGGGCTGTCTTCGCCATCTTCTAGCAGCAGCTTGGGCTGGCCGTCTTCGCCAGCGGCTACAAAGTCGTTTACCTCGCCGCTGACTATAAGTGTTTGGTTGGTTACGTTGCGAACGTAAATCTGTACTGTTTTAGACTCGCCAGGATTGGCTTTTATATCGGCCAGGGGCGGGCTTATCTCTAACCCCTGCCCCGCACCTTCTTGTGCAGATGCTAGTGATGGGACGACAAGCAAACCTAAAACGGATAACGAAGTGAGCAAACGGCGTAGTTTCATATTTATGTGTTTATCCCTCACAAATTTATTATTAACCTAATTATAACAAAACTAGAACGTGGCAGTACAAATATAGGTCATGGTTGCCGTATAGGTACCGGCTGCCTGGCTTCCAGGCACATTGACTATATAGCTAGCTGTATAGGTGTTTGCGTTTGTTGAGGAGGCCGCAGAGGCTACGCCATCTCCGGTAACAAAACGAAACTGGTCGGCCGTGCCGTAGTTTGATGTTGCCGTACCAGAACCCGTACCACTCACCTCTGCACCAACGTTTGGAGTCGTGTTATCTTTTAGGTTAACCCCAAACTGAGCGGTTCCGGTTGATGAGGCCGTTTGCGTTGATAAGGCAGCTATGGTTGGTGATCCTGAGCATCCGCTACAGGTAAGTGTGCTTCCGTTGATGGTTATGGAGTAACCGCTACCACCGTTGGTAGAAGCCGCCATAACGGACGTGCCTGTGGTGGTTGAGCTAGTCGAAAAAGTACCAAAGTCTACGCTGGAACCAGAAACGGTACCACAGTTGGATCCGGTTATTGAGGTACCTGTGCAGAACACCAGAGACTCGTCCATTACTCCGCTCAATGTTATCTGCGTAGCTGTGCTGGCTGCTACTACGCCGCTATCAACCCCGCTTGTCCAGGCATCATCAGAGTATGTGTTTAGGCGGGCAAAGAATGTGGTGTTCGAGGTTGTGGGGTTCTGGACATTGCCAAACACAACAGTTTGGGCTCCAGTCGGTGCGGCAGCGTTGCCAGTCTTTTTTATGCGCAGTTTGCCGGCGGTAGAGGTGTTTACTGTCCAGCCAGAGGCGTCACCCAGGTTGGTCGGCTGTGAAGACAGCGTAGATGACGAGTTAGCAAAGCCTGTGGGTGTAGTGCAGCTACCAGAGGCAGTAGTACAAATGACCGCCTCAAACGATTGCAGTACCGTGGCGCTAGGCACGGTAAAGTTAAAAGTATAGGTGGTAGTAGCCGCGCCACTGGCGGCACTCGACGTACTCAAAGTTAGCTTGCGCGAGGTTATTTGTGCGGCGCTAGCAGTACTGGGCAACAACAGCACAAAAAACGTTGGCAAAACAAGCACCAAACCAAGAAGCAGATTTACGTGGCGCTCTATTGTGCGCCGCATGCTTATTGTTATGTGTTCTTTGCTCATTATTTATTCCTAAAAAGTTGCCGTTGCTATAAAAGTTAGGGTTGTGGAATATGCACCAGCTTCTGTGCCCGTGCCAATGTTTGCAATATACGCGACGTGGAATCGTCTGAAATCGTCTGTGCTACTGTCTGAGGCAATACTGTCACCGGTAACAAACCTATACTGGTCTACGGTGTTGTAGCTGGCAGTTGGTGCGGCATTGCCTGCACCATCTGGCTCAACACCCACATTTGGCGTGGCGTTGTCGCGCAGGTTTACTCCAAACTGTTCGCCACCCGTAGACGAGGCAGTTTGCGAGGCAAGTGCAGATATAGTGGGCGAACCAGCGCAAGCGCTACAAGTTAGGGTAGATCCGTTCATGGTTACGGCGTAACCGCTGGCACCGTTGGTTCCCACCCCAATTTGTGAAATTCCAGAACCAGTGCTACTGGCCGTAAGCGTACCTAGAGACACACTCGAGCCGGTTGCACCAGAGCAACTAGAGGTGGTAATGCCTGATGTACCTGTACAAAACGTCAAAGATTC
>MGCP01000028.1:0-1805 GCA_001790455.1 Candidatus Saccharibacteria bacterium RIFCSPHIGHO2_02_FULL_47_12
TTTAGCTTTTTCGATGGTAGAAGTGAATATGGTCAAACCAATAACAGCCAGGCCAATCAGCGCTCCGAGCACGACCAGCGCACCGAAGACTGGTGTAACAATGCTCTTAACAAGGTCGACGTTGACTTGAACGAAGTGGTCTTTGGTGTGGGCATTGACCTCGGGGATTTGACCGTTAACCCGGGATTGAACTTTTTGGACACCGGTACCCGGAGTTACAGAGACTAGCCAATAGTTTGTGGTAGTCGGCAGGGTGTATATCTCGCTGGCGTCAGCCTTATTTATAAATGCAAAGGAGGTGCTTAGTATAAAAGTACCTTCAGACAGGCCAACGACTTTTAATTTTTTGTCTGCGAATGGAATGAGCTCACCAATCTTGATCTTATTGGACTTGGCGACAATACGATCAATAACAATTTCGTCCTTACCTGGGGCAACTGAGCCTTCACTAACTTTCGGTGGTTTGCCAACACTTGTCGAAGGATCATAGGCAATCATGTAAAACGCCAGGTCTTTACCGTTAACGCTAGTCGTTATATTCTGCATGCCAAATGGTTGCGCACTGGCTACGCCGTCGATATTTTTTAGCCGTTGCCCCAAGGTAGGCGGCAAAAACGAAGGATCCATGATGTTTCCGGTGTTGGCGCTAGCCACCCATAAGTCGGTTGGCACTGACTCAAGATACTGGCCAAGAATATTACTAAAACCAACATTTAGGCCCTGTAGCAGTATCATTAGCAACACACTAAAGGCCACCCCGCCTACACTAATGAGTAGGCGGGTTTTTTCCTGAAACAAATTCTTACGAGCAAGGAAAAGCATTATTTTACTTCTTGCTCACGTATTTCCACAATGCTGCAATTGCCAGTGCCAACGCGACAACAACCAACAGGTAGATAATCCAACTGAAGAACATCATACCGCCACCGTTTGTGCCGCGCATCATATCGTAATTCATCATTGGTTACCCTCCTTACAAAGGCCATTATATCGCTTTTGCTTACATATTCGAGTGATCCATCATCATGCCCCCGTCCATGTCCATGTTTTGTTCTGGCTGGGATCCAGGGGTGATGGTATTGGAACCTTCATACTTGAGCAAAGTCATCATGCCGCCTTCGGCATGGTGCAGCTCATGGCAGTGAAAGGCCCAGACACCGGGATTATTGGCCGTAAATTCAATGTCATAGGTCTCGCCAGGGTTCACGGTGATGGTGTTTTTAGTCAGTTGGGCCGCTTCAGGTACCGGATTGCCATCGGTTGCCACTACCTTGAATTGCTGGCCATGCAGGTGCATCGGATGGGTAGCGGACGAACCGGCGTTAATCAGGCGGACCCTTACCCTGTCGCCCTGCTTGACGTCAAGCGGCTTGGTGTCGGGGAAGGCCTGGCCGTTCATGGTGAACAGGTTGTAGTTCATATTCATGGCCATGTTGTCCATGCTCATATCCTGCATCGCCATATTGAAATCGCCCGTGCCTTTTTGCCACTCGTCCAAGACCAGTGTGAACTCCTTATCGGGTTTCTGGTAATTGGCAGGTTCGACAATGAACGCGCCAGACAAACCCATATCGGATTGTTGCGCTTCATCCGTCATGCTTGAACCGTGCGTATGGTAGAAGTGAGTTCCGGCAGGGGTAGCGGTAAAATCGTAGCTAAAGCTGGCTCCAGGTTCGATAGAATCTTGCGTCACTCCAGGCACGCCGTCCATGCTGTTTGGTACATCCAAGCCGTGCCAGTGGACGGTCGTAGCTTTGGGAAGTTTATTAGTAAAGGTTATTTTGACTTTATCTCCCTCTTTAACG
>MGCP01000028.1:1819-7309 GCA_001790455.1 Candidatus Saccharibacteria bacterium RIFCSPHIGHO2_02_FULL_47_12
TTGGCTTTGCATCAGACGCTTTTTTTAGTGGCAGTGTTGATGAGTCTTTAGTCCCCATCATGGTCTGCATAGCTTGCTCTGTGTCCTTACGGCTCATGTTCATGGAATCGTTTGTGTCACTGCGGAGCGCAAATATCCCCGCAGTGAGTAGTACACCAATTAGCAGCCCGCCTATGGCAAACAGAAACGATCGTTTAATGTCCATGTCTGCCCCCTTTGCCGTTTCCTTTATTGTGGTCGTCGTGGCCCATGCCATGCATCATGGTTGCCATCATGAAGAGGCAGAAGAAGAAAAACAGCAGGAGTGCGCTGGCGCCCACAAATTTGCTCAGGATAAGCAAGGCCGCGAAGCCAATGCCCATTACTATCAAGTGGTTTTTACCGTGGTTCATTACATACCCTCCATTTTCATATTAGAGTTGTCCATGCCATCCATGTTTTGCATCATGCTATGGTTATTGCCATCGGTATGCATGCCCATCATTTCCATCATGCCATTGTTGTGTCGATTAACAGCCGTTGTGGCTACGATGATAGTAATCAGGCTGCCGGTTAGCAGGCCGATGATCCCGTACAGTACGGCTTCTTTGCTAATATTCATACCCTATCCTCCTTTATTATTGAACTTTTTACACTTCTACCAGTTCCCGCTCAGCTGTTTTTAATAGCACAGCGTTAACGGCAACGAATATAGAAGACAGCGACATTAGTAACGCGGCAAACTCCGGCCTAAGCGATATGTTGTAGGCCGGGTAGAGCACACCGGCTGCAATTGGGATGGCCGCAATGTTGTATACGCTGGCCCAAGCCAGGTTTTGCTTCATTTTGCGTACAGTGGCTTTGCTTAGACGGATGGCCCTGAGTATGTCGGCCGGGTCGGATTTCATCAGCACCACCTTGGCGGCTTCAATGGCTACGTCAGTACCCGCGCCAATGGCAATGCCTATGTCTGCTTGGGCCAGTGCCGGGGCGTCATTCACGCCATCGCCGACCATGGCAGTGAATTTACCCTCGCTTTGGAGCTTCTTAACGTAGGAAGCCTTATCTTCCGGTAACACTTCTGCGAAAACGCGGGTCAATCCGAGCTGCCGCGCTATAGCCCCGGCAGTCTCTTTGTTGTCACCGGTAATCATGGCAACTTCTAGACCCAATGCTTTCATACGCGAAATCGCGGTTTTGGCAGTCGGTTTTACCGGATCCTGGACAGCAATGACACCGGCCAGGGCCTTATTGACAGCTATAATCATGAGGGTTTTGCCCTGGCTTAGCAGATTTGCAATTTCTTCATTAAGCTCAGTCGTTTTTATGCCGCGGTCACGCATGAGTTTTTGAGTACCGACCAACACGTCTTTGTTGCCAACTTTTGCCTCAACACCATGACCGGCTATTGAGTTAAATCCAGTTACTTTTTCAAGGGTTTCCAGCTTGGCTTCACTGGCGGCAGCAACTACTGCAACACTCAAGGGGTGGTTTGAGCCTGCTTCCGTTGCTGCTGTGAGCCGCAGTAATTCCTTGGCATCGAAACCTTCTACAGTCTTAGTGTCGGTTATACGGGGTTTGCCTTCGGTTAAAGTACCTGTTTTATCTAGGACAACGGCCTCTATCTTAGAAGTCTGCTCCAGAGTACTAGCGTCTTTTATTAATATGTTATGTTTTGCGCCTAGTCCCGTGCCAACTGCCACGGCCGTTGGAGTAGCCAACCCCAATGCGTCAGGACAGGCTATCACAACCGTTGAGATCGCAAATGTTAAGGCGAACAGCCAGCCATTACCTGAAAATAGTGACCATACACCAAATGTCAGCAGTCCTGCGGATACTGCCAGTATGACTAAGTATCCGGCGAACTTATCAGCAATGCGCTGGCCGGGTGCTTTGGAATTTTGGGCCGTCTCAACCAGTTTGACAATTTGAGCCAGTGCTGTGTCGCTGCCAACCTTTGTAGCCTTGAAACGTACGGAGCCAGACTGGTTAATTGAGCCGCCAATGACCGCATCGCCAGATTTTTTGCTGACCGGCAGGGACTCACCGGTTACCAAGGCTTCGTCAATAGCTGTTTGGCCCTCTGTAACCTCGCCGTCGACCGGTACCTTATCGCCTGGTTTCAGTACAATAATATCTCCAGCCTGTACTTCGCTTGTAGGGACTAGCACTTCCTTGCCGTCACGCACGACGCGAGCTTGTGGCGGAACAAGGTCAAATAAAGCTTGCAGGGCATCGGTCGTACCGCGCCGGGACTTCATCTCCATCCAGTGCCCGAATAGCACGAAAGTAATAAGTAGCGCGGCGGCTTCATAATATGATTCCCCGCTGCCGCGTAGAGTGAGCAAAATACTGGCAAAGTAGGCGGCTGAAATACCGACAGCAATCAGTACCGCCATGTTTAAGACTTTTTTCTTGAGTGCCCAATATGATGAGTACAAGAAAATCCAACCGGCATAGAAAAACACGGGGGTCGTTAGAAGTAATAATATCCATGTTGCTGGGACTGGTTCGGGCAGGTTTGCGCCCAGGATTTTCTCACCAAGCGGCGAATAGAGAATGATGGGTATAGAGAGAATCAGTGAGAAGAAAAACTTATTCCGAATGTCAATTTCCATCATTTTAGCCATCTCGCGCCCAGCGAGCCCGGTGTGATCCATGCCCATTGTCATAGTCATACTCATTTTTACACGAGCCCACAGGTTCATGTTGCCCTGCTTCATCATCTGTGCGTGTTGGTCATGACCGGCGTGTTCGTCACTCTGCTTCCCTGCATATTTTTCAGGGTCTATATCGAACAGGCCCGTGCAGGTGTTGCAACAGAAATAGTAGGTCTGGCCCTTATAAGTGCGACTTAAGCCATGAGCAGCCGCCTCTTCTTTGTTGATAGCTATACTCATGACAGGGCACACCGCCAGCTCTTTTGGGTTACCTGTTACAGGAGTATGGTTGTGGCCGCTCATTACCTGCCTCGTATATTAGAAAGTTCGTAAAGGTCAAGTAACTCTTGGACGGCCTCCTTCTGTAATTTTTCGTCCGATGAGCTGAACTTTTCAGTAATGTGAGTCTTTAGGTGATTTTCCAGCACCAGCTTATTGAGTGAGCGCAGAGATTTTTGAATGGCCAGGCTTTGGACCAGTATGTCCATGCAGTATTCTTCTTTTTCTATCATTTTTTCTAAACCCTTCATTTGTCCCTGAAGGATTCGGGATCGGTGGATAGCTCGTTTCTTTAAATCACTAATCATATTTTCACTGTATACCCCCGTGGGGTATTATGTCAAGTATTGCTTCTCAGGGGAAGTGAATGAATACAAGCCCACGGAAACGGACTGTTTCGGCAGAAACCCAGTATTCCCGGTATCTGCCATCAAACTGTTGGTTGTAGTCGCTTATATAGATTGATCCGTCGCCAGCGACTTGCTCAACGTAGAAGGAGTGTCCGTATACCCCGTTATTACTAATGCCTACATCACCAGACCTTGGGTTGGAATCAACCGGTATGCCAGCCCCACGGGCGTTATCGTCCCACTGCTTCGCATTGCCTCGTCCGCCCCAGTATGGCATATAGCGGCCTGACGATGCGACCTTGAACGCGGTGTAACTTACGCACTCTCGGTTGTACATACCCCAGCTATCAATTGCGTTGTCGAGCGGGTAATTGCAGCCCCAGGTACCCCAGGGTCCGGGTGCGCTCCCCGGATAGCCTCCGCCACAATTCGCTCCAGTTCCAGGTGTAGTCCCAAACAGTCGAGCATTCTCGGCGGCCTGTTGCCGTTTCAACTCGGCAATCTGGGCGTTATTGCCCTTAATCTCTTGCTCGACTGAAGCTTGCTGAGATTGATTCAGCCCGAGCAGTCGGTTTTGCTCGGAACGCTGGCTATCAAGCTGTGACTGCATGGATTTTTGGTCAGCTAGGAGTTTATCGATTATTTCTTTTTGCATCTTCAGATCCAACTTTAATGCCGTAACCTTATCAAGTGTAGTCTTGATTTTGTCCTGGATAGCATTACGGTACGCCTGCTTATCCATGAACTCACTCAGGTCTTTACTGGAGGCCAGCATCTCAAGGGTACTGATATCGCCTTCCAAGTACATTTGCTTAATGTTCTCGCCCAGCAGTTTCTTTTGCTTTACTAACTCCTCTTCCGCCTTGGTGATTTGTCTCTGAACCTCATCGTTCTTAGCCTGGTTATCGCGTATTTGGGATTCCAGTCCGGTAATCTCAGCCTGTAAACGGTTAACTTTATCGGCTAGGCTTGCTGCTTCAACTTCAAGGGCGTCCTGGGCCTCACGATTTTCACTGTTTTGCTGATTCAATTCATTTATTTGACCATTAAGGTGGCTAGCGTTTGCAAATGGCGAACTGTTTAGCGCAAAGCCAGATACAGCTAGTGCTATTAGCAGCGGCGCGGAAAGATTTTTTAGATTTAGTTTTTGTATATTCATGAGTCTATACTCTATAAATGTAGGGAACGCTTTAATAAGCTCGCCCTTTATTTAGATTAACTTGCCGTTCCTTCCGGCGCTTTACCAACGTTGCGGAGGTAATACTCCATCATTTTCTCCTCGTCAAAAAAGTCAAGTTTCATATTACGATTCCATGAAGACATGATGATTAGTGATCCATTCGCTGCACGTGGCGCTACGACGGCCTTACTTGGAGAGAATTTTTCATTGGAGAATGGTTTTGAAAATAAGGCTGTGATTTTGGCCACTTGATCGGCGGGTAAGTCCGGTCTATAGGAGACGTATATACCGCCGTGTTCCAAGTTATGTATGACGTTCATGTCGGGTACTTCCTGGTCAAATGCCTGCCAAGGCAGCGGCGAACTATGGTCACCCGATGTAGGAGGTTCGGCTTCGCCATACGGCACAGTACCGTCAGCAACATGCTTTTGGCCTTTATCAGCCTGTTCAATGCCAGGTCTAGGTGATTCTGGTGGCGCATCTTTATTTTTTACTACCGCATAACCGAACGTCCCTATAACAAGAACAGCTATGATGGTTACAAATACTTTGTTCGACATTTTATCTCCTGCTAAATCTGTGTGGCACTAAAAAAGATTATTAAAATAAAAAACCAATGCTCTTAAAAAGAGTTATTGGTTTATGCAAGAGGTTTTAGAATCGGTAGTTGGCGTACAGCGCGACCAGGTCAGGTGGTCTACGCCGAAGGAATAAGAGCGCTAGAGCACTGAATAATACGCTATAAAGAAGCATCGCATAACGGGCAATATCCAGCGGCTGAAACGGTAAGGGATCAGGGTCGGCACCATCCTCGTCAACTTGAGGGGTTTTCTGTTTCTCGCTTAGAAATGGTGGGCAAGTAGACTGGCATTGGGTCGTTGCCTCTTTCTGCATACCATGTGTTGATTGAGCGCTGATCAAAGAATGACCTGGACCAATACCAAAAAACAGTGCTAACGAGGTGAAGATGGCTATGATAAGACTGAATATACGTTTGTGTTTCATTATGTATTGGACATTATAACAAAACTGTCTAGGTTAT
>MGCP01000029.1:0-3597 GCA_001790455.1 Candidatus Saccharibacteria bacterium RIFCSPHIGHO2_02_FULL_47_12
GTATTTGGCACCTGTCAAATCACTTATGATTTTTGCAGTAGTGGTCTTGCCTGCCCCCGGGTAACCGAGCATAAAAAACAAAGTTCTCATGCTTTCTTTTCCTCGGGGTTTGGTATGACAAGCGAAAGTACAACCGCACCAATAAGTACTATGCTAATTATTGCCAGATTGAGAGTGGTTGGTGTCTCTAGGCCGACCCAGTCCCAACCCAGCAGGTGGTGTGGCGCCAGTGCCATCTTGACCGCAATGCCGATCATAAGTATGCCCAGTGCTTTGGTAAGCAGCCAAAACACGTCTTTCATCTTTGCAAACACAAAATAGAGCGAACGCAGGCCTAATATGGCGGCGGCATTGCTGGCAAAGACTATAAATGGATCGCGCGATATGGCCAGTATGGCCGGCACGCTGTCTATGGCAAAGATTACATCTGTAACCTCGATTACGATTAGACACAGAAACAGCACGGTGGCTACGCGCTTGCCGTTTTCGACCGTAAAAAAGTTGTGGCCGTCTTGTTTGTGGCTAAGGGGAATATGACGCTTAAACCAAGCAAACAGTTTGCTCTTGCCCGGGTCAAATTCGTACTTCTCTTTGGTTAGTATAAGTTTGATACCGGTAAACAATAACGCAGCTGCAAATACTATAAACACAATCTCGAACTTTTCTATTAGCGCAATCCCGGCAAATATAAATACAGCGCGCATCAGAAGTGCGCCAAAGATTCCCCAAAACAGCACGCGGTACTGGAACTTGGCAGGTATGGCAAAGTAGCTAAGTATAACCGCCCAGGCAAACACATTGTCTACAGACAGGGACTTTTCTATGATGTAACCGCTAAAATATTGCTGCCCAGCCGAAGACCCGTATAAAATCCAAAACACTATTCCCAGGCCCACACCCAGACCTATCCAGACCAAACTTTCTGTAACGGCACGCCTAATGCTGACCACGTGGTCCTTTTTATGCAGCACCAAAAGGTCTATAAGTATCAAAGCCAAAAACCAACCAATTAAAATGCCCCAGTGCCAGGCGGGTATGTGAAATGTGCTGGCTGCAAATTGCATATAGCTAGCGTACGATTAACAACCAAAAAAGTACATAATTTTAGGCTTGCGTACGGCCCGAAGGGCTAATCGTCACTGGTTTCTGGCAGGTCTTGGTCTAGGTCTGCCGTTTCGCCGGGCAAATCAACCTCTGCAGCGCCTTCTATGCCTTCGTTGTAGTGTTCTGTATCGTCTAGTTTGCTGTCTGTTGCGGGGTGGGTATCATCTATGCGGTCTTGCGTGCCTGCTGGTGGCGAAAACGGAGTTGTACCAAAATCACCCGGTAACTCCTCATCGTCTTTCATGTCTTGCATGGGGTTGGTGTCGCCAGGTTTGGATTGAAAATTGTCGTCTATGTTATTGTCATCATTCGCCATAGACTCATCTTAGCACTTCTAGAAGTCAATTCCTCTGTTTGCCAAAAATTGGTCGTCAAAATGATGCTTTATTTTGGTCATGTCGGTGGCAATGTCGACATGCTCCAGTAATTCTTTTGGGAAATTGCGGCCGGTAAAGCACAGGTTAGTGTTTGGGGCTTTGTTTTTTATGAGGTTTACCACCTGTTTTTCTGAAATAAGTCCATCGTGCAGGGCGTTGTTTATCTCGTCGCAAATCACCAGTTCGTACTTGCCGCTAGATACGGCTTTTAGTGCCTCTGCGTAAGTTTCTTTGGCGGCTTGCTTGTGCTGGGCTTCTGAGATGTGCTTTTCGCTCAGCTCGCCGGCTTTATAAAAGCCTTTGCCGCCTTTATAAAAGTACAGCTGGTCTTTGAACAACGGCGATATGTCGCGCAAAAACACGTGTTCGCCCACACCCCAATGTTTGATGAACTGTATAAACGCCACGTTCCAGCGTGTGCCAAGCGCACGTGTAAGCAAACCCAGTGCTGCACTGGTCTTTCCCTTGCCTTCGCCTGTGTACACGATTACCACAGACTGCTTGGTCTGAAAGTCCTCAAAAGCCATGGTACTAGCTTAACTCCAGTTCAAGTTTGATGGAAATTATTCCAGTCCGTATGCCTCGTCGCGCAGCAAGATACGGGTAATGCGTTCCGCTTCTCTTGATGTTCTAATGTCAGGTCTTTGAGTTGTGTGCGAAGCTTTAGTGACCGTCTGGAAAAACGGGCAGTCTTCTAGTACTTTAACCTTTTCATCCGCGTATAGCTCTTGTTCCATTCTTTCGGTGTCAAAGCCCTGTTGAGTACTGTAATCATCGAAATATTCATCTCGGTAGTAGCGATAAGCTGTTTGAACCTTTCGCTCTATCTGCGCACGCTCTTTATATAATCTTGTGCGTGTCTGCGGGTTTTGGCTATCTATAAAATCTGGAGTTTCTACCAGCCCAAGCTCTTCTAGCGCGGCCATAACAAGCTGGTCGCCGGAAAACGGTGTCTGGGCGATAGATCTAAGCCGGTCAAGGTTTGGCAAACGTGTATCCGTAGAGCTTAAAAACGCCCCTTCGGGGGCGTCTGACGGAACCACGCGCATATCGGCTGGCATGCCTTCAGGCGGCCCAAATGAGCCAAGCTCTTCAGCGGTTGAACCTATGCAATCTCCCTCGCTCATAACCCTTATATTATACCCTAAATGTAAAGGGTTTGCAGGTGTAAGCCCTAGACTAGCTTGGCGTCGCGAAGCGCAGTGTCTATCTTTGGCCGGTCAAATCCCAAAATAACAGTGTCGCCAATGCCTACTACAGGTGTGGCCATGTAACCGGTATTTTCGTAAACCCACTTCGCGGCTTTGGGGTCAACGCTAATATCTACCTCTTTATAATCAACTTTTTTGCCCTTTAGGTACTCTTTGACCATGTAGCAATAAACGCAAGTTGGTGTGCTGTATACAGTAACCATGACTACATTATATCCTATAAGCTGACCGCAACGGCGGATGTTTTCGGAGTAATCTGTTGCGCGACATGTCTGTATCTGTTAGACTAAATTAGCAAATGATTAAAGCCGCCGCCCGAATGACGACGACTAGTGCTAAGAGTGTTTTGCAGGGGTCATGCTCCTGTAGTTCTTGCTCGTGTCCTGGAGGCTGCCAATGCTAAGCCGGCTATTTGCAGCAGAGATCCATGTGAGTCTTAAGGCCGAAGAGCTGTTTATGGTTGGTCCGCTCAAGGTTACCAACTCGATGCTGTACGGGGCCATCTGCGCGCTGCTTATTGTGATTTTTATGATTGTTATGGCGTGGCGCATAAAACTTCGCCCCAAAAAGGGCTTTTCAGCCATTGTAGAAATGATTACCGAACACGTGATTGGTATTTTAGAGGGGCCGTTTAGCAGCCGCGAAAAAGCTGTAAAGTACGCACCATACTTTGGTGTGTTCTTCCTCTTCATTATGTTTAACAACCTACTAGGGCTGTTGCCCGTTGTGGGTCCGGGCATATATAGCAGCGTAGAGGGCGCGCATGTGCCGCTGCTAAGGCCTTTTACTGCCGACCTAAACGGCACTGTGGCCATGGCGGTGTTTGCCATTGTGCTGGTGCAATACCTTAGCATCAAAGAACAAGGCGGCCGGTTTCATTTGCAGCACTACTTTGGCGACAAGCC
>MGCP01000029.1:3613-5368 GCA_001790455.1 Candidatus Saccharibacteria bacterium RIFCSPHIGHO2_02_FULL_47_12
CTCTTCATTGGCCTGCTAGAAGTGTTTGGCGAGTTTACCCGCATTGTTAGCCTTAGCTTACGTTTGTTTCTAAACACAGCCGTGGGCGAGATCTTAGTATCTGTATTTACGTCTATGATTTTAGCAACTGGCCGCACCCCTATAGCAGTAATTCCCATTTTGTTATTTGAGATGCTTGTGGCATATATACAGGCGTACGTATTTATGGTGCTTGCCGCAACTTACCTGGGACTAGCCACCGGGCACCACGACTCAACAGATGACCATCACTCTGCCGCTAAGTTAACGAACCGCCTAGCGGAAGATGGTAAGGGATAATAATTTAATGAGAGGAGATACAATGGTTCAATTATTTGCAGAGGTAGTCGAGTCTGGCACGCCAATTATGGCCAAAAGCATTATGTTAGGCGTAGCTTTCGCAGCTGCAGCACTAGGCCTAGGCATGGTTGGCGCCAACTACATGAAGGCGCTTGGTCGCAATCCAGAAGCTGGCAAGCAAGCCAACCAGCTGATTATTGTGGCAGCCATGATCGAGGTTACAGCGCTGCTGGCATTCCTGCTTGGCGCGTTCCTACTAAAGTAACAAGAAAGTAGATAGAGGTGACAGAACTTTTGCATACATTGGCATCAACAGAAGAGTCCGGCGGCATTTCTGCCCTGGGCCTGGATCCGCTTGCCTTGCTAGCCCAAGCTGCCACCTTTATTTTGCTTTTTTGGCTGGTAAAGAAGTTTGCCCTAAATAAGATTGTAGACACCCTAGAAAAACGACGCAAAACCATAGATGCTGGCATAACCCTGGGCGAAGAAATGCAGGCAGAAAAAGAAAAGTTAGTTCTGCGTGTAGAAGAAGCCATGGCAAAGGCTCGCACCGAGGCAGACAAAATTATTGCCGGTGCCCAGGCAGAATACGCGCGTATGTTGGGCGAGGCCGAAGAAAAAGCTACCCAAAAGACCACTGCCATGCTGGCAGATGCCGAAACCCGCATAGCAGAAGAGATTGATAAAGCGCGGGCAGAGCTAGAAAAAGAAATGGTGTCATTAGTAGCCGACGCCACAGAAATACTGGTGCGTGAAAAGCTAAGCCCGTCCAAAGACAACGAGCTGATTATAAAGAGTTTGCAGGAGGCGCGTCGTGAGTAGCTCATCTATCAAAGAAATTGCAGGGGTCATAACCAAAAAGTCCCTGTCGGCACACCAGATTGCCAGTTACTTGGTGCAGCAGCGACGCACCCGTGACCTAGCCGCCATCATGCGCGAGGTAGCCCGCATTAGGAGCGAACAGGGTGTGGTTGAGGCCGAAGCCATAAGCGCCCAACCGCTGAGCTCTGGCGCAGAACAAGCTATTACCAAACTTCTGCTAAACATGCACAAAGGTGCTAAAAAAGTTATTCTAAATACGACCGAGAATCCAGAAGTTACAGGTGGTATAAAAATTATCAGCGACGGGTTAGAACTAGACAACAGTGTTCACGGACGGTTGAATCGTTTAAGGCAACTCACGCCGGAAAGGAAATAAATGGCAGAATTATCTACAAAGAAGTTGTCAGCAGACATCAAAAAAGCAATAGAGGAGCTAAAGCGTAGCCCACAGGTAGAGCGCGTGGGCATTGTGACCCGCGTGGGCGACGGCATTGTGTGGGTTTACGGCCTTAGTCAGGTTGGCTTCAACGAAATGATAGAGGTAGAGGCTACCGATGGCAGCAAAGTGACCGCTTTTGCCCTAAACCTTACAGAAGACGAAATTGGCGGCGTGGT
>MGCP01000030.1 GCA_001790455.1 Candidatus Saccharibacteria bacterium RIFCSPHIGHO2_02_FULL_47_12
ACCCCCAGCATTATAGGACTGTCCCGCGCGGTCATAAGCCGCGGCCAAAACCGGCTAGAAAATTATTATGAGGACATAGACAAGTCACTGCACGCAAATGTAGATTATGCCAACGTATCACCAACTCAGTTCGAGACTGCCTCGCCCCAAGCAGTTTTAGACAAGGCTGTAAAAGCGGCCAAAAGCAACGGTTCAGAGCAGCTAGCCATAATTGCTACCAAGCACAAATACCTGCGCGAGCTTGCCGACCAGCTGGACAATGCCGGAGTAAATTATTATTACGAGGGGCGCGAAGATTTACTAAAAGATCCGAAGATAGAGAATGTGCTGCTGCTTTCGGAACTCTTGCTAGCTATTCACCAAAAAGACCTTATGCGCACCAGCTATGTTTTGCCGCAAATTATTGCCAAACTGTTAGTGCCAGTACAAAAAGACTTGGCATGGCAGATTGCACTAAACGCCAAACGCAGCAACAAAAGCTGGTGGGAAGCCCTCTTAGACCTCAAACAACCAGAGGCCAAAGACGTCGCAAATAACCTAAAACTTTTAGCCAAATCTATAGAGCCCAAAGATGCGCTGTCTTCACTAAAGGACGTAGCAGAGGCCAACAACTGGCGAATAACCAAAAAGATTAAACACCTGCACGCCCACGCAGTAACCTATTTTGGACGCAGCGAAATTGGCCTAAAGGAGTTGCTTCGCTATACGGAGCTATGTAAACAAGCTGGGGTGACCCTAGAGCAAACCGTTACCAAAGGAAACGCCCGTGCCGGAGTGGTGCTTTTAAGTGCGCACAAGTCAAAGGGCTTAGAGTTTGACCGAGTATATGTGCTGCACGCAGATTACCGCACGTGGTTCAAAGAGCGCGGCCGGCGAAACATTTTGACCCTGCCCGAAGGCTGGAACTACCTAGAACCCCCAGCATCGTCCGTAGACGACCGCCTGCGCCTGCTATATGTGGTTTTGACCAGAGCTCGCAGGGAACTGGCGCTTATAAAAAGTGGCCAAGCGGGAGAAACACTGCCCGGACTAGAAGACATAAAAACCGAAGCGCATATTTCTGAAGAGCTAGAGGCACTTAACTTGCCAGAGGAGCAAGACTACAGGGCATGGTATATGCCCAGCAGCCCCAAAGAAAAAGCGACACTAGCAAACCTGCTAAAAGAAACGCTGGCAAATTACCGCCTAAGCCCGTCGCATTTGACTACTTTTCTAGACACTGCCCACCTGGGGCCTATGATGTTTTTGACTGGTATTTTGCTGGGCATATCAGAACCACCGCACCCAGAGGCCATTTTTGGCAGCCATGTGCACAAAACTCTTCATTTTGCCCAAAAACACCTAAACAGCTCTGGCAAACTCCCTACCTTAAAACAGATAAAGGCATTTATAGGCAAAGAACTGCCCGAGCTAGAAGAAGGCAGGGCAGAAGATATAGCCAGCGTTACAGGTAGCTTCTTAAAACACAGCCATGTACTAAAACCGGGTGGGGTAGGCGAGTTTAACTTTGGCGGCAAAAGCGTGCCTTTTGGCCAAATGCAACTAACAGGAACCGTAGACAACTACGTCATAGATGGTGCCAGCCTAACAATTACGGACTATAAAACTGGCCGCGCCCTAAACTCGTGGCTTGTGCGCGAGGATTATTACAAACAAAAGCTGCACCGGTTTCGCCAGCAGCTAATGTTTTATGAGCTACTGTTTAGGCTTAGCCCAAATTTTAGCCACATTCAAAGCGTCACTTCAAAGATTGCGTTTGTAGAGCCCAGCCGCAGGGACGTGTACTACGAGCTGACTCTAAACGCAGACAAAAAAGAACGCGACAAGCTAGAGAGCCTCATAGACGCTGTTTGGCAAAAAATTATGGCTCTTGAGCTGCCAGATGTGTCTGCCTACGGCCAAGACATGCAAGGCACATTGGACTTTGAGGACCATCTAATAAGCGGCCAAATATAAAGAGCACGCCGGTTAGTGCGTGCTCTTTATATAGAAATTTTAGATTTATTTTTTCTTTTTGGCTGTTGCTTTTGCTGGCCGAACAGAATTGGCTTGTTCGGTAAACAACATTACGTAGACGTTTGAGCCAACCACAGCGCCAACTAGTGGAGCAGTAGCGTAGGTCCAGCTCCAAGATTGAATGCCTACAGATACAGCTGGGTTCAAAATAGCATTTGAAGCTAGTGAGGCCACCAAAATACCTAGCAAGAACGATAGTCCTGTAACTGCCGCACATTGTGCTGCTGGCAGTTTGCGTACAACTGCTGCAACCGCGCCAAAGGCAAACACGCCGGTACCTACTGCTTCTGCAGTAAATATTCGCCAGTCAAACTCACCGGGTGCCATGCTGGTAAGCGAACGGTCCAGCAAAAAGGCAATTAGGCCCCAGGCAGCCAGACCACCAAGCATTTGCGCAGCTACATAAGCTACTGCAGTAGTGGTTTGGATCTTTCGCATGGTCCACATGCTGATTGTGACAGCCGGGTTAATGTGTGCCCCAGACACACTGCCAAGCGTTAACACCGCTAAGCCTATGGCCACAGCAGCGCCTATTCCTGTAAATAGTGGGAACGAAGTCCTCGCGACAATTGTGTAAAACGCCAGCGCGAGCATGGCAGTACCTAGGAACTCTGCCACCAACATGGCGAGTTTCTTTTGTCCAAACATTATAACCCTCCTGTTATTTATACACTTAGCATAAAACTTCTGGCTAAAATTGCAAGCTTGTTATGCACAGCCCTAGCGAATAATACGCATGTTTCGAGTAAGCGTGTAGGTGGTGCCGTACTGGAACATAACCATAGCGTGAAGCAGTAGGCTAAACTCATCTTCGCTGCTGGCCATTTTGCGCGCAGTTCGTACAAGTGCGTCCACATCTACCTGGAAAGTAGGGATTGAAGCATGGTCTCGGTCATTACTCTTTCCCGCTTGGTGGTTAATTCGTGCCGCTTCGCCCCAATGGTTGTGACGCACATTTTGTGGGTCTCGATCTATATCTGGTGTGGCATCTACAACTTCCACAATACCACCGTGTTTTTTTATAGCTTCCTGGATATATGACCGCTGCCAGTTCTTCCACTTTGTATTACGAGCAAGTGCAGAGAAACCTGCATGGGACTTGTCCCAATGATCTTGCCTAAAGCCATCACCTAAGTCTATTTTTGCCTGGTCAATCCATGCCTCATCCGTCGCGTATTTGTCTATGTTATCTGTGGTCTGTCCAGATTTATCAACAGCGCCACAGTCAGTAGTATCGCCACTTGCATGATTGCTGGTGTGCCCACCCAGCCGCTCACCCGTGTCAACTAGGTGAGTAGCAACCACATCAATCACTGCTTGTGGACCTCTACCTTTGACTTCTTCTGTTAGCAATAGCCAATCAACAGCCACAGCCGCGAACGTACCGGTAGCTAGATTCCCACCTGCAACCTTTTCGCGTACAGGCTGATCGCCCTCTGCCGAACCGCGTTCATCCATACAAACAACTGCCGAATCTTCTATAGGTTTCTGGGCCTCATCACTAGCCGCCATAACTTCATCATCTGAATATTGACCAGTTGGTTCAATTGATCCTTCACCTGCAGCAAAGACCATTACGCGTTCTTGCGTAGGCATAAATATTTCTCCTTCGTTCATGGGCAATCTTTCATTCATTTGTATTATTCCAAACAAACACCTTAACATTCTTTGCCACAAAAGAAAAGCCCCACATATGTGATGATAATCACACCCATTGGCACACATATTGTGTTAAATTTGAATTCCAAAGGACATAAAATGACGGAACATAGGTCAGATCAACATACTCAGCCACTAGAATCCGATCAGTACTTGGTTTATGGGCTTCGCTTTGACCTACGGGATGATCCAGAGCTATGGAAGTTGACACTGAGCCAATTAAACGAACGAGACCCATTTAGGGCGCAACAGTTAAATGTAATTGCAGGTGAGCTCTCGGGCGGAGATATCCTGGTTAAAGAAGGCATCCTAAAAGGTTTTATGCTAAGCGAGGAGCTTAGACTTCGCACAGAAGTAGCCACGACCGTACATGAAGCTCAAGACGAACAAGTAAATAATGTTGTTGGGCTATCTTGGCTACGTAAACGTCGGGAAAGAAGACAAGCCAGAGTAGGCAAGCATGCTATCAGCGTTAGCGGTGGTGACGCCGCTTGAGGCTGGCCACGTGCAGGCGTACCGCAGAGCGGTCTATCAT
Source organism: Candidatus Saccharibacteria bacterium RIFCSPHIGHO2_02_FULL_47_12 (assembly GCA_001790455.1). Classification (GTDB taxonomy): domain Bacteria; phylum Patescibacteriota; class Saccharimonadia; order Saccharimonadales; family JANWIN01; genus 2-02-FULL-47-12. The sequence continues at coordinate 4,211 of MGCP01000030.1, forward strand.
GCTTTGGGCTTTGTCTAGTTCTAACTGGCTTTTGGCCTCAGCACGTAGTTTTTGGGCTTGTTCGTAGGCCTTCCTAGCTTCGGCTTCGTTTATCTCGCTATCTTTGTCTGCCTCGTCTACTAGCACGCGCACGGTGTTGTCTGCTACCTCAATTACACCGCCATTGGTGGCAAAGTGCTCCATGTGATCATCATGGTCAGATTCTTTGTGCCGGACGCTTATAACACCTGGCGTGGCAATACTAACCAGCGGCATGTGGTTGGTAAACACGCCTATGTAGCCTTGCGGGGTGGGCAAGACTATCTCATGCACCTCTTCACTAAATTTGGTGCCGTCTAGTGTTACAAGCTCAAAACGGATCATGAAAGCTCCTAATCGAAGTTACCTGATTCTAATGGAAAGTCGTCACCGTAATTTCCATCTGGATACTGCGACCGGGGCGTACCCCACTCGACCTCATCTGGGAGAGGTCGTTGCACATCATCTACCTGGCTATATGAAAGTGCACCAGGCCTACCGTCAACATCAAAATGCTCTACAATACCCGCAAATATCGTATCAAAACCCTTTTCTAATCTTTTCTGAAATTCTGGGCCCAGATTGCCAGGATCAAATTCAGAACCAGGCATTATTTGACCTCCTTGATTGTGCCCTTCATATAGAAGGCACTTTCTGGTTTATCATCGTGCTTGCCGTCTAGAATCTCGCGGAAGCCGGCTATGGTGTCTTTTAGGCTGACGTATTGGCCGCTAAATCCGGTGAAGTTCTCTGCCACAAAGAACGGCTGGGTCAGGAACCGTTGTATACGGCGGGCACGAGACACCGTTTGCTTGTCTTCGTCACTTAGCTCTTCCATACCCAAAATGGCAATGATGTCTTGCAAATCTTTGTAGCGTTGCAGCACGCGCTGGATTTCGCGGGCCACGTTGTAGTGTTCCTCGCCAATGATTTCTGGGTCTAATATGGTACTGCTAGAGTCTAGCGGGTCTACAGCCGGGTAAAGTCCCAGCTCGGTCAGCGCACGGCTGAGCACAATGGTAGAGTCCAGATGGGCAAAGGTGGTAGCAGGAGCGGGGTCGGTAAGGTCGTCTGCCGGTACATATACCGCCTGTACAGACGTAATGGAACCCTTTTTGGTAGAAGTAATGCGTTCTTGCAGCTGACCCATTTCTTGGGCTAGGTTGGGCTGGTAACCTACAGCCGATGGCAAACGGCCCAGCAGGGCAGAAACCTCTGAACCAGCCTGGGTAAAGCGAAATATGTTGTCT
>MGCP01000031.1:0-6832 GCA_001790455.1 Candidatus Saccharibacteria bacterium RIFCSPHIGHO2_02_FULL_47_12
GTTTTTAGTTTGGCAGAGAGAAGCGACTGAACTGCTTCAGTTGTGTTGGATTCAAACAGTCGGAGCGTTGTGAGCCGGTACTCGGCTCACCGCGAGTCGGGGTCGAGAGCAAAATGCAGATTTTGACTCATGACTCGAAAATCCCTCCACGGCATGTCGCCATGGCATGCTCCCTGCACCAATACCTTAGAACTTTAGGGACGTTAGAACCGAGATTTGTTATAATCTCAATAATAAGGAGTTGTATATGGCGCATATAAACGAACTAGTGGCGTTTGTTGTCGATCCGACACACGACCGATTTGGTCAAACAGCTGAAGTTACTTTTTCTGGTTATATGGGCGAGGGTACGTCTTTATTAAAATTTGAGGATGGCGAAGAGGTTGGCTTAAATGATGGCCTAGACAGTTCACGACCTGTTTTACCGCAATTCGCTGCTGTCTATAAAACTAACGATGCCGCTATCAATCGACTCAAAACTCAATTACCAGACATTAAAGCTCAGCTTTTAGCTGAAGCGCAACGTGTAGCTCCTGAAACATACGTACACACGTCTGATACAAAAGATGCGAGAACCGGCTTTATAGCATTACTCGATAGCGTAATTCTTGAACCCACAACAGACTAAGTAACTATATAGTTTGAGATGTGGGTTTAGCTGTAATTTACAGGGGTTGTAGGTTAAAATTGGCTATCAGTGCCGTTCTGACGGTGGCAATCACCCTGCACCATAACCTGAAAGCGTTAGGGACGTTAGAACTTTTTTGTTATTATCTTAAGCATAATGCGTCTAAAACTTCTGATAGTCTTTCTCTTGTCATTCACGATAATATTTGCCTTCAGGGCATACGGAGACTATACGACTGGCGGTTTTCCAGCTTTTGGACTAGGAAACTTTTTATACTGGAATTTAATATACAGTTTAATTCCCCTGCTGCCAGCCTACTTCATCTTTCAAATCGTTAGCCCAACTTCATCACAACCTAGACAAAAATCAAATGCTAAACCTCCCGCATCAAAACTCCACCCTGTGGCTAAGTTAATCATAACTTTTCTAGCAATTATTTTAGGAGCTTGGGTTGGTGGCTATATCGGCATACTATTCACTTCTGACAGACAAGACCTAGATGCTTTAACTGGTGGTTTATATGGAGCGCCTGTAGGGGCTACAATCGGATTGTTAACGTGCTGGTTCTTCTTTTATAAACGAAAGGTATAAGAAACTATCTCGCAATCTGTACTAAAATGGTCCTGGTGGCTGCACTTGTCGTAAACATTACTGTGCTAAATCTTAAGCATTTCATTATAATATGTATAAATAGGTGTGATAATGCCAATAGATAGACTATCGCTAGGTGAATCAAATTGGTTTCGGGTGAATGTATTTGATCGCACTCAGCGCATAGCGGGTCTCGTTGTTGCCTCTGAATGCTCTCAGTCTGCCCTAGAAGCAATTGCAGAACCCATGGCAAACATGTTCCCTGGATTTTCTTATGACCCACTAGACGTTATGCACGAGGTTATTCCGCTTTCTGTGCTAGACCGCGACAATGCAATTACAAGTGCACAATTTTTCTGGCAAGACGGTCAAGACCATATGTTTGTTGACTAATACTAAAACAGTTTTAGTAAAGTGGTAAATTTGCTACTATCGTACAGTATATTTATCTGTTTTAGCTCAGTGGTGGAGCAGGTTGCCACCAAAATTGCCTAGATAGCTCAGTTGGTAGAGCGCATCCATGGTAAGGATGAGGTCACGGGTTCGATTCCCGTTCTAGGCTCCAAGACAGTTTACAACCACATTCTTATCTGTTAAAATACATTCAATGACAAAACGACTTTATAAATCAGAAAAAGATCGCAAATGGGCTGGTGTATGCGGTGGCATTGCAGAGTACTTTGATATTGACCCCACCCTTGTACGTGCTGGCTACGCCTTTGTAACCATAATCTCCGGAATTATTCCGGGCCTTATTGCTTATTTTGTTCTGGCCTACATTATGCCCACTAAAAGTGAGGTAAAAAATGGCTAAAAAAGGCGATAAACGCAAAATTATAGGCCTAGTGAGCGAAGAAACCGGCCACAGACACTACTACACTACCAAAAACACCATGAACACTCCAGACAAACTACGTCTACGTAAATACGACCCCATTGCCAGAAAACACGCTTGGTACAGCGAAACCAAAAAATCTCTGGGCCGCAACGAAGTCAAGAAGTAATCTGTTATAATTTGCTGGTTGAAGGGGCATAGTACAACGGCTAGTATGAGGGTCTCCAAAACCCTAGATCGTGGTTCGATTCCACGTGCCCCTGCCAGATACAATCCAACCATTCTTTTAAAATCCAATCTGTTATACAATTAGATGACTATGTCAAAGATTACCCCATCAAAACCTCTGCTAGTAATACTCTACGGCTATCCTGGCGCCGGTAAGTCGCACTTTGGCCGCCAGGTAAAGTTATCTATGCCAGCCGCATATATTAACAGCGACGAATTGCGCTACCAGCTATTTGAACACCCACGTTATGAGCAGCGCGAAGACGACATTGTAGAACACCTTATGAACTACATGACCAAGGAGTTCCTGGCAGCTGATGTAAGTGTAATTTATGACATAAATGCAATCCGTCTATCACAAAGGCGAGCATTGCGAGATACGGCCAGAAAAGCCGGTGCCGAATCTGTCTTGTTATGGTTTCAGATTGACGCAGATTCTGCCTTTGCGCGCGTTTCTAAGCGTGATCGCCGCAAAACAGAAGACAGGTTTGCCACTCCTTATGATAAGCCAGGCTTTGAAGCAGAGATTCAAAAAATGCAAAACCCGCACAATGAAGATTATGTGGTGGTTAGCGGCAAACACACGTTCAATACACAGCGCAGCGCCTTAGTAAAGCGGTTATACGAAATGGGACTGATTGGTGCAGAAAACGCCAGTGCGCACGTAATTAAACCCGGGCTGGTAAACCTTGTACCAAATCCGTCCGCTGGACGCGTAGATGTATCGCGCCGAAACATAGTTATACGTTAAATGTCTGTAAAAGTTATTGAGATAGATGGAATTGGCACAGTCAAACTCTATAAGCGCAGCGGCACCAAGGGCATAAGGCTCACGTTAGGTAGCGACCACTCCGTAAGGGTTACTATGCCGCCATGGGTGCCATACCAAACAGCAATTGGCTTTGTGCAGTCAAAAAACGAATGGATCAGCCTGCACTTAAAGCCAAAGCACATTTTTAAGGACGGCGAGGCAGTGGGCAAGTCACACCGGATCCGCTTTATAAGAGCAAACCCTGCTAAACCTGGCTTAAGAGTCGCAAACGGGGAGGTAAGGGTGCTTTTTGGACCAAACTATAACCTGGAAGATGACGCGGCACAGTCACTGGCACTAAAAGGCGCATTACGTGCTCTTAAAAAAGAAGCTGGCATGTTGCTGCCTCAGAGAACCCAAGCCTTGGCAGCCAAGTATAGCTATAGCTACCAAAACCTTAGTGTCAAACAAATGCGGTCGCGCTGGGGCAGCTGCAGCCAACAGCAGAACTTGTCGCTCAATATATTTCTTATGCAGCTCCCGTGGAGCCTGATAGATTACGTTATTGTACATGAGCTAGCGCATACCAAAGTCTTAAACCACGGGCAAGATTTTTGGGCAGAAATGCAGCGCTGCCTGCCCAATGCCAAAGAGCTCCGGAAAGATATCAAAAACCATAAACCCACATTTTAAACAGCTAAAATAAAGCAGTAGTGCCTCATTATCCCGCTTATGGCATAATGTATAGAATATGCAGCCTAGTAGTAGTGAAGTGCCCGTTGTTCCAAATGCCGAGCTAGAGCGGGAACGCTTGATTAGCCTTATAAACAGTATGGCTGACGGCGTAATTGCTATAGATGAAACCGGCAAAATTGTTGCCTATAACGGTGCGGCATTAAACATTTTAGACCTAAACAGCTCTATGAGCGGCAAAGATCTTTCACTACTGCTGCAACTTGTAGACAAAGACAAACACCCTATAGACCTTATGTCACTTATAAACAATGCAAAAACTGCCACAACCTCGCGTGATTATTTGCTTAAGTACAACGACAACAGCACCATAAACGTCTACCTTAGCATTGCACCGGTGCATTTGAGCTTTGGCAAAAGCGGTGCGCGTGGCCATGTGATTTTGCTGCGTGACATAACAAGCGAAAAGTCACTAGAAGAAGAACGCGATGAGTTTATAAGCGTGGTTAGCCACGAACTACGTACCCCCGTAGCAATTGCAGAGGGCAACATTAGCAATGCCCAGTATATGGCCGACAAAACTCAGTCCAACGAACAGATCAAAGACGCACTAAAACAGGCCTATACGCAAATTATGTTTTTGTCTAACCTCATCAATGACTTGTCTACATTGTCTAGGGCAGAGCGGGGAGTATTGACCATAGATGTAGAAGACATAAATGTCCACGAACTAGCAGAAGAATTAGCCAAAGGCTACGAGAGTCAAACCGCCGCCAAGGGCCTGCAAATATATTTAGAATTAGACCCACATTTAGAAATATTACGCTCCAGCAAAATATATGTACGCGAAATTTTACAAAACTTTGTAACCAATGCTGTTAAATACACCCAAAAGGGCGGCGTAACCATCGCTGCTTTTGCTAAACCAACCGGTGTGTTGTTTGAAATACGAGACACTGGCATAGGTATAAGCGTGGGCGACCAGCGCAAGCTGTTTGATAAATTCTTTAGGGCAGATGACCCCAGAACCCAAAAAGAAAGCGGCACTGGACTGGGCTTATATGTCACCATGAAACTGTCCAAGCTAATTGGCGCCGAACTAGACGTGCATAGCGAGCTAAACCAAGGCTCTACCTTTAGCATATTTATACCCAACCTCAATCTGCCCACCGTAAAGACTCCGTCAAACCAGCCAGTAACCGGACTTACGCCTCCTATAAGCTAGTTGACTAAAAAGTGCAGATTATATATACTTGACTGCAGTGGAACTACCTTTATGGTAGTTTTTTATTTCCCGCAAAAGTTTCGCTAGAAATTTCGGCGGGTGTGGGGAAAGATGGCAGAAAAGAAGACTAAACGAAGAATCAAACAAGCTCAGCCTATAGGAGGGCAAAGCCGCCAAAAGACTGGCCAGGCTGCTAGTGCGCGTGAGCAGGCACGGACCAAATCAGCGCCAAAACCTGCCAAAAAACGGCGGACCTTGCCTGCCGGCAGGCAGGTCAGGGCAGCAGGTAAAGCAGCAGTAAAACCTCTTCGTGTTTTTCGTTTCCTAGGCGTCTTTCGGTTTTTGGTCCCAAAGTATTTTCGCAACTCTTGGCTAGAGCTAAAGCAAGTCACTTGGCCCAGCCGCAAGGAAACTTGGCAGCTGACCTTTGCGGTATTTACATTTGCGGTAATATTTGGTCTGCTGGTGGGGGTAACGGACTACGGCCTAGATAAAATATTTAAGAGGATACTATTAAACCTATGATTCACTTTGTTCATCATAAGGATACAGGGTATAGGGTTTGGGATATAGCTATTAAAAGAGGGGTTTTACTATACCCTAAGTCCTCTGTCCTAAATCCTAATTTCGCCGAAGGAGAAATCTTATGAGTAAACGTTACGATACATCCAAACAGTGGTATGCAATCCATACCTACAGTGGATATGAGGAAAAAGTTGCAGAAAGTATTCGCCAGCGAGCGGATAGTCTTGATATGGCTGATAAGATTTTCCAAGTACTTGTTCCTAAGGAAAAAATGATTGAGATCAAAAACGGCAAGCGAAAAGTCGTTGAAAAACGAATTTTTCAGGGATATGTGCTTGTTCAGATGAAATTGTCGGAAGATGCATGGTACATCGTACGTAACACACCTTCTGTAACTGGCTTCGTGGGCAGTGGTACGGAACCAACACCAGTATCTCAGGATGAAATGGAGAAGATCCAGAAGCGTATGGGCCTAGAACAACCCAAGCACAAAATTGACTTTAACGTTGGTGAAGTTGTTAACATCACGGATGGTCCGTTTAAGGGCTTTGACGGCAGCATCAATGAAATTGACCCACAAAAGGGCAAACTTAAAGTCTTGGTCAATATGTTCGGTCGCGAAACCCCCGTAGAACTCGACAGTCTACAAGTTAAGAGAGTGTAATATGGCTGAGAATAACGAAGTTAAAATAGGAAGATTACCACAAATTAAGGGAACTGCAGCCAGGCTCGGCACATATCTAGGTATTGGTGCTGCATATGTCGGTTCTGGCGTTGCTCTTGCAAATGAGAGATATTTTGTTGGTAGCATTCTTGGAGTTGCCGGGTTTGTTGGACATGCGGTGACGATTGATATGCTTCGTATTGATGAAATCGATGAACTCCCTGCTGGACAACAGGGGTCGGATACTGTAGAATAAATCAGTTACGCACGTTTCCGCATTGCTTCAGCGGAGAGAGGAGAGACATGGAACTAAAAGACATCACCGGCAATGATCGTGTAGTACTTGAAGGCACTTCGAGAGAGGCTGTCTTGATTAGGAAGGGTCTACGTCTTTTACTCGAGGCTACACAGGATGATATGGATGTTGCTTACAGATTTGACTCCGTACACGATGCTCAGCTAGATGAACAAGTAAAAGAAGTTACACAGCTTTTGGCTGACATAACAACAGAAAGATAGGAATTATGGCAAAGAAAGTCACCTCTAATCTAAAAATGAAAATCCCAGCCGGCAAGGCCACACCTGCGCCTCCAGTAGGTAGCATATTGGGCCAGTACGGTGTAAACACTCAGGATTTTATAAATCCCTTTAATGAAGCTACCAAAGACATGCGAGGCAACATAACCGCCCAT
>MGCP01000031.1:6839-10315 GCA_001790455.1 Candidatus Saccharibacteria bacterium RIFCSPHIGHO2_02_FULL_47_12
TTTACGACGACCGCAGCATGAGCTTTAGGTTGGTTGGCCAACCTACAGACGACATGATCCGAGAAAAGCTGGGCATAGACAAGGGTTCTGGCGTGCCAAACCGAGAAAAAGTTTCTAAAAAACTTACAGACGCCCAACTAACCGAAATTGCAGAAACAAAAGCACGAGACATGAACACAGACGACATAGACGCTGTAAAGAAAATGGTTGCCGGCTCCGCCCGAAGTATGGGTGTAGAAGTTGAAGGCTAAATATGACTGTTGATGCACTATCAGCGCATACTAGAGTCCAGCTAGCTGACATTGAGTCTGAATGGCGTCATGCACCTGAAGACGCACCAATGGACGTTATCAGGAACGCTGCCCGATTAACACTGCTTGTTCGCGCACTTAATTATGCGCAAGAGACAATACCTACGGGGCGCTTAGTTGCTAAAGATGCATATGCCCTTGTTTTTAAGGCAGCCGAGCTAGGTGACCCAGAAGCGAGAATATTAACAGGAATGGATAAAACTCCAGACGGTAGATAACAATTAATTTGTGGGACCACGTCATTCGACATGGGTTTGCACCACGAAAGGAGTCATTATGGCGGAAGCCAAAAAAACCACTAAGAAAGCTGCTCCAAAAGCAGAAAAAGAAAAAGTAAAGCCAGAAAATATCAACGAACAAGTAGCTGAAGTAGTTAAAACCGAAGCCAAAGAGGTGGTTACAGATGAAAAAACCGAAGAAACCACCGCTAAGGCTGGTAAGCGTAGCGCAAAAGCTGTAGCTGAGGCCAAAGAGAAAACTGAAAAAGAAGTTAGAAAAATTGAGCGAGCAGCGAAATCCGCCAAAGCAGAAGGCGTCGGCGGACCAATAATCGCTGTCAAACCAGCACGCTCACGGCTAGAACGCCGTAGCAAAGGCTACCGTAAATCTGCTGAAAAAGTCGATAAATCAAAAGAATTCGTCCTGGCCGAGGCCATAGAACTGTCCCAAAAAACAAGTAGCGTCAAGTTTGATGCCAGCGTAGAGCTGCACATAAACCTAAACGTTGACCCTAAGCAGGCTGACCAAAACGTTCGTGGCACTGTGGTACTACCCGCAGGCACCGGTAAAACCATAAAAGTAGCTGTGGCAGACGACGATTTAGTGGCCAAACTAGACAAGGGCCAAATAGACTTTGACGTACTGGTGGCAACACCAGACTTTATGCCTAAACTAGGCAAATACGCCAAGCTGCTAGGTCCGCGCGGGCTAATGCCAAACCCCAAAAGCGGCACGGTAACCACAGACGTTAAAAAGGCTGTAGAAGAAGCCAAAGCCGGCCGCGTAGAGTACCGCGTAGACAGCACAGGCATCATTCATACTGCATTTGGCAAGGTTAGTTTTAAGCCAGAGGACCTGCAAAAGAACGCATCGGCAGTACTGGACGCAGTAAAAGCCGCCAAGCCCGCTTCTGTAAAAGGCGCCTACGTAATGAGCGCATACATGGCAACTACCATGGGCCCTTCTATCAGGCTAAAGCTTGATTAAATTACACATCGGCAACCATGCTAGAATAAACGCATGATAATCCTTGGGCTAACGGGTCCTATAGGCCATGGCAAAAGCTCCTTTGCTAAAGCAATTGCAGCGCAAGACCCATCTGTTGCACACTTTGAATCCAGTCTTATTGTAGGCGAGGTGGCAGACGCATTGCACGCTACTACAACCAAAGTTCCCAGCCGCGACGACATAGACGAAATAAACGAGTGGCTCAAACCCTTGCCAGATATCCTAATGAAGGTAGTCAACGCCCACTGTGTTTTTGGTGCAATTGCGCTAGACGAAGCAGAAATCGAGCGTCACCCCATAGAGTATGAAAAACTGTTTATACATATAGACAATTTGCACCGTAACCCCGAGCTACTAAAGCAAAAGATTAGCCTGGAAAACAAAGAATCATACCGGCCCATACTTCAGTGGCTGGGCGGGTATTTGGTGCGGCGGGTAGACAACGGCATATGGTACAAAGAAATCGTACGAAGGATCCAGGAGCTTGACCAAGACCAGCATAAGATTTGTATAGTGGGCGGCCTACGGTTTCCCAACGATGCGTATCTGCTAAAAAAGGCTGGAGCAAAAATCGTAAAGGTCTACAGGCCAGAACACCTGCAGTACGACAAGCTAGACCCCACGGAGCGCGAGCGCGACAACATACCGGTAGATTGCACAATTGTTAGTAACGGTTCTATAGATGACCTAAATGCTTGTGCCAAGCGGGTAGTAGAAGACATAAGCTCTGGCAAGATTCAGCCGGTGTACTATGCCGTACAAGCGCAAAACGCTGCCTAAAGATACACATTTTGCTAAGTTTGTAGTCAAATTGTCAATCTGTTTGCAGGTTAGCCAAATTATTTCGTACAATATCTGGACAAAGGAGCTCTATTTTGGGTGTATACAGTAACGTACAGATAAAAATGGCGATCAAAGAGGGTCATATTGTCTGCACACCATTCAACCCCAGGCACATTTCTCACGCTAGCTTAGACGTTACGCTAGGCTATCATTATTACCGCACAGAACGGTCCAAAGACCACCCCGTATACAACCCGTTCGACAAAGATGACGTATCGCGCTACTTTGAAGGCGCGCTAAAGGCCGTGCCTCACAAACAGTGGTGCGACGAAAACGGCGTAAAGCCGCTAAAGGGCATACCTGCGAACCACCCAATTATTCCTGTGCGCCCGGGCGAGCGCATACTGGCCCACACCCACGAATTCTTTGGCATATTGCCACCGGGTGCGTGCGAGGTCAAATCTCGCTCTAGCTGGGGGCGAAACGGCATAGCAGTGTGTTTTGACGCCGGCTGGATTGACCCAGGCTATATAAACCGACTGACATTAGAGATTTACAACTTAAACGAAAAAGAAATTATGCTGCTACCCGTAGGCGAGCGCATTGCCCAAATAGTCTTTCACGAGACCGGCGAGGTAGAGGGCACTTACGGTGCTGGCAGGCACGGCGGCTTTAGCGGCAAATACCAAACCGGCACCAACCTAAAAGAGCTTATAAAAAACTGGCGCCCAGAGCACATGTTGCCCCGCGCCTACTTAGACAAACGCTCCATGCCAACCAAAATCAAAGGACTAAAGGGTGAGTAGACAAGGCTTGTTTATAGTAATTGAAGGTGTTGATGGGGTCGGAAAAACTACCCAGTACGAAGCCCTGCAAAATAAACTCCTAAAATCTGGCTACGACATAGAGACTATTCATTTTCCACGTTACGAGGAGCCGTCTAGTCATTTCATTCGAGAATACCTAAATGGTGCTTACGGGGCTGCAGATGACGTTGGCCCTTATACTGGCTCTCTATTTTACGCTCTAGACAGGTACGAAGCAGCAGCCGACATTAGGGAAGCCCTTAGTCAAGGCAAAGTAGTTTTGTGTGACAGGTACGTCGGCTCTAACATGGCTCATCAGGGAACAAAATTCATAAATGCAGAAGAGCGC
>MGCP01000032.1 GCA_001790455.1 Candidatus Saccharibacteria bacterium RIFCSPHIGHO2_02_FULL_47_12
CCACTATATCGCTATTTAATAGCACCACGTCTTGTTTGGTATTTGTGGCTTCAAGCCCAGTATTTACGGCCTTAGCAAAACCACCGTTTTTTTCACGGAAGATTACACTGACTTGTTCGTTTTCTAGTTTTTTAAGCTCTTTGCGGTGGCCTGGCTGGCAGTAATCGTCTACCACAATTACTTTGACCAGCTTTGGGTCGGTGGTTTCTGCAATGCTGTTCAGACATGGAACCAGCACATCTAGATCGTTGTAGCTGGGAATAACCACATTGACTGGCTTGGCGTGCTTTTTGTACCAGTTAACAATTGCCAGTTCATCTACCCCACTAACCAAGCCATTTGGAAAGTACAGGTTGCTACCAAGCCTACGGTCTATACGTACAATTTCGTGTTTAATTTTAGAAACAAAAGCTTTGGGTCCGTTCTTGGCTACATAGCGCGCTGCATGATAAGACAGCTTCACGGGGCCTTTGTTTTTATATTTTAGCTTGCCCTTTGCAGCACTTTTTGTGGCGCGTTTGCCAACTCTATATATAAGTTTTATCTTGTTCTTCATATAAGTTCAGGGGTGATTGTTGTACCGGACTAAGCAATTTGCATGCAGACTAAGCCCGTGTAGGTTATAGTATAGAAAATTATGAAGACTATTGCTATTGATGCGCGGGAATCTGGCACTACAACCGGCCGCTATGTAGACAAATTGATTGAATATTTGCATCAGCTAAACCCTTCTTATAAATTCATAATCCTGACCAAAAAGAAGCGGCTGGAGTTTATGCAGCAAATAGCGCCAAAATTTGAAGTTGTTGAGTGCCCATACAAAGAATTTACCTTTGCCGAGCAAATAGGATTTTTAAAACAAATAAAAAGACTGAACCTTAGCCTGATTCATTTTGGCATGGTGCAGCAACCCATCTTTTTACGAGGCAAAAACGTAACCACCATGCACGACCTTACAACCGTGCGGTTTCGCAATCCAGACAAAAACTGGCTGATTTTTACCATAAAGCAGCAGGTCTACAAATGGGTAAACCGCATCGTAGCCCACACGTCTGAGGCCATCATTACGCCCACAGAATACGTTAAAGACGACGTGGCCAAGTTTACCCACACCAACAGCCGCAAAATCACGGTAACTTATGAGGCAGCAGACAAGATCACCGACGCGCCCGAGCCAGTGGAGGGTTTGAGTGAAAACGACCAGTTCATAATGTACGTTGGCCGCCCCACGCCGCACAAAAACCTAGAGCGGCTTATAGAAGCCTACGTGGTTCTAAAAAAAGACAACCGCGGCCTCAAACTGGTACTGGCCGGCAAAAAAGACTCTAACTACAAAGCCATAGAACGCAAAGTAAAGGACCAGATGATTTCAGACGTAATCTTTACCGGCTTTATTGGCGAGGGACAGCTACGCTGGCTGTACGAGCACACGGCTGTCTATGCCTTCCCTAGCCTTAGCGAGGGCTTTGGCCTGCCAGGGTTGGAGGCCATGGTGCACGGGGCACCGGTAGCCAGCAGCAACGCTACCTGCCTGCCAGAGGTTTACGGCGACGCGGCCGAGTATTTTGACCCGCTAGACGTAGAAGCCATGGCCGCATCACTAAAGAAAGTTATGACTAACAAAGCCCATGCGGACAAATTGAGAGACTTGGGGCGTAGGCAGGCTGCCAAATATTCCTGGCGCCGCATGGCCGAACAAACCCTAGCTGTCTACAAAGACGTGCTTGGTGATTAGTTCACAGACGGCCCTAACGAGTTCCGGTTTTGCCGGAGCCGCGACCCCAAAACCTTCTGTTTGTAGTTGAGGTTGGGGTGTCTTTGGCTGGTGCTTCTACCACTGCCGGTTCCTCGGCTCTTGCTTGTCTTTCCTGTTCTGCTACAGCGCTCAGTCGTGCTTGTGCTCGTTCTTGCAACCTGCGCCGCTGCTCGCGTGTTTGTTCAACCCACGGGTTTAGTTCTGGGTCTTCCATTGCCTGTTGGATCATGCTAAAAGATAACTCTAGTCCTGCAGTTTGGTCTGTGCGTAGCACCAGGTAATGCTCTAGGTATTTATCTAGGTTTTCAGCGGCTTGTTTTGTATATCTTGCGCCTATTGGATACCTAATCCGTACTTTCGAGCCATAAACATCAACATCGTCTTCGTGTGTTTCATTGGTGTCGCCTAGCGTAGTCTCAGCACCCACACGTACTGCTTTCTTGTCTATTGGCGTGCTGTTGTCTTTTAGATATGGTATAAAATCAAACTCCAATGTATACCCATCTATGCCGCTTTTGCCTGGCAGCCTTAATTTGCCAATATTTTTCATTTTCAATACGTGTTCTGGAATGATTGGAGTTAGCGTAACCTGCATGTGTCCTGCCCTTTGTTCGCCGGCCTCTGAGTCTTCTGATACGGCAGGTACTGCAAACAGTTTGACTGTAACGCTCCTGTCTGTTCCTAGATGAAACTCGTTTAGAATTGCATAAAATCCATCCTTGACTGCGCCAAGTCGATCATTTAATTGGCTAGTAGCTTCATTTGCGGCTGCCCTTTTAGCATCGTACTCTTCCTCTGCTGCAATATATTCTTGGGCGTCGGGTACCGCCTGGTGTAGTTTCTCTAAATCCATAGCAAAAGGATATGCCATTCTCTTAATAATGCAAGCATGAGCAATTTATTCGCTGCTACCAGGTTCTGCATCTAAAACACTAAACCTATGGAAAGGCTCCTTGCCGTGGCGACGGCGGCGGATGTCTTTGTAGCCCTGTCCCATGGCTCGTTTTATGCCACGTCTAATTCCATTAAGAGTCACTAGTTGGGGAGTGGCATTAATCTCTGCACGGGTGGCATCAGGAAAATTTCCCCTCAGCTGATCATACTCTTCGCTGCAACGGCTGCGTAGGGCAGCGTGCCAAGCAGACAGGCCTTCTGCTTTCTCTGCTATGCTGCTTTTTGAAAAGTACGTACCGGCTGCAATGGACACTATGCCGGCAATGGCATCAATTCGCGGCATGCCGTGCTCAACAAGCATAGGTATGGTATCTCCTTCTTCGATTTGCCTTATAAGCTGATCGGTACTTGTAACTACATTCATAAAGTATGTTTATACAAACTATCCTGTTTGGTTGCAAGCATGAGTAGTTTATCGACGCCCGCAGAAAATTACCAAGTCGTGTCTGGCCAAACAAACCCTAGCCGTCTACAAAGACGTGCTGGGCGATTAGCTATCCAAACAATTTTATAAGAGCAGTTTTGACTTGCCGCTGCTTTTGGGAATTTATTTCGGCTAGTTCTGCACGGATAAGGCCTGTTTCGAGAGTTGATAGTTTGTCTGGTCTTATATAGCTAACTGCCTTGAGGTTACCTCTTGCAAAATCACTTTCCTGCAAGACAATAGCCTTTTTACTCGAGTAGGGGTTTGTCGTAATCTGGCAAACTATTACGTTGTTGAATTCCGCATGTGCCACAACCAAAGCTGGACGCATTTTATGCCTCGAAAGGTTAGCAAAGGGAAAAGGAACCAAAATCACGGTTCCTACTGAAGGTATGCCCATGCCTCATCTTCCTCTGGGCTGTTCCAATCCTGGAATGCGGCCAAGCTCAACAAGTATTCCTCGTTATACTCTGGCGATTTGCTCTTTGGGCTTTCAGTCTTTTCGGGCGAGATGACGATTTTCCCTTCCACGGCTTTGATGTCTACCTGGGTTCCCAGCTTGCTCTCTTCCAGCAAAACTTTTGGAATTCGTACGCCTTTGGAGTTGCCAATCTTAATAATGGATGCTTTCATAGTAATTACATTGTATGTACATTTATGCTGGTTGTCAACCCTTATTGCTGACGGGTGGGGATGGGGTAAACACTTTCACTGCCTGTGTTTGCATGTTGATTTTGCCTGGAACGAACCTTTTTCTTAATAATTTGGGTTGTCAATTCAGCCACTGCCAGGCCAAATACCAGTAATAATAAGCTTGCTTGTAATTCAAAGTATCGGTTGTTGCCAACTACCAAAACTTGACCCTTGTTAGGACCTCCGGCTTTTATAAAATGAATGAGCACAACCATTGCCGCGATTATTAAAAGCCACGCCGTTCTTCTTGACCATTTTATAACCAGATTCTCACTAATTATCGTGTCTCTGAGGTAGAGTTCACTTTCAATCTCTTCGAGACTTTTACCCTTCTGGTTGCCCTTTCCAACAAAACGCTTAATGATGAAAGTAATGGACCAAAAGACGATTGATGCTACAACAAAATAGGGCGAAATAATCAGGAGGAATTCAGACAGCGTTAGTTCCACGTGTATATTTAAACACACCTGCAAAAGTTTGTTGTACAATAAGCGTTAGTGACAACGCAAACAAAAATAAAGCTAAAGCGCATGGCCAAGAACCTGCCGATATATTTCTTGATGACGGTAGGCATAATGGTCTTTGTTTACTTCGTCCTCTACCGACCCTACGCCATACATCAGGAAAAAAAGGATTTTGAAAAGGCAGAGGCAACCCTAAACGAACTGTATGACAAAATCGTAGCAAAAATCGGTAAACCCGACCAGGAGAAGAAAGTGAACAAATGTAGTTATTCATCATCATTCAGTGAGTTTGAGACAAGAGGTGATAGAAGTTGCGACGTAGCAATCTATGCTCTATATGAGAATAAAAATGCCGAGCAGTCAAATACCATTATGAAGACTGCATCCCAAATTGTTGGTACATCTCAGATTCGGAAAGTATTTGGATCGCAGCAACAAAATGCATTTGTACCAATAGTTTCACCTAGTACTCAACAAAGCTTTGCTCAGGATTACAATAATGTATCCGGTCTAAGATGTGGTGTGAGCTACTCATACCCCATAGAGGCAGGATTATACGAGGTTTTCAAGCCAAAGGCTGCTGAAAGTATAGAGATTGAGCTATCTTGCTACGGATCCGCCAGAGCAGAACATTACCCTGTAAGCAACTGATCTGATAAACTCTAATTAATCGCTAAACAAAAAGTGGAGGCGGTGTGTCTGGTTATAAATTTAGCCGTTTGGTACTGTTTGGCGGCGTTTTCGCAGCGCTTTTTGCATTTTTGCCAAACCAAGGCAGTTTAGCCGCAGATGCTTCGCCATGGCTTAGTGACGCCCCTAGCTTAGACAAAATCAAAGACCTAGCCACTGGCGAACTGCCGCCGTATAGCATAAACGGCAACCGCGATTGCCAGACGCAAAAAGTCATAACCCGGCCAGGACGACTGCTTCCCACACCGCAAACCGAGCAAAGCCACCAAAGCTGTGTGGTAGACACTGGCTACGGTGCCTACAGCCAAAGTGGATATTTGCAGCGCCAGGGCACCACCATTGCCGGTCCGGTTAATAAATTCACCGGTGGCACAGCCAGTATCATACCCATTCCGCACTCCAACACTTTGCTGCAGATTGGCGGCGTAAACGCCTACAATGCCTACCTGAACTTTACCGGCAACGCTGCCGATGCTTTAGGTTCGGCCCAGGCAGGGGACGGGCAGGTAACTCACAAGATTAATGTGCCACCCACTGTCTCACTAAAGGACGTGTCTGGCCAGCTGCTGCCAACCAGAACAGACACGCTAAGCTTTTCTGCCAATGGTCTGTGGATGGTAGTAGACGTGCCGTTTATAGGCACCATCCGTGTAAACACCGAGACTTTTGCCGTGCTGCCATTTGGCGATTCGCTAAACTACAACATTGGCCTGGATCCTGGGCTGCAAACTGCCATAACCAGCGATGGACGCTACGCTGCTGTAGCTTCTAGAAGTTTTACGATCTTTAGGCTCTATGACCTGTCTACTTGTGCACCAGTGCCAGCACACATTACGGGCAAAGTGGCCTGCAGTTCTGTAGATTTGTGGCCGTTTATGTTGCAGCAGGTACCGGGCTTTACAGGAGTTGGCAGGTTGCGCTTTAGAAGTGACTATACACTAGAATTTTATACCACTTACACAGTGGGCGGGGTAAACAAAACAGCCCAACATGTTTTGACCGCTGCAGGCCAGGCTGCCAGCGGCTACGGGTATTTGGCACTTGGTGATTCGTATACTTCAGGTGAGGGTGCGTATGAATACAAGGCCTTGACCGATACTGACAACAACAAATGCCACCTATCGCAGCGTTCGTACCCCTACCTGCTGGGGCACGATTTGGGGCTAAACCAGTATGAGTCTGTGGCTTGTTCAGGAGCAATCATAGATGACATTATTTCAGAATCAAGGGACTATGAAGGACAGGTACGTGACGGCATACAAAGAAAGGACAGAAACGCCGATCCCATTCTAGATAATTTTAATCCAGGCTATCTGGCGCAACGTGAATTTGTAAGTGAACACAAACCAAACATCATCACAGTCTCCGCCGTTGGCAACGACATAGGCTTTGCAAGCAAACTTTTCCGCTGCATGGAGCCAGATACCTGCTATAGCACCTACGAAGACCGCTTGGAGGTAGTGCGTGAGGTGAACGCACAGTTTTACAAGCTCACAAACATGTATACACAACTGCAAAGCAACAACCCCCGTGCCAAAATCTATGCCATTGGCTACCCCCAGGTTGCCAAGCCCGGCGGCAACTGCGCGCTCAACGTGCACCTAAACCAGCAAGAGCTGGAATTTACAGAAGGGCTCATAAACCACCTAAACAACGTCATAAAAAGCGCAGCCGAAAAAGTAGGGGTGCAGTATGTAGATATAGAGGACTCTCTGTTTGGCAGCCGCTTGTGCGAGACAGACAGCTGGAACGTAGCCGTAAATGGAGCTACTTTGGGAAATGATAAGTTTATCAACTTTGGCCCCCTGAAAGGGCCAATAGGCAATGAAAGCTTTCACCCGAACGCCCTTGGCCACCGCCAAATTGCCCAAAAAATAGCCCAGCAAACCAGCGGCTTTACCCAGCCTATGCCCACGCCCAACCCCAACGCCTCGCTGCCCAGCGAGGATGGTTTGGCAATCCTAAACGCCTCCAAGAGCGGCCGAGCGCTAAAAACCATTAACTTTGACGGAGACACTAGCAACAACGTAGTGTACCGCCAGCAGCCTTGGGCAATTTACGTTGACGCGGAAAAATTGGCCTTGAAAGTACTGTCTCCGTTTAAAGTTTTGCTGCATTCCGACCCTATTGATCTGGGCACCTACAGCACCGACGCAGTGGGCAATTTGTCTATCCAAACAACTATTCCCGATACCGCACCAACCGGCTTTCACGCCTTGCATCTGCAAGGACAAAACGCAGCGGGCGAGGAGGTTGATATTTACAAGATGATTTTTGTGGCGGCAAATGAGGAGGATTTGGATGGCGATGGTTTGCCAAACGCCACCGACCCATGCTTTGCTGTTGAGCCTAGCGGAACTGACTCCGACCAAGACGGCACAGACGACGCCTGCGATGGGTTTATAGACCAACCACCACTAGATATAGGTAGCTCGTTTGAAAAGACGCAGATAACATACTCTGACCCAGAAGGCAGTTTTGCTGGAGTTTCGGTTAACACAGCCAGCCAATCTTCCGGGCAAACTCAAACCCAAAGCGCGGTATCTGTTAGTCAGATTCAACCTGCAGAAACTATTGAATCACCAACCGCTCAGCCCCAGGTTGCTGCAGCACAGAGCGAACAAGCCGCGCACGAAGATTCATCGATTGACAATTTACCAACGTCACCAAACAAAGCCAGTATGAGCTGGCTATTTGTTGTCGCTACCATTTTGCCCGCTGTTGCGATCTTGGTATATATATTTATCCACAACACCAGAAATTAACTGTGTTTTCCGTTTGGTGAATTTGGGGGCTATTCAGCCGGTTTCAAGACTATGTGGCGCTCTCTGCCTTCGCCGACGGATTCTGTAGTTAGGCCGTGTTCGCCTGCTAGCTTGTGAATTACGCGCCTATCGGCCGCGTTCATGGGCGGCAGGTCTAGTGGTTTGCCATCTTTTTTTACCTGGTCTAGCCACTGCTGGGCATGTTCTGCCAAGCGGCCTGCGCGCTGCTTTTTATAATCAGCAATGTCCACGTTTACACGGAACATTTCAAAGCCATTGTTCTTAAGCGCGCTGGACACCAAAAACTGCATGGCCCGCACCGTGTCACCGTGCTGTCCTATCAAAAATGCGTTCATGTGAGTAGAGGGCACTTCTAGCTCTATGACTTCGTCGTCTTCCGTGGTGGCGTAAACTTCGGTGTTCAGCCCAAAGAAAGACAAGAGGTCTTCTAGATATTTTTTGGCAAACAATATTGACTCTTCCCTACCCTTGCCCTCTTCTGCCATTAGCGTTTCCTCTTTTTAGTTTTGCCTTTTTTGTTTGGTTTCTTTTTGGGTTTTGGCTTGATGACTTCGCCTTCAATTACCTTTTTTTTAACAGTTTTGTCTGCTGCTGTTTCTAACTCGGTTTCGTCCTGTTTTAGCACCCTGCCTTGCTGAATAACTGCCACCAAACCGCTGGTTAGCCAGTAAAGGCTAAGGGCTGAGGCAATGTTGACCGTGATGATAAATATCATGGCAGGCAACAAGTAGCGCGTGCTTCTGCCTACCGCTGCGTTTACCTCTGACTGGTCAGTCTGCTTGCCAGAACTGGCTTCTTTTAGAATGTGGCGCAGTTTGCGGGATTTGTCTGCCTGTGGGAGTAGCTGTTTGGACTGGAAAAACTGCGCTAGAGCACTGCCGGCTACAAGCAGCATGGCCGGCCAATAAATTCCGCCGCTTTTGTTTAGGGCCGCCCTGGTAAGATCGATTACGCCAAACAGCGAGCTGTCAAACTTTGTAATGTCGGCGGCTAGCACTTTTACCCAGCTGAGGTTTTGGATAAAGGAGTATGAAAATGTGGTGATGCTGGTGGGGTCATGAACAATGCGGTTTATGCAGCTATAGAGACCTATAAATATGGGGATCTGCACAATTAAGAGCCCAATGCTAGCAAAGGGGTTAATTTCTCTCTCGCGGTAGAGCTCCATAAGCAGTGATGATTCTTTTTGGCGATTGCCTTTAGCTGCGGCTTTGATCTTTTTTAGCTCTGGTTGAAGCTCGCGCATGGCCTTTGCCTGGTGGAGCTGTTTTCTGACCAACGGCCACATGAGCAAGCGCACAATAATGGTAAATATAATAATGGCCAGGCCAAAGTTGTGGCCGGGCAGTAGCGCATATATAAGTACGAGCAAGTTAAAGATAGGTTGGACAATTATGGTCGTAAACATCTTTATTTCTCCTGTTGTTCTATCATAACATTCTTGACTGGTTTAACCTTATCCGTTATACCAGCCCGCAAAAGCAATGAGCTTATTTCTTTTTGGAGGCTTTCCGCTGAGCCAGCGGAAAGCCTTTCGTCAAAAACAGTAAATACCATGTCTTGTGGCTCTTTTATTTGATCACTTTGCAAGCGTACCAATTCATAGATTCGCCGCCGAAGGCGGTTGCGGACCACAGCTGATTTGTTTACACGTTTTGAAACTACTACGGCACAACGAAAGCTCTGTCTGTGCGTGTTGTTTATATGCTTTAGAGACAGGTGACGGCCCCGGACTGTTCGGCCGTTTTTATAAACATAACGCAAGCTACCAAGTCCGCGAAACCGATGAGCTGAGGCAATCATGCATATAGGATATAGGATATAGGAATTAGGAACTAGAGGTTTTAGCTGGGATCTTTTCTAGTTTCTGCTTACTGGCTGCTCCTAGGCAGAAAGTTTGGTGCGCTTTTTGGTGCGACGGCGATGTAAAACATTGCGGCCGTTTTTGGTGCTCATGCGTTTTAAAAAGCCGTGTTCGCGTGCACGTTTGCGTTTTTTTGGTTGGTGTGTTTGCTTTGGCATGCCAATACTTTAACACAAATGCTCTGGCACCGTAGAATTCACCACATTTTCCCACCAAACCTGAGCACTTATCCACTTTCTGCGAACTTTTTTCCACACCTTTTAAGATAGGGTTTGTCGCTGTGCATAAGTTCTATCTGAAGTTGAGTAATTCTAGTAATTTGTAGCGGAAACATTTTGAGACTTGTGGAAAACTAGCATTTTTGCGTATAGTAATGCCACGAGGAAGATCTAAAAGGAGGAGCATAAGCAGGTGCGAGACGCTTTGTGGCAAGCAGTCTTAGGTGAGATAGAACTAACCGTTTCTCCGGGCAATTATGCTACTTGGTTTAAAAATACTCAGTTGCTTAGGCAAAAAGACGAGGTTTTTGTTATAGGCGTGCCAAACGTGTTTACCAAACACCAGTTAGAGCACAAGTTTAACCAGCTGATTGTGGATACGCTTAAGAAAAACGGCGTGGCACCAGAAAAAGTTGAGTACAAAATCAATTCTTCGGGCAGTAAATTGCACGCCAAAACGATTGACGAACCGGTTGTACTGGTTGGCGAACAAAGCGTTCGCCAAAATGCTGGCAGTTTGACCCATACCTACCGCCAGGGCCTAAACGAGCGCTATACCTTTGAAAACTTTATAGTCGGTTCGGGCAACGAACTGGCTTATGCTGCCTGCCAGGCCATTGCCGGGAACCCCGGCACCAAATACAACCCGTTGTTTGTATATGGCGGCGTTGGGATTGGCAAAACCCATTTGATACAAGCGGTTGGAAACGCGATTTTGGCACACAAACCGGGCTCTAGGGTTGTTTATATATCTACTGAGCAGTTTGTGCAGGAATTTTTAGACGCTATCCGCTACAAAAAGAACACTGATTTTGCCGGTTACTACCGTGGAGCAGATGTTTTGATTGTGGACGACATTCAGTTTATTGCCGGCAAGGAAAAAACCCAAGAGGAGTTCTTTCATACCTTTAATGCGCTGCACCAGGCCAACAAGCAAATCATCCTCTCTAGCGACAAATCACCTAAAGACATCCCAACGCTCGAAGAACGCCTAAAGAGCCGCTTTGCCTGGGGTATGAGCATAGACATGCAGGCTCCTGACTTTGAAACACGCTGCGCAATTGTGCAGTCCAAAGCCAATTCGCACAACATTAACTTGCCTCAGCCGGTTGTGGAGTATTTGGCTACCCACATCCAGACCAACATCCGTGAGCTAGAGGGTGCCCTAAACCAGTTGCTTGCTTACTGCGAGATGCACGCAACTGAGCCAGACGAGCAGATTGCAGCCAGCTTGCTGGGGGCTGGCAAGTCCAGGCCTAAACACCTAAACGCCAAACAAATCATAGAGCGTACGGCTAAGCATTTTCAGTTAAGCCTGGAGGATATTTTAGGGCCCAAGCGTGACAAAGATATAGTGGTGCCTCGTCAGATAGCCATGTATATGCTTCGTAGCGAGCTTCACCTAAGCTTCCCTAAAATAGCCAAAGAGCTGGGCAGAAAAGACCACACCACCGCCATGCATTCGGTAGACAAGATCACCAAAGAATCGTCGCTGGACGCCGATATGCGCAGTGCAATTGCCGAGATCAAGGAGCGTTTGTATGCCTAATTTAGAAGCGGGAAGGCTGTTGAAGAGCTGCGTAGAACTTGTTTATAAGTTGTGGCAAACAGTGGGTGGTTTTGCACAGGACAGCAAAAGCTACTTTGCAACTGTTTATAATTCTGGGGTTTTTGCACGCTTTGTGCTCAGGTTTTGTACAACCTTAGCCACTGCCTTTGCAGTCTTTTTTAATCTGTTGAGTGGTAGTTATGCCCGGTTTACACAGTCCCTATGTATTAAAACTACTGGTTATATAAATAAATAATAGTTAGGAGTGTGTTTAATGAAACTTCAAGTAACCCAGGAAAACTTAGCCAAAGCGCTTAATACCGTTGCCCGTGTGGCAAACAGCAAAAACACACTGCCAATTCTTTCTAACGTTATGCTAAAAACCATTGGTACTAGGCTGAGTATTGTTGCTACCAACCTGGAAATAGCCATCACTAACTTCGTTGGATCCAAGGTTAGCGAAGAAGGATCCATAACCGTACCAGCCAGGCTTATGCAAGATTTTGTTAGCAGCTTGCCACCAGGGGTAATAGACCTCAAGCTCGAAGAAAACAAACTCCACATAGAAACCGATGAATATAAATCAACCATAAACGGCGTAGCTGCCGATGATTTTCCGGTTATGCCATCAATTTCCAAAAAGAACGCTTGGAGCCTGCCCGCCAAAGCGCTTAAGAAAGCACTGACACAAATTATTGTAGCGGCCGGAAATGACGAAGCCCGCCCCGCCCTAACCGGCGTTTACCTACACACAAACGAAGGTTCACTATACTTGGTGGCGACCGACAGCTACCGCCTAGCAGAAAAGCTTTTGACCAAAGCCACCGACAACGTAAACCTCCTTGTGCCCGCTAGCGCCATGCAAGACCTGCTTCGCATACTTTCTGACTACGATGAAGACGTAGAGGTTGTGTACGATGAGCATCAGGTACAGTTCAGAGTTGGCGATGTGGAACTAGTAACAAGGCTGATAGAGGGCAGCTACCCGGACTATAAAAAGTTAATCCCCAAAGACTTTACCACCAGCATCACAGTATCTAGAGCAGAACTTTTAAATATTACCAAGGTGTCTAGCCTGTTTGCGCGCGAGAGCGCCGGAAGCGTAACTATATCGGCTGACCCAAAAAACAAGCATGTCCACATGAAATCAGTGGCGTCGCAGCTTGGTGACAACACTGCAAGCGCCCCAGCAAAAGTTGTAGGTGAAGGTGAAATAACACTAAACTCTCGTTACCTAATAGACGCCCTCAACGCCGCTAGCTCAGACGAAGTAATGTTTTGCTTTAATGGCAAACTTGAACCCAGCGTGCTAAAAGAAGTTGGCGCAGATGATTATATCCATGTAATCATGCCCCTCAAAAGTTAATAAACTTTTTGGGCAAATCAAAAGTAAAAAGTGTAAAGTTTAAAGTATTGTGATAGCTGATATTCGGTTGCAAAACTTCAGGTCATACAAAGACGCGACTTTTGAGTTTGGGAGTAACGTAAACATAATCGTTGGGCCCAACGCCAGCGGCAAAACCAATTTGCTGGAGGCTATTTTGACCATATGCCAAGGCTCTTCGTACAAGGCCAAAGACCTAGAGATGATAATGCACCAAAAACCGTGGGCCAGAATTGACGCCCGGGTGGACAACGGCGCCCGCAGCGTAAAGTTGCAAACCGAGCCAAACGGAGCAGTACGCAAAAGTTTTGAGCTGGGCGGCCAAAAGTTTGCTCGCCTAAGCCTGGCCAAAACTGTGCCGGCAGTGCTGTTTGAGCCAGAGCATTTGCAGCTACTGACAGGAGCGCCAGAACTTAGGCGCGATTATTTAGACAACCTACTTGCCCGTACTGTCAGCGGGTATGACAAAACCAGGCGAGACTACCGCCGCACGTTGTCCCAGCGAAACGCTTTGTTAAAAAGGGGCAACTTGCCAGCCACGAACCAGTTGTTTGCCTGGAACGTGCGCCTAAGCGAGCTAGGCGGCCAGCTTGCCACAGAACGGGCGCGGTTGGTAAAAGAGCTTAACGCTTCTGCTCAAGCTATTTATAAAAAACTGGCTAGTTCTAAGGCAGAAGTAGCCCTAAGCTACTCTAGTGCCATACCAACTAAAAACTATAGCTCCTCTTTGCTGCACAAACTAGAAGCCAGCCAGCAGCTCGATATGGCCCGTGGCTTTACCGGGCACGGACCGCACCGCGACGACCTTAAGGTGGAGCTAGCCGGCCACGAAGCCCAAGCCACAGCTTCGCGTGGCGAAGCCAGAACGCTGATCTTAATGCTCAAGATCTTAGAGCTAAAGCTGCTTGAGGCAGAGTGGAACAAAAAGCCAATATTACTTCTAGACGACGTGTTTAGCGAACTAGACGGTAAACGCCGCCAAGCTCTTACTAAATTTCTCAAAGACTACCAAACGTTTATAACCACCACCGACGCAGACGTGGTAGTGCGGCACTTTATAGACAAAGCAACAATCATTCCAACCAGCAAGTAGGTGCTACCCGCTAGGTTCTATAATTTCGTATTTGATCGTAAAGTCTCCTGGATCGAAGCCCAGAGATGCTATGTAATCATTTATAGCTTTTTTGCGTTGCGCTATGGCATCGTCTCTGCCAATTTTTATATCCGCATTGCTAAGGTAAAGCTTGGCATCTAAGTAAAAAGCTCCCAGTTCGCCAGATTCGCTTTGTTCAAATTGTCCAGAGAGCCTAAAATCTAAGTTGCTATAAGGCAGGTGGGCCAAAATGGGATTGTCT
Organism: Candidatus Saccharibacteria bacterium RIFCSPHIGHO2_02_FULL_47_12; assembly: GCA_001790455.1. Classification (GTDB taxonomy): domain Bacteria; phylum Patescibacteriota; class Saccharimonadia; order Saccharimonadales; family JANWIN01; genus 2-02-FULL-47-12. The sequence continues at coordinate 14,138 of MGCP01000032.1, forward strand.
GCTTTATAGAGGCTACCTAGCTCCTCAAACAACGCGCGCTCATCGTCCGAAAGTTTTTCCGCAGGCTTAAACCGGGCAATATAATCAAAACGCACAGACTTAATTACTGAACCATCCTTTGCCTTTATGTTATTAATATTGAACTTGTATTTCTTCCCTTCTTCGTTCAGTTGAGTTACCACAAGCATTGATTTGCCATTTAGCCTTATAGACTTAACATGCTTAGCCTCATCGTTTAGAGTTTTCATGTAGTCAACGTTGCTAGCAAGCTCGCGGTTAAACTCTATTTTAAAACCGTTGAGGATAGAAGGCGTGGTGCCGGTGAGTTTAGGCACCGTTTTTGTTATATGAAAACCCAAGTTATTAATAAACACAAAGACAGCAAGCCCCACCATAATTAGCACAAAAACTGCGGCAAAAATTCTTAGTCTTTTATTGTTGTTTGGTTCCATTTTGTCTCCTTATTTGCAGTCACTTGGGTTTGGTGTTCCTTCAGGAATGGTTAATCCATTTTGCAGGGGGTTAAGATGTGGCCCATCCTCACCCGTTTCTGTCATATAAAAGTTGATATGCAAATGGGATCCACGAGAGTTACCTAAGTTTCCAACCGTTCCTATTTGTTGGCCCGCACGCACCTGGTCGCCCACTTTGACGGACATAGTGTCCATGTGCCCATAACTAGTGCTCAACCCGTTTGCATGATCGATAGCTACAAAATTAGGGCCATAACCTTCCCAAGGGCCAGCTACGCGTACGGATCCGTCGGTTACTGCTAATACGGGTATTCCCGTGGCGGCACCAATATCCAAGCCGGCATGTGGTCTGCCACCTTCTCTTATTTCCCCAAAGCAACCACTTACATTTGCCGTCCCGTCCACCGGCCAAACAAACTGGCCAATACCTGCGCTGCACACGGTGCTAATACCTGCCATAGATGCATAAACCACAAATGCACCATAATCATTATTGGCCGGGTACTGGATGCCGCCGCCATCCGTTTTAATCTGTCCCCAACCCGTAGGGTTTACTGCCGGGTCGCGTTGGGCGTCAGCCCTGTTCATGACATATGGCGAGCCCTCAAATGGCTGTGTGTTTGGGTCAAACCCCAAACTTGCCGCTTGCTGTGCGTATACTTCAGCTCGGCCGTTGTAACCGAAAAACGTGTCTTTGATTGCGTCTGTGCTAGCTTGTGCTGTCAGGTTCTGGTTTTGTGGAAGGTTTGACCCCGCCTTAGCTTTTATAAACTCAGCAGCTAAGATGGTCTGACGTAAAAATTCAGCTTCATCAATATCGCCAGCGGGGTATGGGCCCCCCTGCATGTTTACAAATTGGTAGACACCTTGCCCATTGCCTGGATTGTAGCGCTTAAGCCCAGTCTCTCTAAGATGTATAACGGCAATCATTTGCCATGGGATGTCAACCTGGGTAGCGGCTTGTTCATATATGGACTGGTTTTGTCTTATTGCCTCCAGCTGGGCTTCAGACAAAACGGGGTTTCCGGCATAATCTAAGTTTGTACCGGCTGACTCTGCTTGAGAGGTCGAAGTGCTTGACTCGTTGCTACATACATTGTTATCACGGTCAACGTTGAAGTACCAGACGCCGGACCGGTGCGTCTTTAGCTGAGCGGGGCTCAAAGCGTACAGTGAATCTTGGACCGCTGCAAATAAAGCTAAAAACATGCAACAAGAGCAAGCTAGCACTGCCAAAAACCGTCTGAATGATTCGTATTTTTTCATTATGGTATGCCCAAGCTACTCACAATTACTTCAACCATCTTGTCGTAATTACCAAAAGGATGCACTCCATAATCTGAGTCTGCGGATACATACTGAGAGCCTACGGATGCCCAGTCAATTATCTTGATGCCGTTTTCTTGGGCAAAGGCAGTCAAAATGGTAGTTTTTTCTTGTTGTGCAGCTGCAGCCGATCCAGAACCTACATAATTGACCCAGTAGATGCGCGCAACTGAATTAATAGAGCGTATTTTATCTAGCATTTGCTGCAGTTCAGCCAGTAGGGCTCCCGCAGAATCGTTTGTCCCCAACTCTACAATAATTGAACCGACGCCAGCTACAACAGCCTTATCCTGCTCGATTTTTGTAATACCATCTGGCGCTGGGCCGCCGGTGATCCTCCGGCTGACCAAACCATCTGTGGTTGGCGTAAAGCCCTTTGCAGTGAGCTGGTCATCTAGCCCGGCTGATTCCATACCTACAGTAAGGGAATCCCCAACTAAATAGACACTTTTGTTAGTAACAGATACAGTTTCAGTAGAAGTGGTGCCAAAACCAAGAACCTTGCAGGAATCGTCCTGGCCAGCATAACAAGCCAGTGCCTCTATAGCCTGCATGTCTCCAACAAATACCCCTAGATCAATCATGTTTGTGTTGTTTGGGTCGGTGCATTTGGCGGGCAAGTTTGAATACATGTCTTTAACCGGCGTATCAAATTTAACACCACCCTGACTATCTACAGTTGCCCCAAAACATTCTTTGGCATCTTTCTTTAGGCTGTCACCGTCAGACTGAAGCCTAGTACCAACGCGATCTGCGTTCTCAAACGGATTGTCATAACGGGGGTTATTTAGCTCATCGGCGCTTCTACCGATTAGCGGGAACTCATAATTATATGGCTCTGCCGCCATGGCCTTGCCTGTAAAAACTGATGAAATAGCTTTTGGCAAGCTAGAGAAGATGTTTCTGGCCCCCAGTAGGCCGTTGGCTACCCCGGTGACGTTTGCACTGGCATCTGGGTTTTGTTTGTCTATGATTTTTGAAGCAAGAGACCTGGGGTTATATGGATTGAACATCCTCTCTGCAAAGGATTTGGTTCTTTGTTCTTCGTTTTCAAGTCGGCGCTGCTCTGTCTTTAGCTGTGCTGTTTCGGTTCCTGACAAAACTCTGCCACCGGCAGACATGGCGTGCTCATTTGCTGCTAGTCTGGCGCCAAAGTTTACGTAGTTGCCAAAGTCTGCACCAGCTACAGATACATCTATGGGGTGGCCAGCCAGCCACTTGATGACCCCGTCTAATAGCCCGGTTGACTCAACTATCCTAGCGGCTACTTCACCAGTCAGGAAAGAAATTGGCCCAGTGACAGCAGAAAATACAGTCATAATGCCTTGGCCTACTTTCGAACAAGCTGCACCTAAACCTGGGATAGCAGACGTAAACTTACTAACGGCGTTCTGCTCATTTGGTATGCGTGCCTCATCTCTTATGTCAGGCCCAGTCTGTTCTTCGCCCAGCTCTGCCTGGATGCTGCGGGCTGCCGCCCAAGACCCACTTTTTTCGTCATGCATTTGCTTGGAGTAAAACCCCAGCACCTCGCTGTCAAAATCTTCGCCAGACATAACTTGGTTGCCCACAGTTACCATTTCCATGCCCATTCGCATTAGCGGCATAACCACATTGGCATATTTGATCTGATCAATATTATCGGCAATGCCTTTTACCGCACACGCTATGCCAACCGCACCAACACCCCCAGCAGAAAATTTACCAACCGTACTAGACTGAAAACTCTGGAAAGGCCCAGATGATGTCGAGGGCGTAGTGTCTAGGTCAGCCTTGGCTGCTTTACCTGCGGCTGTTGTTTCATCTACCTGGCCGGCTACATCAGAGGCGTCTGGGCTGACTGGTTTATTGTTGCCGTCAGCATCTTTTACTTCTTCTGCTTTAGCGGGTGCGCTGAGATCGGTGGCACCTTGTCTGATGCGTTTGGCCCTTTCCCCAAACCATTTATTAAACAAATCATCAACTGCTCCCTGCAACTTAGTATCTAATTTTTTCATAGGATGCCAGGTTACACCAGCGCGCCGGCCTAGTACGCGCTTACCAATGGCGGACGATGTACCGCTTAGCCCTACTTCTCCTAGCATGTTTTTAAAGAAACTACGCGTGCCAAAAAAGCCGTTCTTTGTAGAGATGACTCGCAGCACCTCGGTATCTATGCCGTCAATGTCTACCCTAACTCTCGACACGTCAATGTCGTTATAATTGTTCCTAAGGTCTGCTTCAACCTCATCTAACGATTTGCCGGAGTACTTACTGCCTTCTTCTGCTAAGGTGGGATTAATATCAAAGCCGTTGAACTTTGCCAGTTTTCCATAGGTTGAGCTAATGCCTTTTTTGTTTAAAACACCCTCGTAATGGTCGGCAACGGCATTGCCTACTTTACCCATACGCAGGTTCTGGGCTTTGCCGTCTTTCATATAGCGTAATAATTTTACGGTGCGGATGTTTCCCGTTTCTTCATTAATACCAAAGTGAAATTTTTGGAGCAGTTGTGCCATATGGATAAATTGGAGCGGGCCAGACGCAATCATTAGAAGACCCACAATGCTGCCAACTACTCCAGCCCCGACGCCACCGCCAATCCACTTTTGCCTGGTAGATAGTTTGTCTAACTGGCCCAAAAATTTGGAAGTTCCACCTCGGCCTTCCGGCTTAAAACCTCCAGCTATCTGCCGCTCAACTCCACCCAGCTTGTCCTGTTCGGCAGATGCCGCGCCGTCAGCCTGGCCTGATCCACCACCCTTCTCAGCGGCCTCTAATTCCTCGGGCGAGCTTTTTTTCTTGCGGCTAGGATGCCCTGGAGGCAAATTGTCATCAGTGGCTGTCGGCGCGTTATTAGCATCCTCTAAATCATCATCTAGATTGGTGCGCCAGGTTGGCTGGTTGTCGTCGTATAGTTCTTCGTTTGGTCTGTCGTCAAGCCTTATTGCCATTTTGTTTTTCTTTCAGCTTAATCCTCGTAGCCTGCTGCGTTAAAGCCTTTAAATTTGTGGTGCTCCTGGTATGGTTGGGGGTACTTGCCCGGCTAAATCAATGGTGCCTTGGGGTTGGGCGGAGGCCTGCCCTGCAGACAAAATCTCGCCGGCTTGCTCTAGCTGCTTGATCTGCTGCGGGTTGGTGGTAATTAGTCCGGTCTCTGTGGGGCTGGCTGCTATTTGGATGTGCACGTGGTTTTGGCCGGCAAAGAACAAACCCTGGCCAACCGGGAACTGGCTGAGGCGCTTCTTTTCCTCACTGGTTAGCTTGAAAACATCTGACAGCACGTCAACGGCAGAGGGTGATTGCTTGAGCAGTAGCTGCATGGATGCGTTGGCTACAATGGCGCGTCCCATGCGTGATCCCATAAAATCTTCTACGTCCTGGCTAATGGTGGTTAGCCCCAGGTTGTACTTGCGCGCGCGCTTGGCCAGGCTAAACATAAAGTTGGCGCTGTCTTCGTACTTCAGAAGTTGCCAAGCCTCGTCAATTATCAGAATACGGCGTTTTTGGTCGGTCTTAGTCTTGTTCCAGATAAAGTTGAGCACAATATACATGGCCACTGGGCGCAGCTCGTCCTCTAGGTCGCGGATGTTAAACACTACAAACGGGTTGTTTATGTCTATATTGGACTGCTGTGAAAAGATGCCTGCAAACGTGCCGCTGGTGTATTTGCGTAATCTTTGAGCTAGCTGTGGGCCGCTGCCACCCATGTGCAACAGTGTGTCGTAAAGGTCGCTTATAGTTGGAGGTATACCGGTGTGGGTTAGCGGGTCATTGGTTATGCCGGCTTTGGCATAGGTTTCTATGAGGGCGGCATCTAGGTCGGCTTCTTCTACTGGGTTTAGGGCTGGCATGGCTGCAGCCGCACCACCAACCATTTGGGCCTGGGCTCCGCCCATCATAAGGCGTAGCAAACCGTGTAGCGTAATCAGATTAGATCGCAGAGCGTTGTCGGCTTCCTCTGTATCTACTACCTTGGGTAAGTCAAATGGGTTGATGCGGGTAGCCGAGTTTAGGCTAAGGCGCACATATGCCCCGCCCACTGCGTCGCACATGCGTTGGTATTCGTTTTCTGGGTCAACCACGAAAATTTCGGTGCCAAACATTAGGCTGCGCAGCGCTTCTAGCTTTACGGCAAAGCTTTTGCCGGCGCCAGATTTGGCAAACACCACACTGTTGCCGTTTTCTAGTGTGAAACGATCAAATATAACTAGGCCCGAATTGTGCATGTTGATTCCGTAGAGTATGCCGTTGTCTTGGGAAAGATCGGCACTGGTAAACGGAAAACTGGTAGAAATAGCCCCAGTGTTCATGTTGCGCCTTATCTGCAGCTGGTCTACAAACTGCGGGATAGTGCTGTTAAAGCCTTGTTCTTGCTGTGACGCGGCAGCCTTGGAATAAACCAGTTGCTGGCCCAGAATGGACTCTATTTTATGTGTCATAAACTCTAGCTCGTCCATGCTTTCTGCATAGATGGTAAAGTACAGCCCAAAGCGAAAGAATCGCTCCTCGCCCACCTGCAGTTTGTCGCGCATTTCTTCTGCGTCCTGTATGGCGGCTTGTTTGCCCGGGTCACGCACCCGGCCCTTTTCTGAATCAATTTGT
>MGCP01000033.1:0-4535 GCA_001790455.1 Candidatus Saccharibacteria bacterium RIFCSPHIGHO2_02_FULL_47_12
TAGAGAACCTGGTGCCTTACCACTTGGCCACTCCCCATTATAACGGGTGCAATTATACCAGTTTACATCTATCAAAGCCATTGGTCGGACGCTTATGCCTAAGCTATAATACAGAGTATCTTGGAGGGCACCGCGAACAACAATACGCCAGAACATAAGCCGTTTTATAGCCAGTCAGCAGAGCAGGCGCTACAGGCCTTGCATTCTGGCCATGATGGTTTGACTGCCCACGAGGCCAACGAGCGGCTAAAGCGTTACGGGCCAAACGTACTAAAGCCCAGGGGCAAGCACTGGTTAAAACGGCTGATTGAACCGTTTGCCAGCCTGTTTGTAAGCGTGCTGGTGGTAGCGATCATTATCAGTTTGCTTACGCACGAGCGGATTGACGCCATAGTTATAGGAATTATTCTGGCTATAAATGCCGGCATTTACTACGTGCAGCAATATTCTGCAGACAAGGTTCTAAAGACGCTTAAAAAACAAGACGAGGTAGAGTGCCATATAAAGCGCGGCGGACAGATGCTGCTGCTGCCGGCCTCGCAACTGGTACCCGGTGACATTGTGTATCTGGCAGAGGGTGCCAAGGTGCCTGCGGACGGACGGGTGCTGGAGTCAGATAACTTGCAGGTTGAAGAGGCAATACTGACCGGCGAATCGCTGCCCATCACAAAAATTACAGAGCAACTCAGTGGTCAATTACAGGTGTATGACCAGAAAAACACGGTGTTTAAAGATACTCTGGTACACGGTGGCGAAGGCGTTATGCTGGTCATAGCCACGGGCAATCAAACAGAGATTGGCAAGATCAGCGAACTGGTGCAAACAGCCGATTTTGAGCGCAGCCCAATAGAGCGAAAAATAGACGACATAACCAAAAAGCTGGTTGTGGGCGTGGCTTGCCTAGTGAGTGTGGTTTTTGTGCTGGCAATCATACGGGGAATCACAGCTGCCGATGCGCTAAGGTTTAGCCTGGCAATGGTGGTATCTGCCGTGCCCGAAGGGCTGCCTGTGGCGCTTACTGTGGTGTTGCTGCTGGGCGCAAAGAAACTCGCCAAGGTTAATGCGCTAGTAAAGAAAATATCTAGCATAGAAACCCTGGGAGCCATAACGCTGATTGCTACTGATAAAACCGGTACGCTTACCAAAAACAAACTGTCTGTGGCGGAATTGGCACACCGTGACAACCATGGAAGAGCATTCGCCCAAGCCGTACTGGCCAGCCTAAACGGCGACGACGATCTGCATGCCGACCCGCTAGACGCAATTTTAGATGACCGATTTAGCGAACATACTCCAAAGGATTGGAAAAAGCTCAAAGAATACCCATTTGCCCAAACACTGCGGGTTAGCGGTGTTTTATGGAGCACGCCGCACGGACACCATCTGTTTATAAAAGGCGCGCCCGAAGCTGTACTGGGGCACAGTCACTCCAGCCAGGCCCATGGTTTCAAGAAACACCTGGCAGAATTTACCAGCAAGGGTTACAGGACTATTGCGGTGGCGCATAAGCGGCTGAGCCACATACCAAAAGAATTAGATGATTCTATGCTAGCAAACTTGACAGTTGACGGGTTGCTAGGGCTAGCAGACGAGCTGCGCGACCACATTGCCGATTCTATATCCGAAGCGCGCCGGGCAGGCGTGAGGGTGGTGATGCTGACTGGCGACCATATAGACACTGCTCGTAGGGTAGCTATGAACATTGGCCTAGCTAACAATGAACTGCAGGTGGCAGAAAGTTATTGGCTAGATGAACCGCACGTAAAGTCGTTGCCAGAAAAACTTAAAACCACTGTGGCGTTTGGCAGGGTGTTGCCCGCCCAGAAGTTCAATTTTCTAAAAGCGGTCAAGGGGCTAGAGATAACCGCCATGACCGGCGACGGGGTAAACGACATACCGGCACTAGTAGAGGCAGATGCCGGCCTGGCTATGGGCAGTGGTACCGATGCCGCCAAAGATGCCAGTGATATTGTGCTTTTGGACGATAACTTCAGAACCATTATTGCAGCAGTAAGAGTCGGGCGTTCGGTGCTAGCCAATATTAGAAAAATGCTGTTTTATCTGCTTTCTACCAGTCTGGGCGAAGCATTCACCATGGTTGGGGCCTTGCTAATTGGACTGCCGCTGCCAGTAACCGCCATACAGATTTTGTGGATCAACCTGGTCACAGACGGGTTTTCCGTGTTGCCGCTTGGCCTGAGTCCGCCTGAGCGCCACCAAATGGAGCAACCGCCGCATGATCCAAAGGCGCCGCTACTCAACTTTCGTTACATTGGCCGCATGCTGATGGTGGCCGCGGTTATGTCGGTTGTTGCTCTGGTGCTGTTTAACCGCGCTCTGGCCAATGGCCATGCCTACGCACAAACGGTAGCGTTTATGGCGCTGGTGGCAGCGCAATGGGCCAACGCGCTAAATGCTAACTTTGAGTTCCATTCGTGGTCAAAGATCATACTGCGCCCCAACAAGTTGCTACTACTAGGTATAGGTTTAGCCATTGGCTTCCAGTGGCTGGCCATGGCCGGTCCGCTGTCTGATTGGTTTGGTAGTGTCAGGCTGTCCAGCTTTGATCTGATGCTGGCAATTGGCCTGCCTGCGTTAGCGGTTCTGATTGTTGGCGACGCCAGCAAAATGATATTTAAACAAAGGCATAGGGTAGCTGTGGGGCACAACTCATCTGTCTAGTGAACGTTCCAGTTTGCTTATAGGGTCGTACCAGCCCTTTTCTAGTACAAATGATTGTACTCGCTTGTCCCAGCCAAACAGTACGCTTACGCCAACCAAGATAAACAAGATTGCAATGATTTTTCTAAACCAGCCACGCGGATTAGATAGCCAGCCCAGCTTTTGTACCAAGGCTTGGCCCAGGTAGGCGACCACTAGCAATGCGGCAGCCAGGCCAACCGCGTAGGCCAGCAGATAAATGATACCCCTAGAAAACGATGCCGGTAGCACAGTGGCTACAATTAGCGCGTAGGTTGGGCTGCAACTGCTAAAAACCGGTCCTAGTGATGCGCCTATAAGCATGTCGCCAGGCACTCCTTTTTTGGCATATGATCCCGAAAGCAACTTGCTAGAGCGTATGTACAGTTTGGCAGCCAGCTTTTCCCACACTTCTGGAAACAGTAGGTTTAGGCCAAACAGTGTCACGATGGCACCAGACAAAATCTGCCAGACCACTTGGGGTACGCCCAACAAGCTGGTTGTGGCCTTTAGCAGTAGGGTAAAGACAACCACAGACAGTGCCAAACTGCCAGCAATAATCAGCGGCCGCCGCAAGCTGGGCTTTTGGCGGTCGCGTACTACCGAACCACCTACAATTACTGGTAAAAGCGGCAAAATGCAGGGTGCTGCCACAGTCAAAATTCCTGCCGCAAAAGACAAGATTAAGAGGGCCATACTACAGCAGGTTCGCCTTTACGCTTTCAATATTTGGCTGGTCATAGGCCACGTAGCTTTTGATTGACTCGCCGTTGTCGTCGATCTTTACCAAAGTTGTCTGAATGGCTACATCGTATTTTTGCCGCAGCTTTTGGTTGGTGTCGTAGTCTACTTTTATAATTGTTACTCCGCTGGGCACGCCTTCGCTTTTTATGCTTTTTTCTAGTGCGCGGCACTGCGGACACCATGGTGCGTGAAAAAACAAAATTTTTGTACCCGCTGTGTTGGCAATTACGCCGTCGCTGTAGTCCACATATGCGCCTGCCGAGACGGCGGGCGAAGGCGGAGTGGTGTCTGTAGTAGATAAGTCAGTAGCACTAGTTTTTGTGGTTTCTTGTGCCATCTCGCCCTTGTTTAATCCGGAATACAATATGGCACCACCGCCAGCAATTACAATCAGCGCAATTATTGCCAGTACTTTTTTATTCATGGCACAGTTTCATTATACTCCAGTACGGCTTCTGTTGTAGAATGTGGTTAACATGATTCTTGCAAACCGCGATTACGTGCGAAGCGTGTTGTTTGGCATAGAGGATAGCCTGGTGTCTACCACCGGACTAATAGCCGGCGTAAGCGTGGGCGGCGCCAGTAAAGAAGTGGTAATTTTAAGCGGCATTGTGGCCATAGCTATAGAGGCCGTTTCTATGGGGGCGGGCGAATACCTTAGCGACGACGCGTTGCAGGAACTAGACAAAATTAAACGCCACAAGGAAAGACCGTTTGTAAGCGGTTTTTTGATGCTAACTTCATATCTGCTGGCGGGGTTGGTGCCGCTAACGCCGGTTATTTTCCTTTCATACCCCGCTTCGGTTTACTGTTCTGCGGTTTCGGCATTGGTGGGATTGTTTTTACTGGGTTACATAAAAGGCAAAATACTCAAAACAAACAGATTGCGCGGAGCGCTAAAGATACTGATTGTAGGTGGCGTGGCAACGCTTTTGGGCGTGGCAGTTGGCCTAATATTTAAGGTTTAGTCTTTGCTAAACCCCGTAGTAGACTTTCGAGTAGTCCGCTTATAGCGGACAAAGCTTCCCGGCCACTTGGCCGAGAAGGTCTCGAAAGCTCACTACTGGGTAAAGAGTCCGGATAATTTGGTT
>MGCP01000033.1:4684-5398 GCA_001790455.1 Candidatus Saccharibacteria bacterium RIFCSPHIGHO2_02_FULL_47_12
AAAGCTGGTCATACCCTCTACGGCGCCAATGGGCAGAGCGCCCTCTGGTATCTGCGATGTAGCTGGTTCTATGTTCCAAATGGTCCAATGCACAAAGTCGCCAATGGGCGCGTCTGGGTCGTGCAAAATTAGCACCAAGCTCTTGGCACTGTCTGGTACGCCCTTTATTTCTAGTGGCGGATTTACGTTTATGTCTTTGCAGGTAAAACGTGCTGGTATGTTTGCGCCGTCTGCAAACTGGCTGCTAGATAGTTTGAGTGCGTCATTTAGTCCGTTCATACTATTTATTATAGATAAACCAGGCCAGTTTGCTGTGATATTGCTCGCAGAGGGAAAAGCCAGCCCTCGGTTCGTGATGTAGGGTAGTCTTTGTTGTTTGGCTTACTATGCCAAAACATAAGCGGTTTGCGCCGATTGGCTTGCAGGGGTATAGTAACTTTGAGTACTAAACAGGTAGCAAATATGAAGACAATCAATCAAAAAGGTATAGCGCACTTAGTCGCTATAATCGCAGTTGGCGTAGTATTGGCCGTGGGCGGAGTTGGCTACTACGTCTATCAGAATCAAAATAAAGACAGTAAATCAAACACCGCAACTCCTATAGAAACAAATGAGTTAAACAAAGCGGCCGATGAGGCCGCAGCCAAAAAGGCAGCCAAAGACCACTTCACCCTGCTAAAAGAAAAGCAGATAGAGGAGGCCTACAACTCTACC
>MGCP01000034.1:0-516 GCA_001790455.1 Candidatus Saccharibacteria bacterium RIFCSPHIGHO2_02_FULL_47_12
GAATAAGATGTCTTTGCCCAGTTCGTCACGAAAGTACTCTGCCAAAGTCACGGCGCTGGCACCCACCAGAGAGCGCGCTACGGCGTTTTCATTCATTTGGCCAAAGAACAAACAGGTGTTTTTTAGCAGATCGCGCTTTTTAAGTGTGTCGTAGAGCTCGTGGCCTTCACGAATACGCTCGCCAATGCCGGCAAAAAAGCTTATGCCAGAACCACTGGCCGCAATATTATGCACCAGTTCCATGGTGAGCACAGTTTTACCCACACCCGCGCCACCAATAATGCCAATCTTGCTGCCTTTTACAAACGGTGCAAAGAAATCAATAACCTTAATGCCGGTTTCTAAAATTTGCGGCTGGCTGGGTTTAAAATTGAGCTCGCGTAGCGGCGGCCTTACAATATTGCGCTTTTCTACACCCTCGGTCTTAAAGGGTGGTAGGCCGTCTACCGGTTGCCCCAAAGCATCCAGGATACGTCCTATTGCCTGGTCTGTAACGTGTATTTCCATTCCTTTGCC
>MGCP01000034.1:547-4514 GCA_001790455.1 Candidatus Saccharibacteria bacterium RIFCSPHIGHO2_02_FULL_47_12
TCAGAGTCAGACGATATGTTTAGGCAAACAGCCTCGCCATTTGGTAGCAGGCTGTCTACCAAAAGTTGCGCCAATGGATCTTTTTGGACCACTATTACTTCGCCTGGCGTTGGCGGCTCTTCATCAAACTGTACGCTTACCACCAGGTCTTTTATGGTTCTAACGATGCCTTGGCTCATGACTGAACCTCCGGTTCCTTAGGATATAGGACATAGGATTTAGAGTTTAATAGTTCCCCAACTATATCCTGTATCCTATACCCTAAACCCTTTTCATTAGCGTAGCGAATCATGCCCCTGACTCCAGCGCCCTTAGGCCATTTATGATTTCTTTAAACCGTTCGTCTTTTTCGCCTCGCTTCGTGCGATTGTATAGTTGCTTAAGTACGTGGTTTTCGTCTACAGATTTCTCGTGTGCAATGCTCATAGCACGAAAGCGGCTGGCGTATTGTGCTAGTTTTGATTCCAAAATTGTCTGGGATAGGGCAATGTGCAACATAGAGCGCTCTAGGTGGTCAACCACATCAAACACACTGGGTTCAAAAATATAGGTATCTTCGCTGATTATTTCTTCTGGTTTAGTTATCATGCCTTGGCCTATTTGCTGTACGGCTTTTTGCAACGAAATGCTCTTTACGTCTTGGTTCATGAGCGACACGTAGGTCTGGTAGTAAACTGTGGTGTTTTTGTACTTTTGGACTTCTTCAATTAGCGGCGTTACGTTAATGTCGCGGTCACGGCTAGGCAGCTTGTAATACTTAATAAATTTAATGCCTCTGTTGGCAAGCAGCACCGCACCGTGATGGCCAATTACTACAATGTCTGATTGGCTGTCAGCACGGAAATTGCCAATCATAAAGTTTAATAGCTTTTCGTCAATATCACCGCTAAAGCCACCTTCTGAAGTAATCATTATTAAGAGGTCTTTGTCTATGATCTCGTGTTCTTTTTGGCTACGCCCATAACGAAAGTCAGAGTCTACCCGCAGCTGGGTATAAATCTGCCAAAGTACATTGAAAAACTGCTCGGCTTGCAACACCTGATTTTTAATCTGCGCTATGCGCATGCTAGCAATGCCCTCAAACGCACTCGTAAGCTCTACTAGGGTGCTCATATTTTGCACATCTGCGGCTATGTCTATGGAACGCTTCATTTTTTGTGCTCCATTAGGCTGGCTTTTTTGAGCTGGTCCATAATGCTTACATAGTCTTGGTCGTTTTTAACCTTGGCAGCCGATTCGTTGGCTGCGCTTTTTAGTTTGTTCATGTCCAAAACTTCACCCATATTTAGAGTGCTTACCACATCTAGCATGATCTGCTGGGCTAGCAAAGAAAAAGTTTCTGCCGGTGTTTGGTTAAATACGTTGCGCAACCTTACGCCCATTTCTAAATCTTGGCGGGTGGCCAGAGCCAGCTCTGAGCCAAACCTTGCGAACTCTTGGGCTTGAGTATAGGCAGACAGTTGCTTCATGGTGCGCACTGCTATTTCTTTTTGGTGCGGCGAATGTCCACGCCCACCCACACGGGTAACAGAAAGTCCCACGCTGACTGCAGGCCTTTGGCCGTCTTTATAAACATCGTTATCTAAGATCCACTGGCCATCGGTAATCGCCATAATGTTTGTGGGCAAATACGCCGTAATGTCGCCCCCCACTGCCAGTACTAATGGTAGCAATGTCAGGGCTTTATGGTTTGATGCCAGTTGCCCGCCGCGTTCCAACAAAGACGAGTGGGCGTGAAACATATCGCCCGGGTAGCTGTCGCGACCTGGACTGGTTCCAGACAGTAGGGCAATCTCTCTGTAGATGTGGGCATGGTTGGTTAGATCGTCATAGATCAGCACCACGTCCTGGCCGACTTTTTGCCATAAATATTCAGCCATGGCGCAGCCCACATAAGGAGCCAGATAGCTCATGACCAAAGAGTCAAATATGGTAGACACAATTACTACGGTGTTTTTAAGCGCGTCTTGTTCGCGCAAGCGGTTTAAAAGGGTGTCTACGTCGCTGCGCCTCTTTGCTATTAGCACATAAATTACCACCTGGTCGGTGTCCCTCTGGTTTAGGGCTATCTGGGTTGCCAGAGTACTTTTACCGGTTTTGCTGTCGCCTATAATTGCCAGCCTTTGCCCGCGCACAATCGGAAACAAAGAATCAATCACCGTCACACCTGTGACCAATTGTTTGCCCAAAAGTTCACGTTCATAAATAGCGGGGGCGCTGTTAAACACCGGCCAGGTCGCGTCCGAGGCAATCGGCCCCTTGCCGTCTAGCGGTTCGCCGCTAACCGAGACTACCCTGCCTATAAAATCTTTTCCCACCCTAGTAACCAAGTTGTCGTGTTGCAAGGTAGCCAAAGTGCCAATGGCTAGCGGTTTGGTGCCCATATGCAGCACAATCACAAACTCTTCGTGCACCTGGTGGGTTAGGCCCTTGCTGCCATCGTCAAACATCACTAGAGCCCGCACGCTAGCGTCTTTTAGGCCGCGCACTTTTACCAAAAACCTGTCAATACTGACAACTTCGCCTACAGGGCTACCGCCTTCTACCAGTTGCTGAAAGTGTTGGTTAGGCATGCACTATACCCCCAAGGGCAGTTAACTGTTTACTCGGGATCATGCTTAAAGCTGAAGGCTTGGTGAACATATTCATTTCTAATCTTTGCCCCTGATTCCTTCAAATAAAACTGAACGCTTGTCTTTTAGGTTGTGGCGCAGGCTAAAGTCAAAGTAGCGGTTGGTGGTACGCACAACGCACCCGGCTGCAATATCTGGCATAAGCCCAACTTGCAGCAACACATTGGGGTGTATTTCTTTTCTGAGCCACTCTAGGATTTTTTGTAAAAACTGGGGCTGTGGCTCGGCCGCGAAGCTAAAGTGCATAACGGGAGCCGTGTCCCGTAGCTGCTCTAATTTTTCTTTTAGGTTTTGCCTGTCTGATTTGTCTGTTAGTTTCAGACCGGCTCCGGCTGACAAATCTTCTAGGCTGTGGCTGGTTTTGGGCAAAGACATGTGGCTTTTTGGCCCCGTTGCACTAGCTTGGAGCAAAAACTCATCTAGCGATTCAAGCTCGCGGGCAAGCCGGCTAATGTCGGTCTTGGTTATGACAGTCAAAGGCAGGGTGAGTTCCTGTTGCCTCGCTTGCTCATCAGGCACCATTTTTGATGTCCTCAACTATTGCTTGCTTATTGGCCTCTAGGCTGCCAATAATAAATTCCAGTTGGTCGGATAGGTCTATTTGGTTGCCAATGGCAGATAATACGTAGTGGTTCACAATATCTGACATGTTTTCTTCAAACCTAGCCACCAGACGCTGTTTTTCTTCTGCTACCTGAGCCTGTAGCTGCTCGCTCAATATCTGGTGTTGCTGCTCTATGGCTACCTGAGTTTTGTTTAGAGCCTCGGTGGCTAGCTGTTTGGCGTCGGCTATAGACTGCTCGTACTTGGCAAACTCTTCTTTAAGCGTTTTGGTAATCTGGTCTTTCATAAACTGGTTGACCTGGGTGGCAGTCATACGTAGATCTTGCTGTAAAAACATGGCGTTTTCGCTAATGATTTTCTCAAAGTGCAGACGGCCGCGGTTACGCAGCTCTTCTCTAAATTCGTCGCTAAATATGTGCTCGGATTCTTTGTTGGCTAGCTCGGTAATGGCATTTTGGCTATCACCGGCTGGCTTTTGTTCGCCCAAACGCGTAGCCAGCCAAACAAAAGCCGCAGTTGCCCCAAGTAGACTGCCCAGAGTTAGTACTAATGCCCACATTTCCACTTTGTATTAATTACCGTTTACTTCAGTAGTAATATACCTTAAAACGCTAATGTATTAAAGCAGTGATTTCAAAGCCTTGATTGTCTGCTCTATATCTTTGGCACTTGTCTGGCGTCCCATACTAAAGCGCAAGGAGGCGCGAATGTCTGGTTTGGCCAGGCCAATTGCAGCCAGCACGTGCGACGGCTCTTCGTTGCTAGCACTA
>MGCP01000034.1:4529-4675 GCA_001790455.1 Candidatus Saccharibacteria bacterium RIFCSPHIGHO2_02_FULL_47_12
GCGGCCAAAACACCCTTTTCTTCTAACTGCAAAAGTAGCCTTTCGTTGTCTTGGCCTGGAACAGTTATGTGCACGTTATTTGGCAGGCGGTGCTTGCGTGAGCCGTTTATGTGCACATTTGATACGCCTTGCTCTAGTGATTTAAT
>MGCP01000034.1:4725-5431 GCA_001790455.1 Candidatus Saccharibacteria bacterium RIFCSPHIGHO2_02_FULL_47_12
CCTGCGCCAGCTCGAGTGCTTGAGCAAACCCAATTATGGCTGCCACGTTTTCGGTGCCGCTGCGCAGCCCACGCTCTTGCCCGCCGCCTAACACTTGCGGCTTTAGGACAATGCCAGCGCGCACATACAAAACGCCACTTTGTTTGGGACCATAAATTTTGCCGCCGTTTAGGGTCATCATATCTACCCCCAAGCGGCTAACATGCAGGTCTAGATACGCAGCGGCTTGGCAAGCATCTGTGTGCAGAAACAGAGGCGTTTGGTTTCCCTTTTGCTGGCGACTTTGCCTTATGGCTTGGACCATTTGGGCAATATCGCGGATTGGCTGCAGGGTACCGATTTCGTTGTTGGCATACATGACGCTAACTAAAACCGTGTTTTCATCTATTAATTTATCAAGTTTGGCCAAATTTACCTGCCCTTCTGTATCAACCGGTGCCAGTCTGTGTTTGTACAGGGTAGCCGGTTCTAAAACCGACTCGTGCTCTATGGCACTCGTCACCATATTTCCCTTTGGGTACTGTTGCAAAACGCCCTGGACTGCTAGGTTGTTTGCCTCTGTGCCACCAGCCGTAAAAACAATTTCGCTTGGACGCGCACCTAAAATTTGGGCCACCTTTGACCTGGCTTGTTCCATATCTTTCTTTACGTCTAAAGCCGGCAAATATGTGGCCGATGGGTTATAAAACTTATCGAAAAAATACGG
>MGCP01000034.1:5756-6582 GCA_001790455.1 Candidatus Saccharibacteria bacterium RIFCSPHIGHO2_02_FULL_47_12
TCGCGCTGAGAAATTACACCCTGAAACACCTTTTTTATCATGCTGCCAGCTCCAGATCGTCATCTAAGCCATCTATACCGCTGATCAGCTCGCGGGCTTCGCGCAACATTGCTTCTTGATCGGTTTCTTGGGTGGCAGCCAGTTCTATAACGCTAGCGGCTTTGGGCACAAGATTTTCATATGGTGGCTCCTGTGATGGCTGTTGTTTTTCCTGCTGCATGGCCATATTGCCGGCTGGCTTCTCTGCCTCGCCCATAGAACCAATAGCTTCAAGGCTAGTCAAGGTTTCAAACGATACATCAACCTCTGACAAGCGATTAGAAACCAGCTCAAACACTTCTGCTTGAGCGCCTTCCATTGATTCTGCAAATTTATCTAGTAAGTTCATACTTTTAGTTTAAACAATTCTGCCGCGTTCTGGCTTGTGGCCGCAGCTAGCTCCTCAAGGGTTTCACCCCTTAAGCGGGCTAAAAACTCTGCAGTCACCACCAAGTATTTGGGCTCACAGATTTTACCACGAAATGGAACAGGGGTCAAGAAGGGAGCGTCTGTTTCCAGCAGAAGCCTGTCTAGTGGAACGGCTTTAGCTGCCTCTAGTTGGTCTTGGCGGCTAGTAAAGGTCGTGATGCCATTTAGGCCCACATATAAGCCCCTTTCTAGTATTTGGTCCAACTCTTTGCGATTAGCACTAAAGCTATGCACGACTCCACGAAGCCCCTTGTATTCGTCAAAAACCTTCCAAAAATCGCCAAATGCTTCGCGCACATGAAAGATCAGGGGCAAATCTTGCGCTAGCGCCGCCTCTAGCTGGAATCGAAACAGTTTT
>MGCP01000034.1:6599-7393 GCA_001790455.1 Candidatus Saccharibacteria bacterium RIFCSPHIGHO2_02_FULL_47_12
CGAATGTGTGTAGTAGTAGTCCAAGCCACACTCCCCAATGGCTACAACCCGCGGTTTTTTGGTCAGATTGCGAAATTGTTGCAATTTTTTAGAGTCATTTATGTATTTTTTTGCCTCATGCGGGTGAATGCCTATGCTTGCCCAGCAGTTAGATGAGCTATCTGCTAGTGCAGCTGCTCCTTCACTACTTTCAACAGATGTTCCAACGCAGATGAGTTGCGTTACCCCTGCCGCTACTGCGCTATTGATCAAAACTTGCGGATCTTCTATACCTGCTTCAAGCCACTTGCTGCCAACAGATTCATCACCAGCTAAAGCTATTGCTTCGTGTATGTGGCAGTGCGTATCAACAAACTGCATAAATCTATTTAAGCAGTTTTTGCTTGGTGAGTCTCGTGCTTAGGAAACAAGGTACCTTCGGTTGGGCGGATGATACCTTCTTTGAAAACACCTTGAATTTTGGCGGCTGTTTGGGGCATAAATGGCTCCAGCAGATCTGCAATCTCTAGCAGCGCACCGCACTGGTAGGCCAGCACCTCACGCAGGTGTTCTTCGTCTTTGGCCTTAGCTAGCTCCCACGGTTTTTCTTCGTCTATGTACTGGTTTAGGCCACGGACTTGCTCCCACACTTGGTCCAGTGCCCGGTCAAACCGGCATAACTCTAGCGCCTCGCGGTACTGAGCAGTGTCATGCCCTGCCTCTGGCATGTTGCCAATTATGCCGTTTTGGTACCTAGTCACCATAGCCGCGGTTCGCTGCACAGCATTGCCCAGTTCGTCTGCTAGCTCGTTGTT
>MGCP01000035.1:0-3077 GCA_001790455.1 Candidatus Saccharibacteria bacterium RIFCSPHIGHO2_02_FULL_47_12
CCGCTACCTAGACCCTGATGTTGCAGAATACCTTAAAGACAATAAGCCAAAACCGCGTAAAGGGCAGAACTATCATCAATGGTTCACTGAGGACTACGGTGTTCGTAAACTAGTTGAGCATATAAACCAAGTAATTGGTATGGCTCAAGCTTGCGACACGATAGATGAGCTTAAAAAGAAAATGAAGCATGTATACGGCAAAGAACCTCTACAGCTTGAAATGTTTATAGACGACCACGATAAACGCGAGCTACCAACTAAAATTGATATGCCGTTTGACGAGGCTATGGCTAAAATAGCCAAAGCTGGGAAATAATCACATCAAGATGGTAGAAGACTTTAAATTTGAACTGGGGCGACAACAAATTAGCAAAATTTCTAGAGAGAAAATAATTGCTGAACTTGAGAAAGTCGCAAAGCATTTTAATTATACGGATTTCAGGCAAGATGATTTTGACGAAATTGCCGATATAAGCAATTACACAGTTTATAGAGAGTTTGGGTCTTGGAATAAGGCTTTGCAATTTCTAGCCGAGCACCTAAAAGCACAAGGCATTGACTTCAAAATTACAACCAGAAGAGACTCTTATTCTGAACAGGAGATGTTTGACGAAATGGAGCGAATTTGGAGAATGCTAGGTCATCGTCCCTCTAGGGATGAATGGGCTGGAGCTAATCCCTCAATAAGCTACGACACACTATACCGTCACTTTGGTGGTTGGACTAATGCCTGTTTGAAATTTATTGAATATCAATCAGGCGAAAAGGTTACAGAAGAGAGTGGCATAGTTAATATTCACAAGACTACCTCGCCTAAAATTAAACCTGTACCTATTAAAGTTAAAACCAGAACAATTCCTTTGAGCCTGCGAGTGAAAGTACTAAGTAGAGATAAGTTTCGTTGTGTGTTTTGTGGGAAGAGTCCAGCTATTGATGTAGGCACTATCTTGCACATTGACCATATAAAACCATTTTCTAAAGGTGGTGAAAATACTCTAGATAACCTGCAGACTTTGTGCCAAGACTGTAATTTAGGTAAAAGTGACAATTTAATCTAACTGGGTTTGTTAAGTATATAATCGCCTACTTCTGGTCTCCTAGATTGCTACTTGGTTTCTAATGGAGCTTGCTGATTCTTTGGCTTCTTCTGGTTCTTCTTCGCCCTCTTCAACTTTGTCTACAAGGGCCAGAGAGACTACATTGTCACCGTCGTTAAGGCGCATGATGCGCACGCCTTGGGTGGCACGGCCTAGGCTTGAGATGTCTTTAAGACCCAGACGTATGGTCTGGCCTTGGCTAGAGATAATGATTACCTCTTGCCCGTCGTCTTCGCTAAGCGTCTTTACACCCACTAGCTCACCAGTTTTCTTATTTACCACGGCGCTGCGTATACCTACACCTCCGCGTGCGTGAGGTGTAAACTGGTCTACTTTAGTGCGCTTGCCATAGCCAAATTTGCTAATTACAAAGATACTGGAGCCCTTCTGAACTGTGTCCATGCCTATTACTTGATCTTCTGGGCGCAAACGAATACCGCGCACTCCACGGCTAACGCGGCCCATGGGGCGGACGTTCTTTTCATGGAAGCGTATGGCTTGGCCTTGCGAGGTAGATATAAGGATCTCGTCGTCTCCGGTGGTCATACGTATCCATTTGAGCTCATCGCCCTGATCTAGGTTGATAGCTATTAGGCCACTGCTGCGCACGTTTTTGTACTGTTCAAAGGCTGTCTTTTTAACCACGCCGCGCACTGTGCTCATAAACAGGAATCCGTCTTTGTCACCCTTGCTAACGTTTATGATGGAGCTAACTATCTCTTCTGGCTGCAGCTGCAGCAAGTTTACAAGAGCAACGCCTTTGGCATTTAATCCTACGGCTGGGACCTCATAAGTCTTGAGGCGGAATACGCGCCCGCGATTGGTAAAGAACAGCAAGTAATCATGTGTTGAGGCATTTACAACATGCTCTATAACATCCTCTTCCCGGGTAACCATACCGCGGCGGCCCTTGCCTCCGCGACCCTGGCGCTTATACTCGGCCAGCGAGCTGCGTTTTATGTAGTTAGCTGATGTAAGTGTTACAGCAACTTGCTCATCAGGAATCAAATCTTCGTCCCTCATCTTGTTTAGTTCTTGCGGAACAATCTTTGTACGGCGTTCGTCACCAAACTGCTTCTCAAGCTCAAGCAGTTCGGACTTAATAATCTTTAGGATTTCCTTTTCGTCTGCCAGAATCTTTTCAAGACCAGCGATGATTTTTAGCAGCTCAGCCAGCTCATCTTCAATCTTCTTACGCTCCAGCCCAGCAAGTGTACGCAGCTGCATAGCCAAAATGGCTTTGGCCTGAATCTCGGTTAGTTTAAATTTCTTAATAAGGTTGGCTTGGGCATCTTCTGTAGTTTGTGACGCACGGATGGTGGCAATAACTTCGTCAATGTGGTCGAGGGCAATCTTGAGACCCTCCAGCACATGGGCGCGATCCTTGGCCTTGCGTAGTTCGTATTCGGTACGGCGCCGGACTACAATCTGACGGTGCTTAAGATATTCCTGCAGAATATCCTGAAGCCCGAGAACACGCGGCTGTATACCGTCAACCAGCGCCAGCATGTTGTAGTGAATGCTGGTCTGCAACGGCGTTAGCTTGTAGAGCTGGTTTAGAATTTTCTTTGGATAGGCGTCTTTTTTGAGGTCGACAACCATGCGGACCGTACCGCGAGCGCTCTCATCACGCAGATCGCTAATGCCAGTGATTTTCTTTTCTTTTACCAGGTCAGCAATCTTTTCAATCAGTGAGGCTTTGTTTAGAGCATACGGAATTTCCGTGATGATAATTTGGGTTTTGCCCTTCTTGTTCTCCTCGATAGTAGCCACGCCGCGCACAACAACACCGCCGCGACCGGTCGCAAAGGCAGTGCGGATAGAATCGCGACCATAGACGATGCCGCCCGTCGGGAAGTCTGGACCCTTAACGTGCTCCAGCAGGTCGTCCAAAGTGGCATCCGGCTTATCAATGAGCGTGATTATTGCGCCTAGGATTTCCGATATATTGTGAGGCGGGATGTTGGTTGCCATACCCAC
>MGCP01000035.1:3091-10691 GCA_001790455.1 Candidatus Saccharibacteria bacterium RIFCSPHIGHO2_02_FULL_47_12
GGCCATTCAGAAGCAGGTTCGGCAACTTGCCCGGCAAAACTTCTGGCTCCTGTTCGCTACCGTCATAGTTGTCGCGGAATGGTACGGTTTCTTTGTCTATGTCTTCAAGCAAAGCCTGGCCAGCGCGGGCCATTCTAGCCTCGGTGTAACGCTGGGCAGCTGGCGGGTCTCCGTCCATTGAGCCAAAGTTACCCTGGCCTTGGACAAGCATATAGCGGGTGGACCAGTCCTGCGCCAAACGAACCATTGAATCATAAATAGCCACGTCGCCGTGAGGGTGGTACTTACCCATGACGTCACCAGTAATACGCGCGCTTTTGACGAACTTGCTGCCCGGTTTCCAGCCGTTCTTTTCCATAGAATAAAGAATTCGGCGATGAACTGGCTTGAGCCCATCACGAACGTCTGGCAGCGCACGAGCCACGATAACACTCATAGAATAAGTTAGGTAGCTATTCTCCATCACGTCTTCGACGGTACGCAGCTCGACAGTTCGCGAGTGGTCGCTGCTTACGATCTCAGCATTATCAAAAACATTGTCAGGATTGCTCATTACTTCGCCGTTGTCTTTATCCTCTTCCATACTAAACGTCCAGGTCCTTTACGAATTTCGCGTGGGTCTGAATAAAGTTTTTACGCAGCTCTACCTCTGTACCCATAAGCTTATTGAAGATGGCATCAGCCTTTTCGGCGTCTTCTATACGTACCTGGATCAGCACACGGTTCTCCGGATTCATAGTCGTATCCCAAAGCTGCTCGGCATCCATTTCACCCAAGCCCTTGTAGCGCTGTATGTCTGACAAACCAGCTTGTTTGCGCCGGTCGTCTTCATTCTGAACGGTTGTACCACGGTCTTTACGATCACCAATCAGCTTATCAATCATCTGGTCACGTTCTTCATCAGAATAAGCGTACATACGCTTGCTGGCACCGGACTTAAGCAGGTATAACGGTGGCTTAGCTAGGTACAAATGGCCGCGCTCAATGATATCGCGCATATGTCGGAAGAAAAATGTCAAAAGCAGTGTGCTAATGTGGGCGCCGTCAACGTCGGCGTCGGTCATGATTATGATACGGTGGTAGCGCAGGCCATCCATGCTGAACTGCTCTTCTATGCCTACACCTAGCGCCTTTATGAGCGTCACGATTTCATTGTTTGCTAGCATCTTGTCCAGGCGTGCACGTTCGACGTTCAGCACTTTTCCACGAAGCGGCAGAATGGCCTGGGTCTTGCTATCACGACCGCCCTTGGCAGACCCGCCAGCCGAGTCACCTTCTACTATATACAGTTCTGAGTCAGCTGGGTTTCGGCTTGAACAATCAGCCAGCTTACCAGGCAGGCCGGAGCCCTCAAGCGCGCCCTTTCGGATGATATTATCGCGAGCCGCCCGTGCAGCCTTGCGAGCGCGGGCAGATAGCAATGCTTTGCCAACAATCTTACGCGCAATTGCCGGATGTTCCTCTAGGTAATAAGACAGGTACTCATTCATAACCTGGGCAACGTAGCCCTGGACTTCCGGGTTACCAAGCTTACCCTTGGTCTGGCCTTCGAACTGAGGGTCTGGAAGTTTTACCAGAATTACGGCTGTTAGCCCTTCACGGGTATCTTCACCAGTAAGGTTTTCTTCCTTTTCTTTGATAAGCCCGTTTTTGCGGGCGTACTCGTTTATGACACGAGTTAGTGCCGTACGAAAACCGGTTAAGTGCGTTCCGCCTTCGGGGTTTGGTACATTATTAGCGAAGGCCTTGACGGTTTCAGTAAAAGCTTCAGCATATTGCAGGGCGATTTCAACTACACTATCCTCTACCTGTTTTTCAACATAAAAGACATCTTCATCAACCACATCCTTGCCCAGATTTAGATGCTTTACGTACGACTGAATACCACCTTCAAAGTAAAAGCCGTAGCGCTGGCCGGTCTTTTCATCCTCAAACAAGGTGCGTATGCCCTTGGTCAGATAGGCTGCGTGACGCAAACGGTCTAGAATGGTCTCGTTACTAAATTGTATGCTCTCTTTAAAGATAGTGTCGTCAGGATAAAAGGTAATCTCTGTGCCTGTTTTGTCACTCTTACCAACAACTTTTAAGTCAGCCAGCGGTATACCGCGCTCATATTCTTGCTGGTGGATTTTTCCGTCACCGTATACGGTCACAATGAGTTTGGTTGACAGTGCATTTACCACGCTCACACCCACACCGTGTAGACCGCCAGAGACTTTGTAGCCACCACCGCCAAATTTACCACCGGCGTGCAGCACGGTCAGAACTGTTTCTACGGTACTTTTTTTAGTTTTTGGATGGATGTCGGTAGGTATACCTCGGCCGTTATCTGTAACGGTTACACCGCCGTCAGCTAATAATTTAACGCTGACCTCAGTAGCATAACCCGCCAATGCTTCATCTATGCCGTTGTCTACAATCTCCCAAACTAGGTGGTGCAGCCCCTCTAGCCCAGTCCCACCAATGTACATACCTGGTCGCTTGCGTACTGGTTCTAGACCCTCCAAAACCTGAATCTGGTCGGCTGTGTACCCTTTTTTAGCCACTTTCTAATTAACCCTCTCGTCTTTGTTTGCACATTTCACTGATTAAATTATAGATGAATTTGGGGCTAAAAACAACTCGTTGTTGATTGAACACACGGTTTCATGGTTCAATAAGCATGAGCGCTAAACCAAAAAATGACTTCTAAATTTAAACGACTGCTGAGCAACCTACCCTTCAATCCCAGTTTGATAGGCAAAGTGTCTTTTTACTCTAAAAGGCTAAGGCAAGAGGCGTCTATTAGACGTCTGGGGTTCGCATTTATTGCTTTGGCTATGTTTGTTCAGACTATTGCGGTTATTAGCCCGCCTCAGTCCAGCATTGCCCAGTCGGACAATGATCTAATTTCTGGGGGGTTTGGGTCAACTGGCCAGGCTGTCGACATTTGCAACAACAACGTTGGGGGGTTTAGAGACATTGCTGCTCATTTTGGCATAAGCTGCGGTAACATTGCCTCCGCCAGCACAGTAACAATTCGCTCCAATGACTACGATGGCCAACTTTATTCCATGGGAAGGCTACCTTATGGTAAGGCCGGCGAGACTCCCGTAACTATTGGTGCCACCACTTACTGGCTTAGGTTTTTATGGAGCTGGGACTCCTTGGGATACCCATCGACCTACACAGCCTTGCGAGGCACCAGCAGCAGTGGCCAAACGTTCTTTATACTATTTGACTGCGGAAACTTCGTGTTCATTGGTTTGCCTCCTCCGCCGCCACCCAAACCAGTCTGTCCGGGCTGGTACCAAGGCTGGGGTTTTTGGTACCAATCACCAGACGGCGACGTGAACCACGCCACTAAGACAACAACCACTAACCCATGTGTGGCTGCGCCACCGCCACCCAAGGCTCCACCCTGCCCTTATAATCCCAATATTAATAAAGACGATCCCGCATGCAAACCATGTGAAGATTCACAAACACAAGATGACAAGACCGCCTGCCTGGCATACAGCAAAAAGGCCCGCAACGAGACTCAAAACATAGACGATGCCAACAGTACAACTGCCCAAGCAGGTGATGTGATTACCTACACACTAACAGTAAAAAACAAAGGCAAGGCAGACATAGACAATGTAGTGATACAAGAAAACATTAGTGATATCTTGGATTATGCCGATGTGGTAGACCTAAAAGGTGGCACAAAAGACAACCGCAATATTGTTAGCTGGCCCAAGCAAAAGATAAAAGCGGGTTCAGAAATAAATCAACAGTTTGTTGTAAAGGTTAAAAACCCCATACCCCAAACACCCGTTTCTTCGTCTGACCCAGGCCACTTTGATCTAACCATGACTAACGTGTATGGCAATACTGTGAACATCAAGTTGCCCCCAACCGTTATAAAAACAACCGAAACCATAGTGCGAACCATGCCAAACACAGGACCGGGCACCAGCCTTATAGCAGGCTTTGCGTTAACTGTCGTGGTGGCCTACTTCTTTATGCGTAGCCGGCTTATGAGCAAGGAGCTTGATCTAGTACGTGCAGAATATAATGCAACCGGGAGTTTATAGTTATGAGTGAAGAAAAACTGTCTAGCCAAGAACACCAAGCGCATAACGAAGCAGAACCAAACAATGCCGAGCTAGAAGCCCGCCCCAATAACCCAGAGCTAGACAGCCATCGGTCTGAGAAAGAACCGATTGATGTAGAAGCAGCCTCGAAAAAGGCTGAAAAAGAAGCAAAAAGCGCCAAAGAAACCAAACTAGAAGAAAAAACGCCACACGAATACCACCCCCCAGTGCTAAGCAAAAAAATAAAGGGTGACGCGTTTAAGTCTAGTCTTAGCAAGGCACAGGTGGGCTTGTCACGCCCAGAACGAGTCTTTAGCAAAGTTGTTCACCTACCAATAGTTGACAGGGTCAGCGAAATCGGCGCAAAAACAGTCGCCCGGCCAACCAGTCTGCTCACTGCGGGCTTTATTGCCCTGCTAGGCAGTAGCATGTTCCTGTTTATGGCACATCGTTATGGTTTCCGTTACAACCTGCTTTTGTTCTTTGCTTTGTTTGTAAGCGGTTACCTTTTGGGGCTTATATTTGAGGCCCTGCGAGTTCTAGTACGCGGGCCCAGACGTTAACGCCTTTATTCGTTGCTCTTTAGATTGCCGTCTCGGTCTATAAATATAGTATCGCCTGCTTCTTCTGCCGCATGAGTTTTGTTTAGGTCTAGCTCCCCATGGCTGTTGTTGGGCTGATTAGCCGTGGGTCCAGATTGGCTCGGGTTTAGATCTTGGCGAATCTTGTCCGCAACACCAGATATTTCTTTATTTTCTGGCTCGGTTCCGGATATATTGCGGTAAGGCTTGAGCTCTGGCGTTGAAGACGCGGTTGGCGCTTTTTTAGGGGCTTGGGGCGGGTTTGCAGTTTGGTTTGGACCAAATGGCCTGGGCGGCCCCGAAAACGCTCCTGCAGGTCCTGCCTGGCTGGCAGTAGAGCCAGATTGACGCTTGGTCAGCCATTCGTCTAAGAACGAAGATCCGGTGCCGGGCGGAGCAGCTGGACCCACCCGACCGGCAGGTACATTTGACCCGCCAGCTGGCATGCGCTGGCCAGCCGGGCCATAAGGCGAGTTGCCTGCTCCGTAGGCAGGTTTAGGTTCTTCCCCTGTGGCTAGACGTTTAAAAATCTCGCCCTCCACACTGGCCTTTGGCCTACCAAATTTTGCAGCCGACAGCTGCTTGAGCGCCTGCGCTAGTTGCCTGTTGGGTGTTCCCAGCGGTGGAATAGTAGTCATGCTAAACGGTTGGGCCGGCACTCCAGATATAAGCATGCGCATGACCGTGTTGTAGTTTGGCAATCTCTGCAAGTCCTCACTGTCAAAGGCGGGCGCAAATTGCTTGGCCAAAAATTCGGCGTCGTTGGTACCTACTCTGAATGAAACAATGGTACCGACGTTGCCAAACACGGCGTCTCGTATTTCATCTGACAGCTGCGTAGTAAACTGGTTGGCCACGGTTAGGCTTAGTCCATATTTACGGGCTTCAGACAAAATGTCTGCAAAAGATTCGGTTGAAAAGTTTTGGAACTCATCTACGTATAGCGTAAAGTCACGGCGTTCAGACTCATGCACACTGGCACGGCTCATAGCCGCCGCCTGAAACTTCATAACAAACACCATACCTAGCAGCTTGCTGTTGAGTTCACCGGTGCGACCCTTGCTAAGGTTGACTAGCAATATTTTACCGTCGTCCATTATCTGCCTTAGGTTAAACGAGCTCTTTTGCTGGCCAATAATATTGCGCATCATGGCATTTGATAAAAAGGCGCCAAACTTTGACACAAACCAGCCCAAAACTTCACTTTTGTGGAAGTCAGCCGTTTGGGCCATTTCCTTGTTCCAAAAATCTAAGACAGTTTGGTCGGTTACAAATTGTTTAAGATGTCTCTCGTATTGTTTGTCTGTAAATACTTTTGGAATATCTATAAATGTACCGCCCTCTGGGTTGCTCATAACTGTAAGCGCGGCATTTCGAAACCAGTGTTCGTAGCGCGGACCTATTATGCCCTGGTGCTGCGGATCATAAAGTTTATAAAGCATATTTATGGCTTCTTGGATCAAAAAGTCCTTTTGATCTGGCGAATCAAACTCAAACAGGTTCAGACCCAGAGGGTAGTCCATGTCTGCGGGGCAAAAGTAAATTACATCTTCGGTGCGTTCCTTAGGCACCATAGCCAGAATCCGTTCTGCCGCATCACCATGCGGATCAATAAACGCAAACCCGCGGCCGTCCAGCATGTCTTGCAAAATTAGATTCTCCATAAACGTAGATTTACCGGTACCGGTCTGACCGACTACATAAATGTGCCGGCGCCTGTCTTCTTCGCTAATATGTATGGGTTTTTTAATGCCACGGAAAACGTTGTGACCCAGCAGCAGCCCTTCCTCTGATATATTGCGAGGCCCGTCGACTTGTTTTGAAGCCTGCCGCTCCAGCTGGGTAGTGGGTATATTCTTTTGATCTGGAAAGTGAAAAAGCGTGGCCAGTTCTACCGAATTTAGTACATTGTCATGACTCTCCTGAGGGAAAAAGCGCAATATAAATGCCGTTACAAAGTTCTCTGTGTCTTTTGCCGCCGTATAGGTAAACCCATTGCGCCCTTGGGATTCAAACAGAGAAAAAGTAGCGACTATATTATTTAGCACAGCTTGAGCCCTGGCCAGTGAGTCAGAACTGGCAACAACTCGAATCAAAACTTCATAACCGGGGTAGCGTGTTTTGTCTTCTATGGAATCTATGATTGATTGGTCTACCCCAGAAAGTTCTGGTTTTTTTTCTTTTTCTGCCTCTTTAGCATCGGGTGGTTTGACTGGAGCCACCACAAGCTGCTTGGCCAAGCCAACCAGCTGGCCATTTTTATTGTCCTTACCTTTGCGCTTTTTACTGGCTTCGGCTTGGGCGTTTTTGCGCCAAGTTGATTCTGCTGGCCGCATCAAAATCTGAATTCCCGCCCCGTCTTCTTTTTCCAGTGTTGACAGCGCGTTTAGGATTGATTGCATGGTGTCCCGCTTTATCTCCTGGTAAGTAGCAATCGGAAATCCGTAGTGTTCTTTTAGGGTCAGTTCACCACCCACCGTACCGTTTATGCCTCCAACCGGATTAAAAATGTTGTGTTCAGTGACTTCTTCTAGCTGAGATGACGGGTATGCACTTATAACAGCTTGCTTTACCACTTCTATCATAGAAACCGGCACCGCCGCATAGAATTCAACCAGCCCCTTTCTGCCAACAATTTCAAATGCAAAGTGACGCTGTCCATAAAACTTGGTTCTAAAGCCCTTTCTCAGGGTACTGGCAATAATGCTGTATAGTGTTTGGGCTTTGGATATATTTTCTTCTATTACATCGCGCGCATCACGACCACCTACTTCTGTGTCTTCACTAGCTGGCGGAATATGTATGAGCAACGGCACCATTTTAAGGCCGCGCTCGAAGTTTTTCTGCTCACGCAGCAATTTTCGTGAACGAAAGTAAATAATCACCCCAAACACTGCGGCTATAAATATTAGAATAGTCAGTATTGCTAAAAAAAATGCCATATCCTACTCGTTTGGTGCT
>MGCP01000035.1:10720-12805 GCA_001790455.1 Candidatus Saccharibacteria bacterium RIFCSPHIGHO2_02_FULL_47_12
GTAATCAGCCTTCATCTTGTTCATTTCAACGTTTTGCTTATATGGGTCTGACTTGGTGTGTTCTACTATGGCCTTGGCTTTGTCTACCCATTCTTGCTCTATAAGATCGCTATCTTCGGCCACTTGAGGGTTAGAATCATCCATAACTGGCATGCTAGAAGATTGGGCAGTACTATTTGGCGTCGGTGCAATAGGATGCACGCTGATTGGACTACCGGCTGTAGGTGACGTGGAGGCTTGCGGCAATACATTATCTGCAACACCTGCAACCGGCACAGCAGGGTCGTTTCCATCTGTTTTTGGGATTGGCAAATTCAAACTAGACTGGTCTTTTGGATCCACCGTATTCATGCCAATTATTATACGCTAGCGCTAAAGGCGTGTATACCCTGTCTGGTCCTATGCTAAACGCACACGGCCAACGTAAAAAGTCCCAATTGCAATCAAGCCCGCCAGTATTAGGACGTCACGGATGGTCAATTGACCGATAGATCTCAGCAAAAGCATACAAACTGGTACAGCAGCTAGCGTAAATGCAATGCTAGTTTTGCGTTTTTTAGAAATTCGTCTAAAGCGCCCAGATATATGCCCAAGAACTTGCTTTATTAATACATATAAACACAAGCCAATCCATATGAAAGGTATCAGCAATAACGGAAGTGAAAGCTTGGTTGGGTCTGTACTCATCAGAAAAATCAGCAGACCACCGTATAGGACCGCTATCTTCAGTAGTGATATTCTATTGATACTTTTTTTGTTCATAATATTACTTTAACCACAAATGCAAAATACCACCACAACTAAAGCATACAAGCTGTGAGACAACTTAGAAGCCGGACGGTAAATCCGCTACGATATTTAGACTTTATGAGCGCTTACCGTCCCAGGCTTTTGACTGACCGCTCTTTACTGCTTTAAACAGCTCAGAGCGAAAAAGAGAAATTGTAAGTTTTTGTTTTTATACTTACCCATCTACCCTACTACAATCAAGTGTCTGTGTCAATAATATTAGTTGTATTCTGTACTACGTTTAACCTTAAACCTTCCTGTTCTTCAAAGTTCAACCGAGTGTGTATAGTGTTATTATATATACAACATAGTTTTAAGTGTTTGCTTGTATATGGTTGATTCTTATGGCTTAGGATGTAAAAATGTACTCGCTAGCCCTACCCAACTTAAAGCACACAGTTTTTGTGCGTAAATCATGGCGGTCCGTTGTGAAAAAAGGGCTGGCTATAAGCAATTTTAGAGCTAAAAGTTACATATATATACAGCTGTCTGCAGTCCTGTCTGAACTAATATATTGGTTTCAAATAGATAAATGGCCAAGGCTTAGCGTGGTTTTACAGTATTAAACTACTAGTTTCTACTAATTCTGCGCATCTCTTTGGAATAATTTGGTGAATTTTCTGTTCTTTTTGGTAAATTTGGGCATCATTTAGCTACCATGTATGGTTATAATTCAACTTTTTAATTATTTTAGGGCCAAACGTTGCCCTAATGCTGGTAATACTTATATTCCTGTTAGTTTGAGGTGGGATATGCTGCAATTTTATTTATAAAACGTCATACTAAACAAAAAGTTATGCACAGGTTTATAAAAAATTTAGGCATAAACATATTGACAGTCTAAAAGTGGCTATATAAGATAGGCTCAGCACTTGAACAAAAAAAGTGCTCAAAAACAAAAACGCATCTGTAACAACGGCTTCTCGCAAGCCGTTGTTCCAAAAAAACCAAACCCAAAACTCTTAAACCAAAAGACATACTAAAACTCCACTTCTCGCAAAGATTCCCGCAAAATAGCGGGAATCTTTTTTTAACCAAGCGAGATAAAGCAACTCTAATTTATTGAAATAGGTTGGCCTAAGTTAGTACAATAGAACTAAATGGCTTCAAAGGTGCAGAGTATAGTTGAGGCTGGTGGCAAAGGCCTCTTAATAGACATTGAGTGTCATATTAGCAATGGCCTGCCCTCAATAGTAATAGTTGGCTTTGCAAACAAGGCCGTAGACGAGGCCAAAGAGAGGCTACGAAGCGCACTCAGTAACGCCCGTCTGGAACTGCCGCGCAAGCGTATAACAA
>MGCP01000035.1:12914-13265 GCA_001790455.1 Candidatus Saccharibacteria bacterium RIFCSPHIGHO2_02_FULL_47_12
AACTGTGTTTATTGGTGAATTAGCCTTGGATGGTTCTATCCGCCCCGTAAGGGGGGTTATAGGCAAATTACTTGCGGCACGTGAACAAGGTATTACTGATTACTTCATACCATCGGCAAACCTAAAGCAAGCTATGCTGGTACCAGGCTTGAATCTGTGGCCGGCCGATAACTTACGTGATGTTTACCTGCACTTCACCAAGGCCTCTCCCATGAAGCCGGTTGTAACTTCGTCAAACTCAACCAAAAGCCCTAAGCGAAGGCTACACGACAGCGATTTTGCACACGTTGTAGGCCAAAAACGAGCCAAACGCGCATTAGAAATTGCTGCGGCCGGTGCACACAATTTGTT
>MGCP01000035.1:13275-19294 GCA_001790455.1 Candidatus Saccharibacteria bacterium RIFCSPHIGHO2_02_FULL_47_12
CCACCCGGAACCGGAAAGAGCATGCTAGCCAAATCCCTTCCCTCTATTTTACCTGCCCTCGATCAAGAAGAAATACTAGAAGTCACACACCTGCACAGTTTGGCTAGCAGGCAGTATGACACGATTATATATGAACGGCCGTTTCGTTCGCCGCACCATAGCGCAAGTGATATTTCTATAATTGGAGGTGGCCAAACGCCCAAGCCCGGCGAGATCAGCCTGTCGCACAAGGGAGTGCTGTTTTTAGATGAGTTTCCGGAATTTAAACGCTCTGCCATAGAGGCACTGCGACAACCTCTAGAAGATCGGGTAATTACCGTAGCACGGGCCCGCGACAGCCTGACGTTTCCGGCCAATTTTATCTTGGTCGCCACGTCTAACCCCTGCCCTTGCGGTAACTATGGTTCAAGCAAAGCATGTAGCTGCTTACCCCAGCAAATCATCAAATACCAGCGCAAAATGAGTGGTCCTATACTGGACCGTATAGATATGCACGTAGATGTCGACGAGGTTTTGCACGAAAAGCTACTAAGTGACGAACAACAAGAGAAAAGCGTAGACATCAGCAAGCGGGTAGAAAAAGCCCGAGCTGCCCAAGCCAAGCGCTATCAAACACCTAGCAGAACCAACTCAGACATGACCAACCAAGACATAAAGAAGCTAGCGCAGCTAACGGAAACCGCACAAACCCTACTAAACCAGGCAGCAGCCAAACTAGAACTGTCTGCTCGCAACTACATGCGCTGTATAAAAGTTGCCCGTACTATTGCAGACCTGGAGGGCTCAGACCAAACTGATATACCCCACATTTCTGAAGCTTTGCAGTACCGCAGGCGACCCGTAGTTTTTCTGTAACCTATAGACAAGTGTCTTGGCCTCTGTTAAGATGTGTTAAACCTTAATGAGCTACAAGGAGACCTAGGAATAGCAAAATTTACCCGCCTGAATGAACAGATTCAGGCGCCTAATCTGCGCGTAATAGGAGACGACGGCAAACAGCTAGGAGTCTTGTCGCGCACCGAAGCGCTTGCGGCAGCCCAAGAACAAGGCTTGGATTTGGTAGAGATATCTCCAGAGGCCAACCCACCGGTGGCAAAGATAGTTGACTGGGGCAAATACAACTACCAGCGAACCAAACAGCTTCAAAAAAATAAGCGCAACGCCAAGGTGGTAGACCTAAAACAAATGCGCTTTGGGCTAAAGATTGGGGACCACGATTTGGGTGTAAAGATGCGCAAAATCACAGAATTTCTAGACGAAGGCCACAAGGTTAAGGTAGCGGTGATTTACCGGGGACGTGAGCTAGCCCACAAAGATTTGGGATTCAAGATAGCAGAGCGTATAATAGCTGACCTGGGAGACGAAATAGCCGTTGATCAACAGCCGGTATTTGCCGGTCGACAATTAACTTTTGTTATAAGGAAGAAATAATGCCAAAGCTAAAGACTCATAGTGCAACCAAAAAACGCATACGCGTAACCAGAACCGGCAAAGTTCTGCGTCGCCACAGTATGCGTAGCCACTTTTTACAAAAAAAGAGTGCGGCCCGCAAGCGTCAAATGTCAGGACTTGAGTCTGTTACGGGTAAAAACGCTAAGAACATCAAGAGAAATTTAGGAGCTAAATAGATGAGAGTTAAACGCGGAGTTACCACTCACGCCAAGCACCAGAAAATACGTAAAGCCACCAAGGGCATGCAAAAGCATCGCCGCTCAAGCATTAAGCATGGCAAACAAGCGGTAACTAAATCTTTACAGTACGCATACAGAGACCGTCGCAACCGCAAACGGACTTTTAGACAGCTCTGGAATGCACGTATCAACGCCGGAGCCCGTCAGAATGGTACAACTTATAGTTTGTTGATTGCCGGGCTTAAAAAGGCTAATATTACCCTGGACCGTAAAGTATTGGCAGAATTAGCCGTAAGCGAGCCAAAAGCCTTCACCGAAGTCGTCAAGGCTTCCAAAAAATAACTGTTTATGCTATAGTTTAGTTGCCAGATTATTGACTGGTCGCGGCACCCTAAAGGTGTCGAGGAAAGTCCGGGCAGCTTAGGGATAAGACAGTTGCTAACGGCAACCAAGGGTGACCTTAGGGAAAGTGCCACAGAAACCAAACCGCCCGCCTTCGGCGGGTAAGGGTGAAAAGAGCGAGGTAAGAGCCCGCAGTTATGTATGGTGACATATATAAGTGGTAAACCCTGTCTGCTGCAAGGAGATACGTCCTATCAAGGTGTTCCCGCCAGGGCGAATCAATCTAACCGCTTGAGCCTGCTGGCAACGGTAGGCCTAGATAGATGACCAGACAAACAAAACCCGGCTTATAGATAATCTGGCAATAAAATACTGCTCAAATTGAGCAGTGTTTTATTTTATGTTTTTATCCAAAGTCTCGTTTACCATGGCGTCTGCAGCCTTATTGTACTCACGTGGCACATGAGTGTACGTCACGTCCGCAAACTGGCTGGCAATATCTACGGCCTTTTGATAAACCGGCTTTATACCGTCGTGCCTAACCTTGAAGCTGCCCTTTAACTGATTTATGACTAGCTGGCTATCCATATATACATGTACGTATTTTGCCCCGCGTTTATGCGCTTCATGCAAGCCGCTGATCAAGCTATGGTACTCGGCCTGGTTGTTTGTAGTTTCGCCCAGGTAGGTGCCGTTTTTGGCAATCACGTTGTCCTGCATGTCTAAAAGCACATAGCCACTGGCAGAGGGCCCAGGATTGCCCCTAGAGCCGCCATCGGCAAATAGTTTCACTTCTTTGGACTCCAATGCCGGCATACGCTCGGTATCGTTGTGATCTGTATAAATATTGTCTATGGCTGCAGCCAGCCGGTGGTCTTTTTCTGTTATCGCACCCTTGGCATCGTGGGTGGTCAGCCAAACCTCAACCACATTGTATAGGTTTTGCCAGCGCGGGTGGTGCTGCATCTTCTCTGCTTCTTCGGCCACGGCTTGCATAAAAGCAAAGGCTTGCTTGAAGTCCTCAAACTGAAATTTTTTATATAAAGCTTTATCTTTTTCTTGCCACATGAGTCTTATCTTATCAGATGAAAGGATTTAAGCTAAAATAAGGTGTCTATCAGGGTGTAGCTTAGTTGGTAAAGCGCTGGGCTGGGGGTCCAGAGATCGGAGGTTCAAGTCCTCTCACCCTGACCAAATTTAAGCACAAGCATCTGACAAACTAATTCTTTTGCACTATAATTGTTTCAAATTAAGGAGTTATATATGGCTGAGGGTAAAACTAATTGGTTCAAGAAGCATAAAATTCTAACTGTGGCGCTAGCTCTCGTACTCGTCTTTATAATAGCCGCTGCGGCAAGTGGAAGTGATTCCAATAAAACCGACAGCTCCTCGTCAAATTCTTCCTCCGAACAATCGCAACAAACACCAAAAAACTCTACTGCAAAGACTGGTGAACCAGCAAGAGATGGCAAGTTTGAGTTTGTCGTAAAAAGTATTATTTGCGGCAAACCTAATGTCGGCTCAGACTTCACCACTAAAACAGCTCAAGGCCAGTACTGCTTGCTTGATGTTTCTGTCAAAAACATCGGTAACGAAGCTCAAAGCTTATACTCAGGCAATCAGTTTTTGTTTAATTCTACTGGCCAAAAGTACTCAGCTGACGATACAGCAACTTACTATGCAGCACCCAGTGGCAATACATGGTATGACAACATAAATCCAGGCAATAGTGTAGAAGGCGTCATTGTTTTTGACATTCCCAAGGATCAAACCCCAACCAGTGCCGAGCTTCATGATTCAGCATTATCGGGCGGCGTTAAAGTAAATCTTCAATAAAAAACGGCTGGAAAGTCACATGACAACCTGCGGGTTACACAGGTGGGTGCTCGCACGTGGTCGCCGCGGCGACCCCAAATATTGAGCTCCCATATGATAAATATTCAGATTATCATATAGCGGCTTCCCAGCCTGGACTTATTATATAGCCTACAACAAGAAGTTGATAATATTATTGTCTATTTTGATAATGATTGGCCCCAGTACCGGGAACAACAGAAAAATAAATAACATAATGGTAATCAACCCGCCCGATTCAATCTGGTACATAACCTTTTGCAGTGGTTCTGGGGCAAAAGCGTAAAGCACGCGAGATCCGTCTAGTGGCGGAAACGGAATCAGGTTAAACACACCTATGGCAACGTTTACGATTACAAAGATTTGCAGTATATCTACAATTGGGGTGGCCAGTTGCCCGCCTATGCCACGCAAAAATACAGCGGCCAGCACCGCCAAGGCAAAATTGGTCAGAGGCCCAGCCAGGCCAATTAGCGCAGCACCAAACTCGTCGTATTTGACCCTTGATGGGTTAAACGGTACCGGCTTGGCTATAAAAAACGGCGGCAGTCCCGCCAAAACCAGCACAATAGGCAAAAGTATAGAGGTAAATAGATCCAGGTGCTTAAGCGGGTTTAGGGTTAGCCTGCCCTGGTCATAAGCTGTTGTATCGCCCAGCCAATAGGCGGCAAACCCATGCATAGCCTCGTGAAAGCCCACAGACAACAGCAAAGCAACTATAAAGGCTACCAAGTTAACGCCAGTAAAGTTCGCATCCATGCCGTATCAGTATACCAGCTAGCAAAGCCTCGTGGTTGACTTTAACAGATATAAAAGTTACAATACGCCTCTATGCAAAGACTACCATTTGATAAAAAAGGCAAACAGTACGGCCACAATGTGAGCTTTTCGCAGCGCCATACCCAAAAAGTCTGGAAGCCAAATTTACAGGTCAAGACACTTGTTATTGAAGGTAAAAAGGTCAAAGTAAAACTTAGCACTCAAGCTATACGAACCCTTAAAAAGCAGGGTCTGCTAAACGGTTCTAAAACTACTGACGCTCAAGAATAATTAGCTGCGTAGTTTCACTCAAATCGGCCGCCTTTAGTTTGAGCTTGGCAACCGTATCTTTGGGCTCCATGGCCAGTTCTTTTAGCACCTCGCTAAGTTCTAGCTGCGGAACCTCATATTTAACAGACTTGTCTGCATAATGCGTTGGTATAACCAGCTTTGGTTCAATCTTTTTGATTAGCTTTAGTACACCCACAGGGTCCAGGGTGTATCCATGCCCTCCAACAGGCACAATTAGTACATCTACCGTACCCAGTGACTCTAGCTGAGCGTCTGATAGATCCGGATCAATGTGACCAAGTACCCCTATGCGCATATTGTCTGCGATGATTTTATATACAATCGCGCCATTTGTCTTTGGTTCGCCCATGTGGGCACGAGCTGGAATACCCTGGATCGATATATCAGACACTTCGTATTCACCCGGACTATCAATTGCTAGCCTGGCGTCACTAGCGTGTGAGTTCTGCTGGGATGAAAAGAGCGCAATATCTTCTGATTTGGTAACTGATTTTAAACCCAGGTCTGACAGATTGTCATCTACCGTCAAACTTGCTGTTTTAGTTACAAGTTTTATACAGTTTGCACCGAAATATTGTAATTCCAAGATTGGCTCCTTACTCTACTTTAACCAGTTATTTTTATCTACTAGCACTTGTTTTTTAGAAGCCAA
The DNA here is from genome assembly GCA_001790455.1 of Candidatus Saccharibacteria bacterium RIFCSPHIGHO2_02_FULL_47_12. Classification (GTDB taxonomy): domain Bacteria; phylum Patescibacteriota; class Saccharimonadia; order Saccharimonadales; family JANWIN01; genus 2-02-FULL-47-12. Next base: position 18,826 of record MGCP01000035.1, read on the forward strand.
AACTTCAGATAGAAAGCGGTCGTTAACCTGGCGGCGGTATTCAAACTCATCTGGGTTCATTGAAGTATAGCGAATCTCTTTGCCCTCTTTTGTCTCCAGGTCACTTACAAATTTATCTAGCTTGGTCTGGTTCAGGTCACCTACTACCAAAAAATCAACTCCACTGCGTTCATCTCTAGTAAACTGTCCGGTGTAAAGCACCAGGTCTACGTTGCCTAGAGCCTTTAGTTCGTCTGGCAGCTCTGCTTCTTTTATTTCAGGACCACTAGTAGCCTTGGTCTTTTTAGTTTGCTTCTTGCCCCCAAATATAGAAGACAAAGCTGGATAATGTTCATACTTCTGATTCACCTCATAGTAAAGTCGATTGTTGTCCTCGTTGTTTGATGAAATTATTCCAATGCTCAATAGGTTTGCCAGTTCGCGACGGACTGAGTTTATTTGCTCGTCAATTTTACGAGTAATCTCACGC
>MGCP01000036.1:0-259 GCA_001790455.1 Candidatus Saccharibacteria bacterium RIFCSPHIGHO2_02_FULL_47_12
ACAAGTGAGAATGCTGGAATGAGTAACCATAAGGCAGGTGAGAATCCTGCCCGCCGAAAGAGCAAGGTTTCCTGGGCCACGGTAATCGTCCCAGGGTTAGTCGGTCCTAAGCCGAGGCGCAACAGCGTAGGCGATGGACAACGGGTTAATATTCCCGTACCAGTTATGTATTGTTTTAGGTGCGCATTGAACAGGTAGAAGCGGGCTCATGGTTATGCCCGTCTAACCAGCTGTTATGGCTGGGAATGAGATGTCCTTT
>MGCP01000036.1:352-34191 GCA_001790455.1 Candidatus Saccharibacteria bacterium RIFCSPHIGHO2_02_FULL_47_12
GAGAAGACCCAGGCGTACGAGTGATTCTTCGTTAAGGAACTCGGCAAAACAGCGACCGTAACTTCGGGATAAGGTCTGCCCCGTCACTTTGTTTATAAAGTGGCAGGAATGTGAATAGTCAATTTTGATTATTCTGTGCCAGTTTTCTTTTTGAAAACAACAGGAGCAGGTATAAGTTTTAACTTCTTATATCGGTCTGTATAAACGAGTAATTTTAGATGAGAAAAGAAAGCTAGCTTCTGTCTACACACTTTATAAGTAGTGTGACGGGGCCGCAGCTAAGGAACCCATGCAACTGTTTACCAAAAACACAGGTCTCTGCTAACACGAAAGTGGATGTATAGGGGCTGACTCCTGCCCGGTGCCGGAAGGTTAAGGGGATGCGTTTACGCGCTGAACTGAAGCCCCGGTGAACGGCGGCGGTAACTATAACCGTCCTAAGGTAGCGAAATTCCTTGTCAGGTAAGTTCTGACCTGCACGAATGGAGTAATGATATGGGTACTGTCTCAACGAAGAGCTCGGTGAAAGTGCATTGACGGTAAAGATGCCGTCTGTCCGCAGCAGGACGAAAAGACCCCGTGCAGCTTTACTACAGCTTGGCATTGGATCCGAGGTATACATGTGTAGGATAGGTGGGAGGCTTTGAAGCTTTGGCGCTAGCCAAGGTGGAGCCACCGGTGAAATACCACCCTTGTATGCCTTTGATCCTTACTGGGACCGTTATCCGGTTCCAGGACCGTGTCTGGTGGGTAGTTTAACTGGGGCGGTTGCCTCCTAAAGAGTACCGGAGGCGTTCAAAGGTTGGCTAGGTTCGGATGGAAATCGAACCGATAGTGCATACGCAAAAGCCAGCTTGACTGTGAGGCCTACAAGCCAAACAGGCACGAAAGTGGGAGTAAGTTTTCCGCTGTTTAGATACTTGTATCGTGAGAGTGGTATCGGCAGCGCTATCGGATAAAAGTTACGCCGGGGATAACAGGCTTATCGCGCCCAATAGTTCACATAGACGGCGCGGTTTGGCACCTCGATGTCGGCTCATCACATCCTGGGGCTGGAGCAGGTCCCAAGGGTTCGGCTGTTCGCCGATTAAAGTGGTACGCGAGCTGGGTTCAGAACGTCGTGAGACAGTTCGGTTTATATCCGCTGTGGACGTCAGGAAATTTGAGAGGATTTGGCCCTAGTACGAGAGGACCGGGTTGAACGCACCTCTGGTGTACCAATTGTTCTACCAAGGGCATTGTTGGGTAGCTATGTGCGGAATGGATAAGCGCTGAAAGCATATTAAGCGCGAAGCCAACCTCAAGATTAGATTTCCCTAGGAGGGCCGTGATAGACGATCACGTTGATAGGCGCAAGGTGAAAGTGCAGCAATGTATTGAGCCGAAGCGTACTAATCGTCCCCATTGACTTTTTACGACCAGAACATGCAGGCTGAATTCAGCCTGTCCGTTCTGGACTATAAAGTGTAATTTTGACTGGTTATTGGTGTAAGTCACACCAATCTTTAACATTTCGTGGTTTTTATGTTGGTGTCCATAGCGTGGGTGTCACACCTGTTCCCATGCCGAACACAGAAGTTAAGCCCCGTAGCGGCGACAATACTTGGGCCTGAGCCCTGGGAAGATAGCACGACGCCAGCATAAAGACCAGGAAAAAAAGAGCCCTAACAGGGCTTTTTTAAATTCACAAAACAGATGAGATTTTGGGTTTAGTAAAGTTTTCCGCCGAGGGGGACGTTTTTGGTGGGTTCTATCAGGATGCAGACTTGCGTTATGATTTATAAAGTGATATAATATTATATATGTCCAGAGAAAGTTTATATTTTGCATATGGTGAACGTACCCCTCAAGTAATGGGGGCTATTATTGGCCGGGTGCCAGAGTATGAAGCCGCGGCGCTAACCGGTTTTCAGTTATGTATCCAGCACATTGTCGATATTCCGGAGACTGTTCAAGATATCTTAGCCGTAAATCGCAGCAAAAGAGAGATAGAAGAATTTAGAGCTTATGTTGCTGCTCCAAGCGCTGATAAATATGTGCCAGGTTTGGTATTCCGCGGCGTAACCTATGAGGAGCTTGATATCCTGGATAACTGGGATATTGAAGGACTTTGGTTCAAACGCCACCAAGACCAGCCGGTTCAAATAGTCAATCATGATTATGATGCGACAACTAGATTAGGAATGGCAGATACTCACGCCGACCCGCAGGGCGATCTGACCGTTGTAAACGCTCCCTTTGAAGGAGTATTCCCTCCAGCACTCAATAATCCTCAGCGGATTATGGAAATTGCTCGTATTGCCCGAGAAGAATTTCTCTCAGGCCGCTAGTAAAGTTTGCCGCCTAGGGGGACGTTTTTGGTGGGTTCTATCAGGATGCAGTTGCCCTCTTCATCTGGGACGCCAAGGGTTAAGACTTCTGATACAGCTGGGCCGATTTGGCGGGGAGGGAAGTTAACCACGCCCAGAACCAGCCTGTCCTTTAGTTCTTTTTTGCTGTAGTTCTGGGGTAATTGGGCGCAGGATTTCTTAATGCCAATCTCTTCGCCAAAGTCTATTTTGAGCTTATAGCTGGGTTTGCGTGCCTCTGGAAAGTCTTCAACCTCTATAATTTTACCAACCCGGACATCCAGCTTCTCAAAGTCTTCATATGTTGCCATAATTCAATTATATCCCTTCTCTCGCTTTCAGATAAGCATCAATAAGCTGTATGTCTACTAGGTCTTTAGGGCGGCCAGATGATACTTTCCATTTTCTAACTTCATCAAGAGAGGCAAAAGGTATACTGTCAATTATGCTTGCACTAGCAAGTAACTGTTTGAGAGTAGGGCTGTAAGAGCTAAAGTTCCAGTTTGGATGTGCCTCAAACACGTCGTAAGTAAGGGGTTTGTCTTTCTTCCCCTTGTCTAGAAACTGCCAACCTACATCTTCCAAATTCTTAAAAAGCTCTTTTGAGACCAGCATATCAATGTCGCTTGCTTCTCTTATGCCAGCAGCAGCCATAGGGCAGCTCCCGAAGACGATGTATGAACCTTCTGGAAAATTTAGTTCTTTAACTTTGGCTACAATTTCGTCTTTAGTCATAAAAGAATTATACGTTAGGGGAGGGGAAAAAAGATGAGACTTCTGTTACTATTAAAGTATGGAAGTACCAAGACCATCAGAAGAGCGTCCGGCAGCTACACTATTGGGTGAAACTGGTAGAGAAACAGAGAAAGCCCTGGTAGACCTATCGCTCGGCCGTATTACTCTTGAAGAGGCAGGCCCATCATTTTTTAGACCCGAGGGAGGTGGTATTGGTCTGGTGGTTGACCGGGCAACCTGGGAAGCTTTTGGCTTTAGTGAAGAACCTTAATACAGAAAAACACCTGAGATTTTGGCAAAAATCTTTTGCCCCTGTAAGTTAAAAGTTATTCGTATTTTACGCTATAGCGTATTTTATAGATAAATGCTAAGCAAACATATGAGTTTCTGGGGAAAATACTGAAAATTTGTTGACAGTCTTCTAACCAATGTATATACTCTGGTTATTATGAGTAATACAACCGTATTAAATGTAAAGATTGATAAAGACCTGAAAAAGCAGGCTCAAGAAGTAGCGAGTGCTCTCGGTTTACCGGTGAGTACACTTGTTTCGGCTTCACTGAAGGATATAGTTCACCGCCGCTCAATCACCATTAGTGATGTACCACAGCTACGTCCCGAAGTCGAAAAAGAGTTACTGAAGATTTCTGCGGACGTAAAGAAAGGGATTAACGTATCGCCAGCATTTACGGATATTGATGAGGCTATAGCATGGTTAGACGCTGAGGTAAAAAAAGAATCTAAAAAATGACGATTCGTTATTCCAGAAAGTTTATTAAGCAACTCTCAAAACAACCTGAGAAGATCCAAAAAGCTTTCACATTACGCCTAAAGTTATTTCAAGAGGATCCTCTTGATCCAATACTTCGGCAACACCCGCTAAAAGGTAAACTCAAAGGCTACTATAGTATTGATGTGACGGGGGATGTTAGGGCAATCTATGAAATTGAGGGCAAGCAGATATATCTTTACGTTATGATTGGAACTCATTCACAACTATATAGATAAGCTAAAAACAGATGGGGTTTCGGGGAAAATCTGGCTAAAAGAGAGGGTAGCTAAGCTATTTAACGTGTGTAGGTTTTTGCAGCAGGAGTAAATCCTGTAACTTCAGTACAAGCTTTGCCGGGAAAAGGTTCGGCACGAAGCATGCGATTCTCTAGAAGTTGATAGAGCGCGCACCCTGCTCGCGAAGAATTCTTTAGTGTAATCTTTAGATCTTGTGCATGAGAACGCCTGTCCCAGAAATCTCCGTTGACCAGATAATTCCAGCCAGACAGCTGGTATTTTACCAGCCCGGTAGTTGTATCAACATTTTTGGGGTCTGGTGAAGCCGATTCAATCAGAAATTGTTCTCCGTCTCCTGATGTTTTGAAGCTGCCAAAGGAGGCAATGTAGTAGCTGGGATCCAGGTAGTCTGGTGCTACAGCCAAATGCGTACGCCAATATCTTCCATCTCCTTGGCCACGGTCACCCTCGTAACCATTTGAGTTTTCTACAAACCAGTTGCCAATCAGTCGCCCGTCCACATCCCAGTCAATCTTTCCGCTTTTGCTGGCGTCCGTTCGCATATATTTAGAGAGTATCTGTTGTTTCACACCTTCTGCATAGTAATCTAGTGGGTCAGCCGTGTATATCTTCCACCGCTCTCCCTTGTACGAATCAGGATTAATAAAACCAGAAAGTGGTTTGGTGGTGTCCCAGACAGCAAAATCCAATGTTTGCCCTCCTATATATCCAACCAACTGGCCGGCTTTTACGGGTATGTCTAACGACGCAGAACTCATAGACCCACTTGACCTGGCGCTTTTATCAAACTCTGCCTTTATATTTGGTGCCAGGCTGGTCACCAGGTCAAAGTAGGTTAAAAAGGTACAGGTGTGTGAAAATACGAATCGGTAGTCATTGCTTGGTTTACCACGGCTGCCCACTGATTCGCCGCGGTGGCTGATTTCGGTAATTCTCCCATCGGCAAGGGCGTAAACTTCGTAAGTATCAGGTGCCGATTCAAAATCAGTAGGGGAAAAGTACTGATGGTCTATGGGTGTCACATGGCCGTCAACCATTAGCCCGTATGGCAATATCATGGCAAAATCTGTCGGTTTCATGGGCAGGGCAGTCAGCTTGGTTGAACCCTTGCCCTCACACTTACCACCAGATAAATCTTTACCGGCTTTTATAGCTTCTGTCTCGCCAATTTGGCGTTCACCGTTTTCAGATGTAGTGAACCTAGTGTTTGAACCACTTCCCGACCTGCTTTTAAAAACCCGCCAACCCGCCAACCCTACAATTGCAATAACAATAATAACCAAAGGTATAAGAATATGGTGAAAACCGTATTGATCCCTCCCATGTCTCATAAGCCTTAATTGTAGACCTAAAAGCACAGAAGTAAATTATTGACATGAGCGGGATAAAGTGCTATCATAAGCGTAATTCGGTGAGACAGGAGGGTCCTAAGGGGCCCTTTTTGTATCTCTGAAATTCACCCGCCAAACTTTCTTTGAAAGTTTAGGTGGGCAAGGGTGGACTAATCAACTAAAGGGAGGTCATACAATGGCTGGAACTAAAGCTGGTGGCAAAGCTGCCGCCGCAACAAACAAGAGTAAGTACGGCTCTGATTTTTATGCAAAAATCGGTGCCAAGGGCGGCAAATTGGGCCGCACAGGTGGTTTTTATGCCAACCGTGAACTAGCTCGTATTGCTGGTCGCAAGGGCGGCATGATTAGCCGTCGCACCAAGAAAGCCTAATTTAGGCTTTTGTGGCTCTCAAAGAGGCTGCTGGCTTGCCAGAGCCTCTTTTTGTTTGCGCCGGTATGGCCTGCACATACGCGAAGACGACACATGCCAAACTGTGGAACAATTGAAGCAGCGGTATGTGCGGCTGTCTATTTGCAGGCTGCAGTTTAAGCAGGTAGGGCAGGTACTGCGCTGATACAACCAATCGCGGTAAGTATCTAGGCAGTCCTGAACATGTTCCTGGTCTATTTCATAACCGTAGTTTATGGCAAGTTCTTGGGCTTTGGTCCAAGCCTCTACCTCTATGTTTAAAAGCTCAAAATCTGACTCGTAAATCTGGTGGTTTAGCAGGGCGTGGCCTACCTCGTGCAGCAAGGACCATATGGCAACTTCATCTGTTGAGCCCACCTGCTTAAAGAACACTTTTTTTGTTCGGGGTGACCAGTAAAAAGACTGGCTAGGCTCAAAGTTGAGCGCCGGAAAATCTTGCTTTAGCTTAGCTAGAATGCTCTGCATTTTGCTTCTCTGCACGGCTCTTTGCCAGCTCATAGCAGCCGTAAATGACAGATCTATCTTTATAATGACTTTGAATAAGTGCTTTTGGTTGTCGAACTACTGGATGAAGCACTTTTTTTAGTTCTTCCGCGATATATTTTGAGAATTTATCTGACTGCTCACCAACCCCACCCCCGAAAACAATTGCATCGGGCTGAAACGCTGCGCAAGCTGGACCAACTCCCAATACTATTTTGTTCGCGACTTCTCTCCAGGTTACTTCATCTTCTGCAGGTATATCTGAGGCTCTCTTGTTGTATTTAGTGACAATTGCTCGTCCACTTGCAATTTCTTCCCAAGGTATCATGCCACCATCATGTTGTACCGGTATTTTACCGAATTCGGTATCGTTTAGTTCAGGGACTAGCTTGCCGTCAACAGCTAAAGCTACCCCTATGCCCGTACTTATGGTTATGTATAAGACCTTGTGAAACCGGTCCTTGATATATGCTGCTTCTGCCAAACCGGCCAAACGACTATCATTCAAAATTTCAAACTTAACCCCTGTTTTTTCGAGCAAATCATCTTGAATCTTGAAATTTGCCCACGGTCTATTTCCGAGTGCAATTACGGTTCGCGTGGGGATATCTATAAGGCCCGGAACTGAGAGAACCCCAGTCTCAAACTTTTCGGGCAAGTCCGTAATAGTTGCGGCAAGGGTATCAAGGAAATCAGTGTATTCCTTTGGTGTCTCAAATCTTACCTCACTGGTAATGTTTCCGTCTGATGAAATAACACAGACTAAAGTTTTTGTACCTCCAAAATCTACACAGAGATAGTTCATTACAACCAAGTATAAACGATAGAAATCATTTCAAAAAACTGTATCTTTACTTAATCTGTTGTAACAGATATAATAACGGTAAGTCTGATCGGAGTACCAACTTACGAGTTGCCGCAGAAATAAGGAGGCATTTTAAAGATGCCAAAATCAGCAACAATGACAATGGACGACTTGCTGGCGTCCACAGATATAAAGGAACTAAAGCCCGGTGACGTGGTAGAGGGGGTAATTACCTCTGTAAAGAAGCACGAAGTCTGGGTAGACCTGGGCGCCCACGGGATTGGTGTGGTTATGCGCCGTGAAATAGGCCATTCTCAAAAACTTGAGGAAGAAGCCAAGGTTACGGTTAGCGTAGTAGACCCCGAACTAGACGAAGGCTTTGCTCTGCTGTCTATGAAACGGGCAGCCAAAGACCGCGGATGGGACGAGCTAGAGCGCGTGTTTGAGGCCCAAGAAATAATTGAAATACAACCATACGATGCAAACAGAGGCGGCTTGCTTGTAGAGCTAGAAGGAATCAGGGGCTTTTTGCCAGTATCTCAGTTGGCCGCAGGCCACTACCCCAGAGTCTCTGGAGCAGATAAAGACGAGATTTTGCAGAAGCTCAACGCCTTGGTAGATGCTCCGGTGCGCGTCCGAATCTTAGACGTTAGCAAAAAAGACAATAAGCTAATTTTCTCTGAAAAAGAGGCTATCAAGGACGACATGCAGTCTAGACTGGGCGAACTAAAGATTGGTGACGAAGTAGAAGGCGTAATCACCGGAGTTATAGACTACGGTGCCTTTGTAAACGTAGACGGCATAGAGGGCTTGATCCATATTTCTGAAATCTCTTGGGAGCGCGTAGAAGACCCACGCGATTACGTAAAAACTGGGCAGAACGTAAAGGCAAAGATCATTGCTATAGACAAAGACAGGTTGAGCCTATCACTCAAACAAATGAGTGAAGACCCCTGGCTTAAGGAAGTAAAATCGTTTAAGAAGGGCGAGCTGGTAGAGGGCAAGGTTACCCGCATTACTCCGTTTGGAGCTTTTGTACAGCTGTCTTCGTCGGTTGAAGCATTGGTGCATGTGTCCGAGATGAGCAAGGACGACAGTGCTGACCCAGAAAAGATCTTTCAGTTAAACGAAAAGAAGAAGTTCAAAGTGCTTGATATTGATACCGAAGCGCGGAAAATAGCCCTGTCACTTAAGGACGCGAAATAACGGCTATGTAGTTAGCAGGCTTAAAAGGAGAATAAAGATGTCGACACGCACTATCGAAATAGAAGACATGGCAACCGTCGGCACTTTAGCCGAAAAGCTTGATTTGCCAGTCTCGCAGCTCATCACTGAGCTCATGAAAAATGGCGTAATGGCTACTGTAAATGAGAGAGTAGATTTTGACACTGCTCAGATTATAGTTAGCGAACTAAACCTAGACGTAGAGCTAAAAAAGCAAGTCTCTGAACCGTCCGCGTCCAAGCGGGAAAAACGCAAAGTTCATGAGAGCGGAGACACCCGTCCTCCGGTAGTGGCTATGATGGGGCATGTAGACCACGGCAAGACCAGCTTGTTAGATGTAATACACGGCAAGGAAGTTACCAAAACCGAATCTGGCGGCATAACTCAGCATATAACCGCCTACCAAATAGTTCACAACAAGCGCCCCATTACATTTTTGGACACTCCAGGTCACGCTGCCTTTGCGGCTATTCGCGAGCATGGGGCTTTGCTAACAGATTTAGTAGTTATTGTTGTAGCTGCAGATGACGGCGTAAAACCACAGACCGTAGAGGCTATACGCTTTGCTAAAAAAGCTGGTGTCAAAATTATCGTAGCCGTAAACAAGGTTGATAAACCCGAGGCCGACGTCAATCGGGTCAAACAACAGCTAGCTGACCACGAAGTTTTGGTAGAAGGCTGGGGTGGCGACACTGTGGTGGTAGAGGTATCTGCCAAAGCAAAACAAGGAATAGATAATTTGCTAGACATGATTCTACTCTTAGCCGATGTAGAGGAGTTAAAGGCGCCAAAGTCAGGTCCGGCTGCCGGCCTTATAATTGAATCGCATATGGTCACTGGCCGTGGTTCTGTAGCGGTAGTCTTGGTAGAGGAAGGCACCCTAAAAAAGGGTGATTTTGTAGTGGCGGGGTCGTCTTATGCCAAGATACGTAACCTAGAGACACCAGACGGAGATGTTTTAACAGAAGCAGGCCCCTCTACGCCGGTGGTCATAACCGGCTTTAAGTCTTTACCAGAGTTCGGCGATGAGTTTAAGCAGGTTAAAGACGAAAAGGTCGCACGTAGCCAAACTACAGAAGCCCAAAACGCTCAACAAGCGTCTTCTAGCAGGCAAAACCTTGGTAGCAGCGAACTACTTCATATGATGAAAAGAATACAAGAGCTGGCAGAGCTAAACGTGATTGTTAAAGCCGATGTACAAGGCTCGCTAACCTCTGTCATAGACAGCCTTAAATCGCTTGGCACAGATGAGATTGCGGTTAGGGTAGTTGGATCTGGCATTGGCGCTGTTAGTGAGAGCGACGAACACATGGCGCAAACCAGTGGTGCAATAGTTTATGCATTTAGAGTGCCTATACCAGTTGGCACCAAACGATTGGCTGCCAGGGACCATGTGTCTATAAGGCACTATGATGTGATTTACGAACTGCTCGACGATGCTAAAGCCGGCATGAGCCTGCTACTGAGCCCTGAAATTAAAGAGACTGAACTGGGCAGGCTGATTGTACGTGGCATATTTAAATTGACCAAGACAGAAGTAATATGTGGTGGCGAGGTTACCAAAGGCAAGCTGAGTTTGCCTGCCCAGGCGCGTATTATGCGTGACAAAGAACAAGTGGCCGAAGTTGAAGTAGTGGCGCTTAAAAGGGGCCCTACAGATGTAACAGAAGTCAACGAGGGTGAAATGTGCGGACTTAGCTTTCATTCTAGTGCTCGAGTTGATTTGCAAGAGGGTGACCACGTAGAGCTCTTTAGGCGCGAAACGCTGCAGCGTAGTTTGTAGACTAGTGCACCCTTCAGAAAACCTATAAATTATGGTATAATATCTCTTACTATGCCGGAGTTTGCGGGTCCGCAACCATATAAGGAAAAAGACGAAGAAAAGCTGGACAAAAAAGGGCGTAAAAAACGCTCATATGTAGCCAGCCCTTTAGATGCGCTTTTGAAACACTGGCGTGGCAGTGAGGCTGAAGCAGCAAACCAAGAAGCGGACAAAGAGCATGGACTCTGGAGGAAAGTGGTTAGCCTGTTTAAGAGGTCAAACCTAGAGATTATACCCCAGCCAGAACTAGTCTCAGACGCTGCAGAGGTATTAGAATATACCGATGCGTTTGAAACACACGAACCAAATGAACCAAGCGCAGAAATAGATAATACTGCTACCACTGTGCCCGAATCTTATACAGCCGCCGAAAAAACAGAAATCGATAGCGGCGAACTACTTATAGACCACAGTGAGGCAGAAGAAATACTACCGGTAGTAGAGGAAACCCAGGGAGAACAAATAATTGCCCCCGTAGATTTACCGGTTGAATCTACTGCCGGGCAACAAAGACAGTCGGAAGCTCCCGAGTCCGTGGGTAGTATTGTAGAGCGCATGAGTGTTCGCCCAGAAACGGTTGCTAGTACAGCTCGTGCCCAAGAATACTTGCTAGAAAGGCAAGAAAAGCCGCTTAAGCGTGATGTAAGGCGCCTAAAATACCGCAATCGCCAGCAGTTTAATCGCCAGAAGGCTCTAGAGCGAAGGCAGAGAGAGCTAGAGAAACAATTAAAAGAAGGCCTGGAGCGCGAGGCTCTGGCCCATAATCTAGAAACGGTCCAAAGACCTTCGACGCCAACTATTGAACGCGCACCAGAAAGGAATATATCTCCGCCAACTCCCGTAGCGACCGAACTTCACCCCCTGCAGTTTAAAGAATTGATAGAGCACAAGCCTGAATCTGGCAAAGCAGAGGACGTTCTGGAGCGCGTAGAAATAGCCGCCAAAGAAAATGTTCCCATAGAGCAGCTATACGAACGTCGCCATGAAATAAAAGACGAATCTTCTAGCCTAACCTCTGGCACTAGGACTGGTATGGGAGGCGGCTCTGAACGCCTAGAAGCATCCAGTAAACGTTTGGCTAAGACCTTGGAATCAGCTTCAATTGTAATGAAGGACATTGCCTCTGTGGTAAAACCTGACCAACTGACCCGTAACAACCCCGATCTTTACCAGCAGTCCATGAAGAGCGGTTTTTGGGCGGCCATAGTTATACTGGTACTTATTGTTTTAGCAAGTCTGATAAAATAGCAGAAAAGGAGAGATATGTTTAAACTTGACGAAAATTTACTAAAAGAACTGGGTCTGGGTACTCTTCCGGCGGCCGAAAAAAACAAAATGCTGGGGCATATTTATGAAACGCTCGAAATGCGAGTGGGCATGAAGCTAGCAGAACAGATGAGTAACGAACAGCTAGATGAGTTTGAGGCCTTTATAGACAAAAATGACGAAGCCGGAGCGTTGAAGTGGCTAGAGACCAATTTTCCCAATTATAAGCAGGTGGTTGCAGACGAGCTTGAGAGCCTAAAAGCAGAAATTAAACAGGCTGCTCCTCAGATTATTGCTGCCAGCCAGGCCGACCATGGACAGACTGCCACCTAAAAAGCCAGGTTGCAAGATGACAAAAACAGCAACTGTGACGAAATGAAGAGGCTAATAGAGGGATTGTCTATCTGATATTTTGCAGGTAGCCTCTTATAAATTCGGCACCTGTCATTTCGTTTTTGCCGGCTGGTTTGAGATGATCAACAACCAGCGAATCCTTACCCGTTCCTATCAGTAACTGCTTATCCCTAATGCTAACATTACCTGGCTTATTGCTGTCTTCTACTACACGAGCCCCAAGAACAATCACTTCTTTACCAGCCAATTCTGTGCGACTGCCAGGCCAGCCTGCAAAGGCGCGAACTTCTCGTTCAATCTGTTCTGCTGGCTTGTTCCAGTCTATAATGCCATCTTCTTTAACAAGTTTGCGAGTATAAGTTGCGCGGTCCGGGTGGGGTTGGTTGCGCGGTTTGACCTTGCCGGAAACATACAGTGGCAAATACTCTGCTAGCAGCGAATTGCTCAGTTCCACTAGCTCTCTGGTAAGGCTTGGAGTAGTAGCATCTGGTTTGATGTGCAAGGTCTTTTGGGTAATCAACTTACCGGTGTCCATTTTTTCGTCAATAAGCATCAGGCTGACACCTGTTTTTTCGTGTCCTTCCAAAATGGCAAAGGTAATGGGGTCGGCTCCACGTAGCTTTGGTAACAGGGAAAAGTGGCTGTTTACAACACCAAGTTGAAAAGTATCTATAACTTTTTTTGGCACAATCACACCGAAATCTACCAATATTCCCAACTTGCTTTGGAATTGCTGCTTGCCCATGAGTTCATCAAGCTCGGTGGCATTTTGAACGGCAAACACCGCTAAATTGCCAACCAGTTCAGCCATTTCACCCTTGGTAGCAGGCTTAGTTACAATAGCCTCAACATCAAAGTGTTGCAAAATGAACTGGAGCGAGGCCTTGGCAACCGGCCCGCTACCAAAGAATAGGATTGGATTTGACATCTTTTTCATAATCTAGCGATTCTAATTTACCATCTGCTTTTAGCCTAAAGAAAGCCTCTGGCTTGTCCTTTATGTGGTCTACAAAAACTATACCTTTGGTATGGTCGATCTCATGTTGAAATACTCGGGCTAAAAACCCCTCGGCGGTTACGCGGATCTGTTTGCCGTTTAGATCTTGCGCCTTAACCCGAACCTTATTGTATCTGGGTACCTGGCCATAAATATCTGGTACGCTTAGGCAACCCTCAAAGTCCTCCACAACCTCACCCTCGTACTTTGTAACTTCCGGATTTATAAAGACACTGAACGTTCGGTCGTCTTTGTTGTCAAAGTCATTACGAATTACCACCACTTTAAATGGTTTATCTAGCTGAATAGCTGCCAGTGCTACACCAATCTCGTGATTACGACTATCTTCCCAGTCTAGGGTAGCGTCTTCCATGTCTTTTACCAGACCCTTGACCTCGTCTGTGACAATGCCAACTTTGCCTGAACGCTGCCTCAGATGTTTATTTGGCAGCGCAATAATGTCTTTTAGACTCGCCATTACCCATCAGTATAACAGAGACAGGCCTACAATAAATTAATTGGATCAATGTCGTATTTACAACTTGCTGGCAGGCTGGCAATAATCTTTAAAAGCTCAGCTCTGTCTTTGGCCTTTATTACCAGCTGCCAGTGAAAGCTACCGCGCGATTTTTCATAAAAAGCCGGGCTGGGGCCAACAATTTGTATTTTGTAGTGATCGGCCCCGAGCTTATGCCTTAGGTCTGTTGCGGCTAACTCTGCAGTCTTTTGGGTCTTTCTGGCTACAGATAATCGCAAGATGTGGTAAAACGGTGGAAAGCCAAACTTACGGCGCTGTTCGATCTCTGCCTCATAAAAAGCGCCCCAATCTTTTTTAATAGCCGCCTGTAGGGAAGGGCCAGCAGGTTGAAACGTCTGTATAACTGCGTGTCCGGGTTTGTGCCCGCGTCCTATGCGTCCAATAATCTGGTATAGCAACTGGTAGGTGCGCTCTTCGGCCGTAAAATCGGGAAATTGCAGGCTGCTATCTGCATTTATTACGCCAATTAGCGACAGATTGGGCAGATCCAAACCCTTGCCCAGCATCTGTGTGCCAACCAAAATGTCCACGTCACCCTTTACTATTGCCTCGTAGTGTTTCTCAAGCTTCTCTGTGGCGCTGTTGTCGGTGTCAAAGCGGCGTATAGTTGCCTTAGGAAACATGGACCCTAGGGCTTCCGCAATTGCTTTAGTGCCTGCGCTTTTAAATAAAATGTCTGTGCTGTTACACGAAGGGCAGCGAGTAGGCGTTGTTTGCTTGTAGCCGCACGTATGGCAGCGCAGCAGGTGGCTGTCGTGGTGATATGTAAGTGGTAGGTTACAGACTGGGCAAGTGGCTTGCCAGCCGCAGTTTTGACACAGCACCAATCTGGCACTGCCTCTGCGGTTGAGGAATACCAGCGCTTGCTCGTTTGAATTCAAAGTAGCTTGCAGAGCCTTCAATAGAGCGTCTGAAAGGTACGGGTGGCGCGTAAACGTTTTCCGATCTCGCAGATTTACAACTTCTATGTCAGGTTTTGGATGAGGACTGTCTATTGCCAATTTTTCCATGCGTAAGATTGGTATATTTTTGGCTATCGCAAAATAATACTCACCTACACCTGGGGTTGCGCTTCCGGTTATTAGTTTTGCTTTGTGTAGTTCAGCCAGTTTAGCCGCGACCCTCAGTGCATGGTAGTGAGGTGCCTGCTCTTGTTTGTATGATGGTTCGTGTGCCTCGTCTACTACTATTAGTCCAATGTTTTTCATTGGGCTAAACAGGGCAGAGCGTGGTCCAATTACAACCTGTGGGCCTTTGTTTTGTAAGATTCCCGTCCATGTGTCACGCCGTGTGGCGGGCGCTAGATTGGAATGAAATACAGATACGGGTGCCTCTAAAGCGCCACTAAAAACCCCGGCAAGCTGGGGTACCAAACCAATCTCGGGTGTTAACACAAGCACAGACTTACCTTCGCTCATTGTTTGTTTGGCCAGCTCCAGGTAGATACGCGTCTTGCCGCTGCCAGTCTCGCCGTGGAGCAGCCATGAACTGCCGGATTTGGCTTGGCCTGCTATGGTTTTTAGCACAGTCTTTTGTTCGGTGGTTAGGTTGGGTAGGGGGTGAGGACGCTTGGCCCTGGACTTTACCGGTTCTGGCTCTTTTTTGGGTGTTTGCACCAAACTAGAGGGTAAAAACTGGCTGTTGATTGAACCAAGTGGAGCGGGGTAATAGTTGCGAATCCATTTGAGCAGGTCTAGTAGTGCTGGTGGTAGCGGATCGGGACTCACAACCCGGATGATGCTCCTGGTCGCAAATTGCGGCTTGGTATCTTTGGACACAACAATCCCGGGAACTTCTTGTTTTTGCAGGGGTACAACCACAACACTACCAATGCTTAGCTGGTCAGACGAAGAATATGTTAGTGCGTCTTGTCCGTGGTAGCGCAAACTACTAGGTAGCACCTTGTAAAAACCCATAGTCCCTACATTATAACGACCAATGCCATAAAAAAGTTGTCAACACGTAAAGTAGTCGCTATACTTTGATTTACGTTGTTCTAATAACAATATACGCTTATGTTAGATGTGTTTATAACCTCCAGAGTGCGGCGCAAAATCATTGTGGTTTATGCAAAGTACCCAGATTTTAAGACCCACGTAAGGGGTCTGGCTAAGCTTATCAAAGAAGATGCAGGCAATATCCAGCGCGAGCTAAAGCGTTTAGAAAAGATCGGGTTTCTGATATCTGAAAAACAAGGTAACACCAAGATTTACCACACCAACAAACAGTTCCCAATTTTTAAAGAACTCCAAAGTATAGTGTTGAAGTCACAACGTCCCGGCCAACACAGACCGACTATTTAATAACTCAAGTTGCAGGCTTACCTCTGTTTTAGTATAATCTTGTCTTATGATACAAGTTACACGCAAGGATTCTAAAGAATCACTAGAAAATATGATTCGGCGCTTCAACCGCAAGGTTCAGCAGTCTGGTTTGCTCACAACTGCAAAAGGGCAGCAATACTTTGAGAAACCCATCAGCAAAACTGACAGGCGAAAAAAGGCCATCGTACGGCAAGAGCGCAGGGCCCTAAAGCTCAAAAAGATCAAACTCGGACAGAAGTAAGCATCTGCTGCTGCAACGCTACAGATAAAAACGTGGGGAACTATACTTCTCACTGTAACGTTGCACCTGAAAGAACTGAGCTGGGGTTGCTTTCCCTAAAAACGGAAATTTTTTATAACAGATAATTTTTGATACACTTCTTTTGAAATCATGAGTTTAAAACAACAGATTGACCAAGACCTAAAGCAGGCCATGTTGGCTGGTGACAAAATGCTTGTAACCACGCTGCGCGGCCTAAAGAGCGCTATTTTAAATGAAGAAGTGGCCAAGGGCGTTCGTGAAACCGGACTGCCCGACGATGACATTGTGAATTTATTTACAAAAGAGGCCAAAAAACGCCAAGAGAGTGCCGACTTGTTTAAACAGGGGGGCAACGACGAAAAAGCCAGCCAAGAGCTGGCAGAAAAAGAAGTCATAAATAATTATCTGCCAGAACAGATGAGCGAAGAGGATCTGGCCAAGCTAGTTGACGTGGCTATAGCGAGCATGGGCAAGGATCCTGCCAAAATGGGGCAGATTATAGGTGCGGTCAAACAAAAAGCTGGCGCAGGCGCAGATGGCGCAGCCATTGCTAGCCTAGTAAAACAGAGGTTGCAATGATACTGCTCATAGGTGTAGCGGGAAGCGGCAAAAGCACTCAGGGCAAGATGCTAGCTGACCAAAAAGGTTACGCTTGGCTATCGACGGGCGAGATTTTGCGTGTATTAATTACAGGGAGCCGCCGCCAGGAGATGCTCGAGGGCAAGTTACTCACGGACGAAGAAGTGATTAACGTAGTAGACAAGGTGCTGGAGCTGATTGATCCAAATGATGAATTTGTGCTGGATGGTTTTCCTCGCACCCTAAAACAGCTTGATTGGTTGCTAAAGCAGGAAAAGAGTGGCCGTTTTTCTCGCATACTGGTGTTTCACCTAACGGCTTCAGAAAAAGTCGTGCATGACCGGCTGCGCCAGCGAGGGAGGCTAGATGACAGCGAAGAAGCCATTGCAAAACGGTTTGACGAATACAGAGCTCTTACGCTGCCCATAATTCAAAAGTTAAAACAGGCAGGCACTACGGTGGTAGAAATAGACGCAGGCAACAACCCAGAGGATATTCATAAACAGATCATGAAACAGATTAACGGGCCAAGGTAATGGTCGAAACCCATACTTCACGGATGACTCGCATCAAATCAGATGTAGACATACGGGCAATGAAAGAGGGCGGGCGCATGTTGGCAACCGTACTCGATCAGTTGGAGAAAAACCTAGCACCAGGCATGAACACCAAAGAACTGGCCAACCAAGCAGCAAAGGAGCTAAAGTCACTGGGCGGCAAGCCGGCCTTTTTAGGATACGAGGGTTACCCGGACGTTTTATGTGTATCTGTAAACGACGAGGTGGTACACGGCATACCCAAGACCTCAAAGATTATTAAAGAAGGCGATATTGTGGGTTTGGACTTTGGTGTCTTGCATAAGGGGTTAATTACTGACGGGGCCAGAAGTCTGATAGCCGGATCAAGTGCATCTAAGGCCGACAAGCAGCTGGTAGCGGCTACCAAACAAGCCCTAGATGCGGCCATAGACGCTGTTCGCGACGGGGCAAGGGTAGGAGATATTGCAGCGGCTGCGCAGGCCGTGCTCGAAAAACACGGTCTAGGTATTGTTAGGGATCTGGTAGGGCACGGTGTGGGTGACCATTTGCATGAAGAGCCAAATATACCCAACTTTGGTTCAAAAAATACTGGCCCTATGCTAAAGGCCGGCATGACAATCGCCATTGAACCCATGGCTACGCTCGGTGGTTACCATGTTTTTATGGCCGAAGATGGTTGGACGGTTTGCACAAGGGACGGATCGCGTTCTGCCCACTTTGAACACACTGTTTTGGTTACCAGAGACGGAGCGGAAATACTAACCACGGCTTAGCTCTACATTGGTCGCTTCTTCCTCGCACTGCACCTAAGCGCTAAGCGGTGAAAGGTTGGCAAATTCCAAGTGTAAGCGTTATACTTGCCTCATGCGCGAGCAAAATGCTCATATCTTTGTTGGCCTAGATATAGGCACCAGTATGGTTCGTTGTGTGGTTGGTATGCCAGGCGAGCAGGACCCCACTAAGCCATCGGTCATTGGCCACGGTTCAGCCCCCAACCAGGGTATGCGCCGCGGCGTTATAGTACATATTGACGACGTTGTCCAGGCCGTCCAGCAAGCCGTTAGTGAGGCTGAGCGTCTTTCTGGCATGCAGATTGGTCGCGTGACTGTGAACGTTAATGGCAGCCACGTTGTGGGGGTAAACTCTCGGGGAGTTATAGCCATAAGTACAGCCAACCGAGAAATCACTGCCGAGGATCGGTTTAGGGCAGAAGAAGCCTCGGCAATCATCAAGCTACCACCCAACCGCGAGATCATTCAAATTTTTGCCAAAAACTATAGGTTGGACGGCCAAGACAATATAAAAGATCCGGTTGGTATGCAAGGTGTTAGGTTAGAGGTTGACACCCACATCGTCACGGCTTCTATACCAAACCTTCGCAACCTAGATGCTGTATTAGATAAAGCACGCCTATCTGCCTCGCATCATACCGTTTCTAGCCTAGCTGCAGCCGAGGCTGTTCTAAACAGGCAGCAAAAAGAGGCGGGAACGGTTTTGATCGACATTGGCGCCGGCACGACCAACCTGGTGGTTATAGAAGACGGTGAGGTACAGCACATAGCCGTTATACCCATGGGCGGCATACACATTACTAACGATCTAGCTATTGGTCTAAAAACCGACCTAGATATTGCCGAGGCCGTCAAATTACAGCACGCCAATCTATCTGGTGATACCAAGAGAACACGCGTCTCGGTCACCGTTAATCGCAAAAATCATGCTTTTGACCCTGAAGAAATACATATGATTGTAGAGGCTCGCGTAGAAGAGATATTTGAGTACGTAGATAAAGAGCTTCGAAAAATCGGGCGTTCGCGAAAATTGCCTGGCGGTATAGTTCTGGTTGGCGGAAGCTCCAAACTTCCAGGTATTGCAGAGTTCGCAAAAGAAAAACTAGAACTTGCTGCCCGAATTGGAACGCTAGAATCAGTCCAGGGACTTAAAGATACTGTGGGTGACCCTTCTTTCTTTACGGCTGTGGGCCTAATGTTACTAGACATGTTGCTTCTGCCCGATAGCCACCACATCTTAGCTGGCAACGGGGGCAAGGGAGTTTCGGGGCTTATTGAGGGTATTTTTAAGCGCATAAAGCGTTAGCTTACGCCTAATCTGCAGTTTTTGTATTCACTCATTTAATATCGTTACGCAAGAGGGTTCCGGCAGTTGTTCATTGCAAATTAGTACGCTATACTACCACTTATAAAAGTGAGTTAAAGGATAGTTCAGCGATATGCCTCAAGTTACACCTGCCATAGAAACATTCGCCCGTATTAAGGTAATTGGAATAGGTGGGGCGGGTGGTGCAGCTATCAACCGAATGGTAGAAGCTGGGGTTACTGGTGTAGAGTTTATTGCGGTTAATACCGACGCGCAGGCCTTGCATCATTCTAAGGCTAGCGTCAAGATTAATATTGGCAAAGACACTACCAGGGGCCTGGGTTCTGGTGCCGATCCTTCCGTGGGGCAAAAAGCAGCTGAGGAATCAGAAGAAGAGATTAAAAGCGCCATAGAAGGTGCAGATATGGTGTTTGTGACCTTGGGTGCCGGAGGAGGCACGGGCAGTGGCGCTGGCCATGTGGTGGCCAACGTAGCCCGAGACCTGGATATTCTAACTATAGGGTTTGCTACAAAGCCATTTGCTTTTGAGGGTGAAAAACGCCGCCGCAACGCCGAAACAGCCATAGATAAACTACGAAAAAAGGTAGACACGCTGATCGTTATACCTAACGACCGCTTGCTTCAGACTATAGATAGGCAAACTCCGCTTCTTGAGGCATTTAAGGTAGCAGATGATGTTCTGCGCCAAGGAGTCCAGGGCATTTCAGATCTTATCACCGTCCACGGGCTTATTAATTTGGACTTCGCTGATGTTAAGACGGTTATGGCTCACGCCGGTTCTGCCCTGATGGGCATAGGACGGGCCAGCGGCGAGAATCGCGCCGTGCAGGCTGCACAGCAAGCCATAGAGTCACCTCTGCTAGAGGTGTCAATCGACGGGGCTAGAGGCATCTTGTTTAACGTCATTGGTGGCAACGACATGACCATGCATGAAATTAACGCCGCCGCAGAAACAATCACTGCTGCCGCCGACCCAGATGCCAACATTATATTTGGCGCTACTATTAATCCAGAACTAGAGGGCGAGATAATCATTACAGTAGTGGCAACGGGTTTTGATTCATCATACTTTGCCAACAGACAGCACGTAGATCGCCCGGAAGCCGCTTTTTCTGAAGATAAGCACGAAGAATTGCCAGTTGGCGAAGAAGCCATGTCTGACATAAACATGGACCTAGAGTCTAAAAAAGAAGGCATAGACCCACACGAGGAGTTTCATTCTGACCATCCTGTAGCAAACATATGGACCCTGGGAGACGACAATCACAGCGATAGTGCCAGCCATAAGGATGCGGATGAGGACCCTAGCACAGCTGAAGAGTCAGAACTAGACAAACCATCGTTTATTCGTAGGCTAAAAAAGGGCAAAAACAAAAAAGACGACGAAAAAAAGGGTTAGCTGGCCCTTTTTGTATTAAATAATACACCATAATATGGGTTGCAAACCCCTACGGGTAGAGTTATGATGGTTGCACATAACGCTATATGTAGCGATAGCCAAAAGGTTAGCACCTTTAAAACCATAAAATTTTGCGAATAGAAGTGCTAGCCCTGTAAACTATATGTAACTGAGACATCTAAGGAGACAAACCGATGAAATGCAGCCAGTGCCAAACCGATGACACCAAAGTCATAGAGTCGCGCGATGTAGCTGATGGCCAAGCCATTCGCCGCCGCCGGGTCTGCATGAAGTGCAATCATCGTTTTACCACCTACGAGCGCATAGAAAAACCCCAGCTCATTGTTATAAAAAACAATGGTACGCGTGAGTTGTTTAACAGGGACAAGCTAATGGCAGGGCTTTACCGCGCCTGTGAGAAAACGCCGGTAACTAGCCTGCAGCTAGAAGAGCTGACCAATAAGATAGAGCAGGATATCTATGAGCTAGGAGAGCCAGAAGTGTCATCTTCTAAGATTGGCCAAATAGTTATGGACCGGCTGGCCAGCTTAAACGAAGTAGCATATGTGCGATTTGCAAGCGTCTATCGTCGATTTAAAGATATTGCCGGGTTTGAGAGAGAATTATCACAGATTCGGGAGGGTAAGACAGGTAGCATTAAAGACAAGGGTTAGATCGGCTGCCCAGTTTCTTTTACAGATGTTAAAAGGAGCTGGGGAGCTGATGGACGGTTCATAAGAGAGACTAAAGAACCGACTGCAACTCTAAACAAAAACTTAAAAACTAAAAGACTAAAGGCAGTGGGCTTTGTGTACCCACTGTCTAATGGTCGCAACAAAACATAACAGGAGGGAACAATGGGACAGACAACAATTCTAGCTCGCCAACGGCTTTTTACGGAGCCAGGCATCAAAGCTTATAAGGCTCTAAAGTGGGTTAAACGTGACTCATCAATAGTAAACCCCATGACCGGCAAGCCTGTGTTTGAACAAAAAGACGTTCTGTTCCCAGAGGGTTGGTCGCTCAACGCAATCAACATTGTTGCCCAAAAATACTTTACTGGCACCCCCGGTACCAGTGGGCGAGAACACAGTCTAAAGCAACTAATAGACAGGGTAGTAGACACTATTACCCGCACGGGTATCCAAGAGGGCTATTTTGAGTCTGATACCGAAGCAGAAGACTATAAAGAAGAACTAAAGTACGTACTAGCCACACAGCGCGCAGCTTTTAATTCTCCTGTATGGTTTAACATTGGCGCTCCTGACCGTTCCCAGCAGGCTAGCGCTTGTTTTATATTGGCCGTAGACGATACTATGCCCTCAATCCTCAACTGGTACAAAGAAGAAGGCATGATATTTAAGGGTGGCTCTGGAGCAGGCATAAACCTGTCCAGCCTGCGTGCTTCTACCGAAGAGCTTGGCAAAAGTGCCGGTACGGCTTCTGGCCCAATTAGCTTTATGCGCGGAGCCGATGCTTCTGCCGGAGCCATTAAAAGCGGTGGCAAAACACGCCGGGCAGCTAAAATGGTCATTTTAAACGCTGACCACCCTGATGTAGAGGAATTTATTTGGTGTAAGGCTATAGAAGAGCGCAAGGCTCGCGCCTTATCAGAAGCTGGCTACGATATGGACCTAGACGGCAAAGATGCCTTTAGCGTGCAGTATCAGAATGCCAACAACTCTGTAAGGGTTACAGATGACTTTATGCAGGCTGTCCAAAACGACGATGACTGGCAGCTAAAGGGCGTAAAGACAGGCAAGGTTGTAAAAACAGTTAAGGCCCGCGACTTGTTTAGGCAGCTTGCAGAGGCAGCTTGGGAATGTGCTGATCCTGGCATGCAGTTTGACACCACTATTAACCGTTGGCACACCGCTCCAAACGCAGGCCGCATAAACGCCTCTAACCCCTGTAGTGAGTACATGCACCTAGACAACTCTGCGTGCAATCTTGCATCTATCAACCTGCTTAAATATTTAAATGATGACGGAACGTTTGATATAGAGTCATTCAAGCACACCGTAGAGCTTATATTTACAGCCCAGGAAATTCTGGTTGGCTACAGCGAATACCCAACAGAAAACATCACCAAGAATGCACGTATCTACCGTGAGCTTGGTATAGGCTACGCCAATCTAGGAGCCCTGTTGATGGCTCAAGGTTTACCCTATGACTCAGATGAAGGCCGCGCCCAAGCGGCAGCTATTACCGCCCTTATGACGGGCCATGCGTATGCTACCAGTGCACGCATATCTCATAGGGTTGGTCCGTTTGCCGGTTTCCACAAAGATCAAGAAGGCATGCTAAAAGTGTTAAAAATGCACAGGGAGGCAGTTTCACACATAGATGCCGGTTTGGTTAATGAGGAACTACTAAGTGCTGCTGCTAGTGCATGGGACGAAGCTGTAGAACTAGGCGATTTATACGGAGTACGTAACTCTCAGGCTAGTGTGTTGGCTCCCACAGGTACCATAGGCCTCATGATGGACTGTGACACTACTGGTATTGAGCCAGATCTAGGACTAGTAAAGGTTAAAAAACTAGTTGGTGGCGGTACCATGAGTATAGTCAACCAAACAGTGCCTCGAGCACTAAAAGTACTCGGTTATAGTAAGGACCAGGTAAAGGATATAATTGACTATATTGATGTAGAAAAGACTATACTTGGTGCACCCCACCTCCAGAAAGATCACGAAGCTGTCTTTGCTTGCTCTATGGGCGACAACTCTATCCACTACATGGGGCACGTAAAAATGATGTCAGCAGTACAACCTTTTATTTCTGGTGCTATTAGCAAAACCGTAAACATGCCAGAAGAGGCTACAGTAGAAGATATAGAGCAACTCCACATGGAAGCTTGGAAGCTGGGGCTTAAAGCAGTGGCTATTTACCGCGACAACTGCAAGGTAGCTCAGCCACTTTCTATGGCTAAGAAGGAAGGCAAAGAAAATCAGCAGCCAATTGCTATGGCGCCGGAAGGTATGAATGACAAGATCATTCTAAAAGGCGCTGTACGCAGGCAAATGCCCAAAGTTCGTACGGCCAAAACGTTTAGCTTTACTGTAGGGGGCTTGCACGGCTACTTCACTGTGGGTGAGTTTGAAGACGGTAACCCTGGTGAGCTGTTTATCAGCATTGCCAAGATTGGTTCAACGCTTGATGGCCTTATGGACTCATTTGGACGGTCTATAAGCTACGGTCTTCAGTATGGCGTACCACTAAAGACCTATGTAAAGGGAATGTCCCATATGGCCTTTGCACCGTCGGGCATAACTGATGATCCAGATATCAGGACGGCCTCGTCGGTAGTTGACTACATATTCCGCCGCTTGGCTCTAACCTATCTGTCGTTTGATGATCGCCTAGAGCTTGGGCTGGCTAGCATAGACGATATGCCAGAAGACCAAACCAGCTTGTTGGAAGCTGCTACTGCTGTAGAGGAATCTAGCACACCAGAACCCAAGTTAGAGAAGGTTTCAGATACACCCGCTCCTCAATTTGGATCTGTAGCAAAGCAACCAAGCAAACCCTCTACCACCAAAGACGAAACGGCGCCTTTGTGCTACAACTGTGGCAACCAGACCCAAAAAGCCGGCAGTTGCTATGTTTGCACCGCCTGCGGCTCCACCACTGGCTGCAGCTAGTCCTTGACCCTATATCCTAAACCCTATACCCTAGCAGTATGAAAGTGCTTGTGCTGTACCGGCCACAATCTGAACACGCCAGACGAACTGAGGAATTTGTAGAAAACATCAAACGGCAACACGGGGTAAAACTTGACGTAGTAGATGTAGATTCACGCGACGGTGTGGCTACGGCCAGCATGTACGACATAATGCTTTACCCGGCGGTGCTAGTGATGACGCTAGATGGCAGGCTGATAAAGCTATGGAGTGGAGAAGAAGTACCACCCATGCCAAATGAAGTCGTAGCCTATACTTTCAGTTGATTGCCTAAGCCTAACAGATAAGATATAGTGATTATGAAGTCTAAAACCTATGGCAGTACAGAAATCACAATTTGCTGTCCTTGAAGAGGACATGCTAAAGATCTGGAAGAAAGAAAAAACCTTCCAGAACAGTTTAGATTTGCGAAAAGGCGCCAAACAGTTCAGCTTTTATGATGGGCCTCCGTTTGCAAATGGACTGCCACATTATGGCCATGTAGTACCCAGTACCATAAAAGACGCCATGGGACGGTACAAGACCATGCGTGGTTACTACGTACCACGAGTGGCGGGGTGGGATACTCATGGTTTGCCCGTTGAATACGAAGTAGAAAAACAGTTGGGTATATCTGGCAAAAAACAAATACTAAAACTTGGTGTAGACAAATTCAACCAAGCCTGCCGCGATTCTGTTTTTCGCTACAAGGGTGAGTTTGAAGATTTTATAAGCAGGTTAGGGAGATGGATTGACCTAGAACACCCATACACCACGCTAGATGACAGTTACATAGAAAGTGTGTGGTGGGTTCTCAGCGAACTTCATAAAAAGGATCTGGTATACAGGAGCTTTCGCAGCATGCCTTACTGTCCGCGCTGCGCAACGCCACTGTCAAACTTTGAGCTAAACCAGGGTTACCAAGACGATGTAGAAGATCCAAGTGTCTACGTAACGTTTCCCCTAAAGAGCGATCCAGATACGGCCTTACTGGCCTGGACAACCACCCCTTGGACTCTGTATGCCAATGAGTTACTAGCAGTCAAACCAGACGCTACCTACGCAACTGTTGAGCTTAAAAACCCGGTAGATATAAACGTCAAGCGGCTGATTTTGGCTAAGAACAGACTAAGTGAATTAGACCTACGCAAGTCAGAATATAGGGTTGTAAAGACCCAAAAGGGCCAGGAGCTAGTCGGCCAAAAATATGAGCCTTTGTACAAAGTTACAACGTTATCTGCCAAAGACCTAGAGAACGCTTACCAGGTTTTACCAGAATCAACTGTAAGCCTAGAGGATGGCACGGGGGTATTGCACGTGGCGCCGCGTTACGGAGAAGTAGACCTAGCCCTAGGCCTAAAGCACCGTTTGCCGCTTATTAGTAGCGTAGATAATACCGGTCAAATGGTGCCCGAGCTAAACGATGTAGCGGGGCAGTTCTTTAAAGATGCGGATCCGCATATAATTGCCCATCTTACTAAGGAAAAGAGAGTGTTTGCAGCTGAAACCATAAAGCATACCTACCCATTCTGCTGGCGGTGTGATTCCCCACTGCTGCATTACGCCACCCCTAGTTGGTTTGTGAAAGTTACAACATTTACAGATAAGCTGGTCAAAAATAATGAACAAATAAATTGGGTACCGAAACATATCAAAGCGGGTCGTTTTGGCAACTGGCTGGCCGACGCACGTGACTGGGGAATCTCTAGAAACAGATTCTGGGGAGCACCTTTGCCTATTTGGGTAAACGAAGAAGATGACACAGACATAATTGTTGTAAGTTCACTAGAAGAACTAAGCAAGCTGTCTGGGCAAGACAAGTTTGATCTACACCGCCCAGGTATAGATATGGTGATTATTAAGAAAGACGGCAAGACCTACAAACGCGTAGAAGAAGTGTTTGATTGCTGGTTTGAATCTGGCTCTATGCCCTATGGCCAAGGACACTATCCGTTTGAAAACAAAGAAGAGTTTAACACCGGGTTTCCGGCGGACTTTATATCTGAAGGGCTAGACCAAACCAGGGGCTGGTTCTATACCTTGCATGTGCTTGCTACTGGGTTATTTGACAAACCGGCATACAAAAACGTGGTTTGTCACGGTATTGTCCTGGCAGCAGACGGCAAAAAACTCAGCAAACGCCTGCGCAACTACCCACCATTAGAAGAGGTTTTTAACACCTACGGTGCAGACATACTGCGTTTCTTTATGCTAAACAGCCCAGTAGTGGTGGGTGAAAACGTTCGCTTTGGCGCTGACCTACTAAAAGACGTTCAGAGAAACGTATTTATGACGCTACAGAACGTACACAGATTCTTCCAAACTTATACAGGGGTAGACAAGTGGCAACCAGAATCATTTGAGTTGCCAAACGCAACCCATGTTTTAGACAGGTGGATCTTAGCTCGACTTCAGCAGACTATAAACGAGGTCACAAAGCAGGCGGATGCCTACAGGCTAGACAAGGCTACGGATCCACTGGTGTCTTTTGTAGATGACTTGTCGAACTGGTACGTACGCCGCAGCAGGCGCCGTTTCTGGAAGAGCGAGAACGACAGTGACAAGCTGGAGGCTTATACCACGCTCCACTACGTTTTAGTTCGCTTAACCCAGCTATTTGCACCCTGGTCACCATTTATAAGCGACCACTTATGGCGTGAACTTACAAAAGGTCTTAATCTGCCACAATCAGTACATTTGAGCGACTGGCCCAAGGAAGAAGAAGTAGATAACCATGTCATAGAACAGATGGAGCTAGCCAGGAACTATATAAACGAAGGACTTGGCCAAAGGGCTAGCGCCGGCATAAAAGTCCGCCAGCCTCTAGCTAGCCTAGAGATACCAAGGCTAGACAAGGAGTTGCAAGCAGTTATTGCCGAAGAGGTAAATGTTAAAGAGGTGGTTGCCGCTAAGGGAAGCAAGGTCGTGCTGGATATACGTCTAACAGAGGACCTGAAAGCAGAGGGCCTTATGCGCGACCTGGTGCGCCAGATTCAGGAAGCCCGCAAAAAAGCTGGCCTAGAGGTAAGCGACCGCATACACCTAGACGTCAAATCAGACGACAAGACGGTTCAAAAAGCCCTAGACGTATTTACAGACGTAATAAAGCTGGAAACGCTAGCAGTAAGCCTCAATGAAGCCCACAAACCATCTAGCCATGAGTCCCTTGCCAAGGTTGAGGGCAAGGAAGTGGTGATTGGCCTCGCAAAGGCGTAGTATCTAAAGGAAAGGACGCTTGTACAAAGCGTCCTTATCTGTTAAACTCTTTCGGTATATTTATGAAAAAAGCAGTAATTACTACCGGTGGAAAGCAGTACCTCGTGTCTGAAGGTGATGAGTTCAATGTGGAACTGATCAGCTCAAAAGACAACAAGCTTTCTTTTGAACCTCTTCTAACCATTGACGGAGATAAAGTTACCGTTGGTAAGCCAACAGTCGATGGCTCTAAGGTTAGCGCTGAAATTATCGAAGCCCAGCTAAAGGCAGACAAAGTGACAGCTATTCGTTATAAAGCCAAAAAACGAGTAAGAAAAGTACACGGCCACAGGCAAAATCTTACCAAAATAAAAATTACTAAAATCAGCTAACTCCATACCTGTTAGTAGCTTCATTTGTCACACTTTTTTGCTTTACTTGGTCACACTTCTTCGCTTGACTTGGTCACACTTTGAGCCGATAATGGCTCTTGAATAGCATTAGGGGTATAAAAAAGAAACCGGTAAATATACCATAAGTGATATGAAGAATCTGGCTAAAAAGTTGACTCAGCATAACAGGGATCCGTTCTATCGGGGTTATTCTTGGACAACCAAGCTTATGTGGCTTTTGCGGTATCTAGGGGGGCGGGCAACAGCGCAAATAAGGAAGCTACGATGGACTACTTTGATAACAATCCTAGCGATCCTATCTATACTACCCACCAGCATATATGCAGCTAGTATTGCCCAGGGTTATACATCGAGCGACAAAGGGTTGCAGGTAGGCATGGCTGCCTCACTAGTAAATCCAGAATCCGGTACTACCGGTGAGGTAGAAGCGGCGACAAACAAAACCCAGGACAAGTTTGTAGGAATAGTTACAACAAAAGACACAAATTCAGTAGTTATAACTGACAAAAACCAAACGGTTTATATTACAACAGAAGGACAAACTAAGGCCCTGGTGTCTGATGTAGGGGGTTTAATCAAGCAGGGAGATCATTTAACGCTCTCACCGCTTAGAGGTTACCTCATGAAGGGTAACTCCTCTGACCTAAAAAGTGTCGCTGTAGCGCTTGAGGACTTTCCCAGTCAAAACAACACCAAGGTAGAGGTAAAGGACGTAGACAATCAAATAAAAGCTGTACAAGCAGCCTCTATGGGCGTAGAAGTACGCAGACCAGAGTTTGTAGATGTCACCTATAGCAAGCGCCCACTACTAACAAATTTTGCTCGGTCACTAACGGGTAAAGAGGTAAGCCAGTGGCAGGTAATTATAGCTCTAGTAATCTTCTTTGTACTTTTGGTAGCCATTGGTTCTGTCATATACAGCGCAGTCCACAGCACCATAGAGGCGCTAGGGCGGAACCCCTTGGCGAAAGCAGACATCTATAAAGAATTTATGCAGGTTTTGCTCATCTCTGTTGCCATATTAATTTTTGGCGGACTGATGATTTTCGTACTTTTGTGGTTATAGTTGGTAGTTAAGTACAAGTTGCCTGCAGTGTTGCAAATCATGAATGAAGAAGAGGGTGAATAACCCTATTTCGTAATGTCAAGATTTTGCAACACTGTGGATAAGTACGGCAAAACGTCACAACAAACACCTTGAAGATAATATATTTTTTACAACGTTAAAGTACGGGAAACAGATAGGCATAAGGGTTATTAATTTCATAAAACCAGGTATTAATTTCTAGGGTAAATTATTAGTGCAAAAGTCACGTTTTATATCTTGACGCTGTCACGTTTTGGGCGGATAATTGTCACAGTAACTGAACACAAAATTTAATAAACCAAAAATAACAAAGCTGATACAAAAATGACTAAAACCTGCCAAGCCTGTAACACAGTTTTTGAAGGGCGCCGTCATGCCAAGACGTGTTCAGACAAATGCCGCAAGCGGATGCAGCGTTTGGCACAAGCGGCAGCCCAAGAGCTTGAACGGGTTGAGGTACGTGCCGAAAATACAGTCCGCGATGTCGCCCGTGAAGTGCGGCGGGACGTGCAGACAATAGAGACTTCTTTGGGCAAAGTTGCAGGAAGCCAAGCAGGGTTTGCGGCTATAGCCGAGCCACTGGTTGCTCCTGGCGTGGCAAAGCAGGCTTATCAGACTCCGTCACAACCTAGACAGACACAGATTGCCAGTAGCCAGCCCGTAGCACAGACACCCACCATACCTAGCCCGAGCCCAGAAGCAGATGTGACACCAAACATAGTTTCTGACTTGCCGGTGGCACCGGCTCCCAAACAGTCGGTACCTCAGCCCAAACCAGTAGAACAAACCGTGCAAATTGTGCACGAGCCCATTTCGCAGCCAGCAGCAGCCCCACCACCAATAACTAACACGGCTAGGCTAGGTATAGACGTAGTACCTGCTAAACCAAACCAGCCAGTACCTGCACCACAACCCAATTCTTCATACAAATCTGTGGATCCGGATTACATACTAACTCCGGTTGATTCTAACGCTGGGGTATCAAATTTAGCTAAGCCCGCGCAAACCCAACCAAAACCACCGGTTCAGCCTGCTGTAACCCCGCTGACAGGGCAGGCACAACCCCAATCAGTGACAATTCCCACACCCCAAATACCAGTATCGACGTCACTGCCAGAAGCCGAATCGCTAGAATCCCAAACCGTTGCCGAGCAAAAGCCAGATCAGGCCTTTGCTGGCGCTTCAAGCCAGGACAGCCAACAAAACACCTTTGCCAGCCAGTTCCAACCTCAATCACAGACAGAGGCTAAATCCAGCCAACCAGAAGCTAGTGGGCTGGTTAAGGCAAAGAAACGTTTGTTTAAAGTAAACAAAACCTTGGTAAAACTTGCTGGGGTTGCTGCTCTGCTAACTCTTTTGGTCGGTGGATGGGGTCTGTACATAGGCGATCACACCCGACCAGATACGGGCTCTGTTACACAAAGCATACCAGAGCAAACGCTTGGTCTATCTGCCTCGGAAATAGCTCGTCTAAGCGGTGACTTTCCTTATAACCAACAACAACAACTGTTAGTCCAGGGAGACGGTATATTTACGGGCAACCTAACGGCGGCTAACTTTGTGGGCGGTGGTGCTGGTTTGACAAGCCTAAATGCCAGCAATATTTCATCTGGCACCATTAGCGCGGACCGTCTGCCAGATAACGTTACGCTGCTTGGCGACAGTATTCCGCTTGCCAACCTGCAGGGTTCGGTCGTATCGAGCCTAAACAACGTTACCAACAATGGCGGAAACATCAATCTGGTGGCTGGCGCTAACATTACCATAACAGCCGATGATGCCACCGACGCAATTACCATTAGCGCAGATTTGCTGGGTGGCGGCTCTAGCTTTGGCGACATTTTCAACAACGGCCAAACCGGCCCGGTTCGTATTGGTACAAACGACGCCACGAGCACCATTTTAGAAACCAATGACACAGATCGGCTAACTATAGACAGTAGTGGCACCTTTACGTTTAACGGTAGCGCATCTAGCAACATTGTATTTGGCGGGGTAACAGTCTCTGCCGCCGAGCTAAACCTTCTAGACGGCCACGACGTAGCCCTGGTAGACGTAAACGACGCCGTAAATACAGCCATAATTGGCACCGGCGCTCTAAACGTCGGTTCTATAACCTCTGGTTTTGGTTCCATAGACACCGGAAGCGACAACATTACTACCACCGGAACAGTCTTTGGCAACAACTTTGACCGGTCTAGCGCCGGAGGACTAACCTTTGGTGACACAAATGCGAGCAGTGTTTCTATTTGCAACTCAGCAAGCTGCGACACCGTGACCATAGGCACCAACACCGATGCCGACATTATATCTATAGGAGACGGCAGCGATACGCTCAATTTGACTGCTGCTACCACCACCGTTAGTGGTCACACCAGTGGTGCTGCTAACGCTTTGGTGGTTACCAACTCTACCAGTACCGGCAATATTTTGGTCCTAAATGACAATATAACTACCGTAGCTACAGTAGCCGATGGCGGTGCAGTGACCTTCCAAAACTCAGCAGACTCTGCTGCGGCATTACGGATTCTAAATGCTGCTGGCACCGGTATTATTACTGCCGACACCAGTGCCGGCACGGTAAAGCTTGGAACTTCTGGCTCCTTGACCGGTGGCCTAGTATTTCAGCACGCTGTTGGTGCAGGCAGCATAGTCTTGCTGGGGGATAACCCGGGTGCTAGCAGCTACACCATCACTCTGCCGGCAGCCACCGGATCGGTTTGTCTAACCTCTGGCAACTGTGCTGGTGTAGGTGGCACCGGCGACTTACTAAACAACGGACAGCCAGGTGCTATCAGGGTAGGCACAAATGACGCCACCAGTTTGTTCTTAGAAACCAACAACACCGATCGCTTGACCATTACAAGTGCTGGCAACGCTACCTACGTAGGCGGCACTACTGGCGATGCTCTAACTATCTCTAACTCTACATCTACCGGCAACATCCTGGTGCTACAAGACAACCTAACAAACGTGCTAACTATTGCCGATGGCGGTGCAGCTACCTTCCAAAACTCAGTAGACTCAACCACTGGCTTTAGGGTGCTAGATCTAGATGGCGGTAACCCTGTTCTAAACGTAGACACACTAAACGAAAGGGTTGGGATTGGCCTATCTAACCCCGGCTATGCACTTGATATAAATGGTGATCTGAACCTGCAGCTGGGCAATGCCTTTCGCATAGGTGGCACAGCTATTTGTACCAGCGGTGGTTGTGCCGCCGAGGCTGGCTCTGCCAACTACATCCAAAACAGTGCTAGCTTGCAGGTAGGGGGCAACTTCTATATAGAGAGCGCTTCTATAAACAGTGTGGCGGGGGCCATAAAAGGCAAAACAGGCCAAGTGTCTGATTTGTTCCAGCTAGAAGACAGTAATGGTGTAGACGTAGTGACCTTTGGTGCTACCGGAAACTTGCTGGTCAAGCCGTCTACAAACTCTGCCAGTGCATTTCAGGTTCAAGACTCGACAGGCAACAACTATATCGCGGCAGATACATCAGGCGGCGCGGTTAACCTATGTAATTCTGCCAATTGCGACACTGTGTCCATCGGCACCAACGCCGACGCCGATGCCATTAACATAGGCGACAGCCTAGACACCCTTACTCTCACTGGCAGCAGTGCCAGCACTATAGTCCTAAATGGCATAACCGTCTCTGCCGCCGAGCTAAACCTTCTAGACGGCCACGACGTAGCCCTGGTAGACATAAACGACGCCGTAAATACAGCCATAATTGGCACTGGTGCCCTAAACGTCGGTTCTATAACCTCTGGTTTTGGTTCCATAGACACCGGAAGCGACAACATCACCACCACCGGCACAGTCTATGGCAACAACTTTGACCGATCTAGTGTTGGAGGACTAACCTTAGGTACCACAAATGCCAATGCGGTAACGGTTAGCAATAGTGGAGCCACAACCACTATCAATGGTGCCTCGGTTTCTATATCCAGTAGTGGCTTTCTTGCCTCTACTACTATTACGGGCGCGCTAACTCTAAATCTTGGTAATGCGACAACGACGGTTATTAATCAACGGTCGTCTGGAGGTGGCGTTATTGGTATTGGCGACAACGCTGTAGCTAATACCATCTATATCGGCGCCAACGGTGTCAACACAGGCAATACTCAGACAATTTTACTTGGTGCTCTCGGTGCGGCTGGCACTACCAACGTCACTATCGGTAGTAACAACAACGCCACAGCAGGTACTACTACCATCCAATCAAAAGGCACACTGGCAGTTGGGAATACTATTTCACCCACCATCAACATCCAGGGTGGCGCAGCTGGCACCATTGGCATTGGTAATAATGCTGTAGCCAATACCATCCAAATTGGCGCCACCTCTACCGGTGGCAATACGCAAACAGTCAACATTGGCACCAACAACGCCGCCGGCACTACCAATGTCACAATTGGCACAGGATCATCCGCCACCGCCGGTACCACTACCATCCAATCAAAAGGTGCTCTGGCGCTCGGTAATAGTATCAGCTCATCTATCGCTATCCAGGGTACTGTAGACGGTGGTGGCATAAGTATTGGCACCTCTAATACAACCGCCGGCATTGCGCTTGGTGGTAGCACCCAAACAGGTACGATTACCATTGGGCAGTCACTGGTTACGAATACCATTAATATTGGTGCTGCTGGGTCCAGTTTTGGTACGCAGACTATCAATATTGGCAATACTTCTAATGGGGGCGCTATTGTAAACACAACTTTAGGATACGCGGGCGCCAATAGCACGTCCCCAACTGCTTCGGCAACAGTTATCCAATCAGGGAGTGGCAATATCAAACTCAATGCCAATGGTGGTAGTGTGCTGGTTCAAAATTCTACCAACAGCAATACTGCGTTTATGATCCAGAACGCCAATGCTAGCAATACCATATTC
>MGCP01000036.1:34231-46058 GCA_001790455.1 Candidatus Saccharibacteria bacterium RIFCSPHIGHO2_02_FULL_47_12
GCTTCTGGCAGTATGAGTACTTTTGATGTGGGCACTAACATTAACGGTTCTACCACTACATGTCTATCCGGTCAGTCGCTCAATACTAACTTTGTGCGCTTTAGCTGTAGTTTTACCACTGGAACTACCACAACAGGTAGTGACTACATATTTATGCGCAACTCCGCTGCAACAGTATATACCATGGTTTTTGACGCAGCTCAGCTTGAGCTTGGTAGTAGTGCCACCACCTATCAGCCAGACCCATACCCCAATATTGTCTTTAACCCAAGCTTTGAGCAGAATGCCAACGGTTGGAGCGCCAAAGGCAGCGCCACCATTAGCTCAAGCGATGACTTTGCCAAGTTTGGTACTCGATCACTCAAAGTTGCTACTACCGCTGTTGCCAATGATGGCGCGTCCTTTATTACTCCGACCCTCAACGGTCGCTATGCACTTAGTTTCTATGCCCGGCGTGACACAGGCTCATCTAGTAATTTAAGCTTTGGTAATAGCAGCGGTTCTGACACAGATTGTTCTACTGGCAACAGTCTCACCACCACCTGGACGCAATACACCTGTACGTTTACGGCAAGTAATACAACCAGCATCTACATGAAGCAGTCAACAGCCGCGGCTATGAATATGTATATAGATGGCGTCACGCTGGTAGCCTCCGGCGTAGCCCAGGCTTACAATGCTGGCGGCAGTAACCTCCAGGTTGAGCCGCTCTACAGCAACATCACGCTCAATGCTACCAATTCGGCCGAATTGCAGCCCTGGCAACAAACCACTGGCCTGTCGGGTGGCCTACGGCCTGGTTATGTGTTTGCCAACGGCTACGCTTATAGTCTCACAGAAATAAACGGGACAGTATCTTATGCCAAGGTCAATGCTGATGGCAGCCTCGGTGCTGCCACTACTACCACATCTTTACCGGGTGCTAATTGTAATAATCCTAATACTACAGCCAACGGCTACCTCTATAGCCTGGCTGGTAATCTCAGCACAAACACCTATTATGCCAAGCTCAATAGTGATGGTAGCGTAGCTGCCTGGCAGGCAGGAACGAGCTTCCCAATAGCCATCAATGGTGGCGAAACCTTTGTGGCGAATGGCTACATTTACTTCGTTGGTGGCTCAGATAATAACTTCGTTTGCGTATCCGGTGGCACGCAATCAGCAGCGGTTTACTATGCCAAACTCAACGCCGATGGTAGTTTTGGCTCCTGGACCAAGGCAGCTAGTAGTTTGCCCGCCGGCGTTTCTTATAGCGGTGTCGCTGTGTCAAACGGCTATGTTTATTCAGTCGGTGGTGTCACTGCTGGTAATAACCCAACTACAGCAATATATTATGCTCAACTGAATGCTGACGGCAGCCTTGGCTCTTGGCAAACTAACAGCGTCTCACTACCAAGTGGTGCGACTGTTGGCACTGGGGCTACTATTCTCAATGGCTATCTATATGCTTTTCTAGGCTCTCAGGTCGTATATGCCAGGGTCAATAGTGATGGTAGTATTGGTACTTTTTCGTCATCGAAGACACCCCCGCCTTCACTCGGTAGCAGCTACCCAAGACTTAGTCAGAATAACGGATATTTATATGTACCGGGTAGCTTTTACACCTCGCCCGAGCGGGTGAAGATAGGCGGCACGCTTGACCTTATCGGCGTTGGTGGCCAGACTGCCAGCGATGGCAGCGGCAGCACCGGCAGCTTAATCGCTGGCAATACCAATGTCACCGGCACCTTGCAGGTGAATGGTAATGCCAACTTTGCCCAAAATGTCAGCGTGGGCGGCAGCCTCAGTACTGGTAGCACCACGGTGCGCAACTTGCAGAATTCGGCTACGATGTTCCAGGTGCAATCAGCCGGGGCGGTGAATGCGCTCAATATCACCACGGCAAACTACGTCGGCAATTCTAACTTTGAGTCTGGCATCAGTGGCCAGGCGCCAGATGGCTGGAGTGCCAAGGGTAGCGGCACACCGACTGTCAGCA
Source organism: Candidatus Saccharibacteria bacterium RIFCSPHIGHO2_02_FULL_47_12 (assembly GCA_001790455.1). Classification (GTDB taxonomy): domain Bacteria; phylum Patescibacteriota; class Saccharimonadia; order Saccharimonadales; family JANWIN01; genus 2-02-FULL-47-12. Next base: position 36,210 of record MGCP01000036.1, read on the forward strand.
ACGCGCAGGCCGATTTTGGCACCAACTCTATGCAAGTTGTCACCACGACGGCTGCCAACGATGGCGCCAAGTACAATTACAACTTTGCCGCCAGCACCACCTACACGCTCAGCTTGTACGCCAAGGTGGCCAGCGGCTCAATCACCGACTTTGTAGTGGGACATCAAGAGACTGGCAGCGACGTGAACTGTCTGACCGGCCAGACAGTCAATACTACCTGGACACGCTTTAGCTGTACTTTTGCCACTGGCGCTAGCATCTCCGGCACGCCAAATGTTTATGTCCAAAAATCTGGTGCTAGTGCCGAGACATTCTTTATAGATGGGGTGCAGCTAGAGGTAGCTGGCTCGGTCACAAACTACCGAACCTCGGACGTGGGTCTGGACGGGCAAGTGACGATCAAGCCAACAGCCGACTCAACTGCAACTTTCCAAGTTCAGAATGCCAGTGGTGCTAATCTATTCAATGTTGATACGACTAACTCTAACGTGACCGTTGCCAACGCAGGCCTTGCTGGCACCGTACAAATAGGTAATACCACTGGAGCCGTTGCTCAGACCATAAACATTGGCAACAACGCCACAGCTAGCAGCACTAACAATGTGGTAATTGGTTCCACCGTGGCCGGAACAGTAACCCTGCAACCAGCCGGAGGTGTAGTTATAAGCACACTAGGAACAGCAAATACAGATACGGTGCTTTGCCGGAACGGCTCAAACATAATTGCCACGTGTTCTAGCACTTTTGCCACAACTGCAAACGCTTTTCTGCAAGGTGGTAACAGCTTTGGAGCCACAGCCGTGCTGGGCACCAACGACACTAACAACTTAGCCTTCGAAACAGACGGAACAACCCGCTGGCTGATAGATACCAGCGGACACTTACTGCCAAACGTTGATGACACCTATGACATTGGCAGCGATACCGCCCGTGTGCGCGACCTCTACACCGGCCCAGGTACCATCCATGTGGGCACCAGCACCACAGACGAGGGCACGATTAGCTACAACACTACAAGTAACTCAGTTGTCCTAGGTAGCCAGGCCAGTACTGGCAACGGGGGCGTGCAAGTACAAAACGCCTCAGATATTACAAACGCTTTTAGGGTATCGTCTACATACGGTGACATATTGCATGTAAATACTTCTGCCAATACGGTAACTCTTGGGGCTGGTGGAGCTGGAGGTCCAACTGCAAGTCTAAATATACAGGGTGGCGCAGATAGCGCGTTAATAACGCTAACGCGTGGAACGGGTAGCGGAGACGATGCTGCAATAATCTTTAGCAACGGCACAAACAAGATTGGTACATTCAACGCTACAGACAACCTTGAGTTTAAAACCAACAACAGCACCGTAGTTACCCTTGCCAACTCCAATGGTGCAGCTACATTCAAGAATTCGGCTAACTCCCAGCAAGCCTTTCAGGTACAAAACAGCTCGAGTACAAGCATCTTGGACATAAATACGCTCACCAGTGGTTTGAACCTGGTGGCCAATCCAAGTATCGAAGCCAATACCAATGGTTACTCTGCCAAGGGCAGTGCTACGGTTTCGATTGACGACTCTGTCACCGCCCAGTTTGGCAGTCGCTATCTAAAGGCTGCTACCACAGCTGCAATTGATGATGGTGCGAAGTACACCTTCCCATTTGCTGCCAGCACGCAATACAGCCTATCCTTCTATGCTCGTTCAACCGCAAGCACTGGCGCCAACATTAGCTTTGGTAGGGCAGATAACGGGACTGACACCGACTGCTCCACAGGCAATACCCTCACCACTACCTGGACGCAATTTACCTGTACCTTTACCACCGGCGCTACCATTGGCTCCACAAGTAACTTTTACGTCAAACAATCTGACGCTACCGCCCGCAGTATCTATATAGATGGTGTTACGCTAGTAACCGGCAGCACAGCCCTAGCCTACGTGGCTCCAGGCAGCAACCTACAGGTAGATGCAAACTACAGCAATCTGACCCTGAACTCCACCAATTCTGGCGAGATACAGCCGTGGCAAGTAAGCCCCAACAACTTACCCGCAGGCAGGCTAGATATGAACCCAGTGATAGTCAATGGCTACGCTTACGTTATTGGCGGCGACTTTGGCGGCAACGCCACAACGTATTACTCCAAGCTAAATAGTGACGGCTCGATAGGTACATGGCAAACAAGTACAAACACGCTCCCGCAAAACGTACATTTGCATTCGACCGTTGCAGCAAACGGATACATCTATGTTACAGGCGGAAGAACAGGCAGCGCCAGTCCATACAATTCTGTTTATTACACCAAAGTGAATGCCGATGGAGATATTGGCCCATGGCAGCTAAACTCAAATAACTTGCCAGTTGGCCTGGATAGCCACGCTTCGGTAGTGGCAAATGGTTATATCTATGTAACCGGTGGAACTATTGCAGGCGGTACAGCCCAGACAGCAGTCTACTATGCCAAACTCAATGCCGATGGTTCTATTGGCAGCTGGAAGACAAATGCCAGCCCACTGCCAACTACAATGGGCGAGCATACGGCTGTCGTAGCAAACGGCTATGTGTACGTATTTTACTGGCAGTCAACATACTCAGCCAAGATTAATAGCGATGGCAGTATAGGGACATGGAGTACCGCAAGTACATCATTGCCAAACATTCGTCTCTCTACTGGCGCAACTGTAGTAAATGGCTACGTGTACTTGATAGGTGGCAATAGTGGCGGTGGCGGCCGCACTACCACTACCTACTACGCACGACTAGGCGCTAGCGGTACTATTGGTAGCTGGCAGACTTCTGCGGTTACATTCCCAATACAGACTAGCAACACAACTGCCGTTTCAATCAATGGCTACATATATTGGATTGGCGGATGTAGTGGAGCATGTAGCAGCGTGCAAACAACATACATTACCTCTACCTCACGCATCCTTGCTGGCGGCAGCCTAGACTTGGTTGGTCTCGGTGGCCAGGTGCTGGGCGATGTAGGCGGCACTGGCGGCAGCTTGACCGCAGCCAACGGTACGTTTGTAGGAGATCTGCAAGTACAGGGCAATGCTAACTTCAACCAAGCTGTCTCTATCAGCCAGAGCCTAAGTGTAAACGGCAGCGTAAGTGTTCAGACCGTAACAGATAGCAAGACTGGCTTCCAGGTGCAGGGCAGCACTGGCCAATCCATCATTGATGTCAATACCACCTCGTTCAAGAATCTGCTAAACGAAGGGAGCTTTGAGGGCGGCAGCGCGGCGGTTGGCGGCTGGGCTAAGCTACAGGGTGCAGAAACCACCTTTGCAACTAGTGCCGATGCCGGATTTGCCAAATTTGGCAGCCAATCCCTAAAGGTAGTAACGGCAGCCGAAACCGCAAACCAAGGCGCAAAATACACTTACCGGTTCAAGCCGAACACAACGTATACCTTTAGCATTTATGCTGCTGTCTCAACCAGTACAATTAGTACCTTTGATATCGGCTATAACGTCAATGGCTCAACTAGCATGTGCAGCACGGGCAACACGCTTACTACCACGCCAACTCGGTTTATTTGTACCTTTACCACTGGCACTACCACGACTACAAGCGACTATGTCTTGGTCCGCGACAGCAGCTCTACCTCACATACTATTTACCTAGACGGTGCACAGCTTGAGACGAATTCCGGCGCCACCTCATATGCCGACCCTGTAGCGCTCAACCTTGTACCTAATCCATCGTTCGAACAGGGCACAAACGGGTGGAGCGCAAAGGGCAGCGGCACCACAATCGGCTTAGACAGTACATTTGCATTTAGCGGCAACCAAGCGCTAAAGGTTGTTACTACCACTACAACTGACGCAGGCGCAAGCTTTACGGTGCCACTGCTGGCAAATACGCAGTACACCTTAAGTGTATATGCCAGAGTAGCAGGTCCAGGCAATAGCATTACAGACTTTGTGGTTGGCCGCCAAGATAATGGCTCAGACAACACTTGTCTAACCGGCCAAACAGTGTACCCAGACTGGACGCACGGTTACACCTACACCCGCTTTACCTGTACCTTTACCACCGGTGCCACGGTGAACAGCACTACCAACATCTTCTTCCAGAAATCAGGAGCCAGTGCAGAAACTTTCTATATTGACGCTGTCCAGCTAGAACAAACCCACACCGCTTCTCAATACCAGGAAGCCTTTAATAACCTACAGGTAGACTCGGCAACCAGCACTGTAACATTAAACGGCTCTAACTCTGGTGAGATACAGCCGTGGAGGCTGAGTGCGAATGCGCTGTGCGCAGCTATCAGCGACACGTCGGTAGTTACGCTAAATGGCTTCATCTATGTCATTGGCGGCGCCAATGCATCGGCTGTGAATGTAAATACCGTATGTTACGCAAAAATTAATACTGATGGAAGTGCCGGCGCATGGAGTACGACAACAGCATTTCCGACAACCTTTGCTGACGCTTCGGCTGTAGCAGCTAACGGTTATGTATACGTGACTGGCGGCAATGACGGTACAAACGCGCAGTCAACCGTCTACTATGCGAAAGCAAACGCAAATGGAACCCTAGGCTCATGGTCCTCATCTTCAAACCAGCTGCCCGCCGTAAGAAGCAGGCACTCTTCTGCTACTGCTAACGGCTACCTGTACGTGGTCGCTGGTACCAATACCGCCGGCACTGTCCAGTCGACTGTTTACTACGCTAAGCTCAACGCGGACGGCAGTACCGGAGCCTGGGCTGCAACCCAAAGCACCAACACTGCTGTAGCTGATGCATCAGTCGCTATCGCGAACGGCTACATTTATCTGGTAGGCGGTTCAGACAGCGGCTCGACGATAACCACAAAGGTACAATCTGCCCAATTGAATACCGACGGTACCACCGGATCATGGAGCTTGAATACCGCTTTGCCGTCAGCGCGACAATCCGCCAATGTCTACGCAGCAAACGGCTACATATACGCTGTCGGTGGTTACAGTGGTTTTGCTACATCGCCTACAACCAGCGTTTTCTACGCCAAGGCAGGCCCCGGCGGTACACTTGGTGCCTGGCAGACCGCGACCAATTCATTACCTGTAGTTTCAGCCGATGGCCCCGGCAACGGCATAGGTATTACCGTAAATGGATACATGTATGTTCTCGGCGGGTACAACGGCAACCCAGGGGCAGGTACCAGAGTTTCCACCGTCTTCTACACCTCCACTAGCCGCATCCTAGCCGGTGGCTCCCTAGACCTAGTAGGCCTGGGTGGCCAGGTGCTGGGCGATGTTGGCGGTACCGGTGGTAGCTTAACTGCCGGAAATACAAGTATTATTGGCACGCTAAATGTTCAAGAATCGGCCAATATCAACGGCAGCCTATCTGTAAATGGCTCTGGATCATTTAACGGCGACCTGGCGGTACTTTCTCAGACAAACAACACCCCACATACCTTTACCAGCACCTGTAACTGTGAGCGCAACTCTGCGGCCGGCACCTTTGGTTCGCAGACATCACTTGATTCTATAACCGACTCAGTTGTATACAAAGGTAAACTATTTGTTGCGGTAGGCGAGTCAGATGCAGCCGCAGTATATAGGTACGATGGCGGCACAACCTGGACACTGGTTACCTACACCACTGTTGGCGAGGCTGCCTCTGACGGCACGGACGCCACAAATATTGATGCCTTTGTTATGGCTGTTTACGACGGCAAACTCTACATAGCCAGCCAAACAGGTAGCACCACCGGCGCACTCTATGTAAGTTCTACGGCCGACACAACCGCGAACTCATTTACTCTAGTAAATGCCACGCGCGGCACGTTTAACCAAGCTAGTGCTCCTGGTGTGTCTGACCTGGCTGTTTGGAACGGGGCACTTTATATAGCCACCCAAAACACCAATCTGACAGAGATAGTACGGTACGACGGCGGCACCACGTTTACTCAGGTCAGTGGCACGGACGGTACTATAGATAACACGGCTTCAAATACGGTTGATGCTGCAGTGCTGGCCGTACATGAGGGAAGGTTATTTGCCGGTATGCAAACGGCTGGAAATGCGGCAAGGGTTTCGGTATATGAGGGCATCGGGACCACCTGGACAGCGTTGTCTTCGGTTGGGGGTATTGGTGGTGGCAACCAAATCGACGATATTACCTCGCTTGAGTCTTATAATGGCACCCTGTTTGCTTCAACGGGTGAGACGGACGGTGCGGAAATACTCAAATGGAACGTGGCCGGAAATGCTACAAGTGCCTCTGACAGTAACTGGCAACTGGTTTCGCTTGGCGCTGGTGAGATTAATTCTGGCGACACTGTTAATACCGTAGACAAGGCGTTATTAAAGACATATAACGGCCGTCTATACGCAGGTAGCTTCACGGATGCAACGGCTGGCACAACCAACTCTGGTGGGGTATATGAATATGATTCTACGTCAAACACATGGACACTTCTAAACGGCACCAGAGGTACGTTTGGCGCCACAACCAATGTAAACAATGTGACCTCACTGATTGAATACAACAAAACATTATTTGTAGGAACAGACGACAGCACCACAGGGGTAGCCGCAATATATAGTTGGGAGAAAAATCAAAACACTTCATACCAGCTGCAATTCCAATCTACCCCAGGCAATACAGGAGGCATAAGTTTCATAGGAGATGTCCAGACTTCTAACTTCAATCAGGGCAATACAGGATCATTTATCTTCACGCATGGCATTATGACAACTACGGGCGCCTATGACCTTGCAGAAGATTACCCCACCCGCGATGACAGCCTAAATGCTGGCGAGCTGGTATCTATTGACCCCAGTGAATACGGCTTCGTAAAGAAGACAGCAGTGGCAAATGACAGCACAGTCGTGGGTGTTTACTCTACAAACCCAGGATTCCGCTTGTCCCAACAAGACAGCAGTATAGATGGAGGCAGGGCAGTGCCTATTGCTCTGGCAGGACGAGTCCCTGTAAAGGTTACAAATGAAGGTGGGGCAATAGCTCCGGGCGACTACCTAACGTCTTCCACTACGCCAGGCTATGCCAAAAAAGCTACAGAGTCTGGCCCCGTGATCGGAAAAGCACTGGCATCGTTTGACAGTGCCTCTGGAAGCGTTCTGGCGTTTGTAAATATTAGTTACTACAACCCTGCTGGCGCTCAGGCAATGCAGGGCGGCGACCCAACTGACTTTGCCAGCCTAAACGTTACAGGCGAGGCCACCCTGGGCTCACTAACCGTAACAGGCTCCGCCAAGTTTGCCGGCAACATAATTGTAGGTGGACATATCATAACCCAGGGCGATGCACCCCAAGCAGACGTAGATGAAGCCAGTGGCACCGGCGCAGCAGCCAGCATAGAAGGTAATGACACCGCCGGCAGCCTAAGCCTCACAGCGGGCACAGACATTGCGCCTGGCAAGGCCATAAAGGTTACCTTTAACAAGCCATTTACAAACAAACCAGTCGTACAGCTGACCCCAGCAAATGATTCAGCCGCAAAGATCAAATACTTTGTAGAGGCTACAGCTGATGGATTCCAAATAACATTTATAGACCAGCCAGAGGCAGGCGTTACGTACAAACTAAACTACTGGACAGTAGAGTGAAACGAGGACATAGGATACAGGATATAGGGTTCAGGGGAGGAAAAAATGGCACTGCAGTCGTATAAAGATCTGGAAGTATGGAAGAAGAGCATGTTTTACAAGGTGCCACCCTGTAACGGGGTTATATACATGTGCGTAACCAAGCTTATAGCCGTTACAGGGTGGCACCTTGTAAGCAGAAGCGTTAAGCTGTAGGATAGATGTATGCCATCAAAACATATAGAAAAAATATACCTAGAAGATAGCTACTACCATGTCTTTAACAGGGGTGTCAATAAGCGAACCATATTCAAAGACGAGACCGATTACGCAGTTTTTCTTAGTCTATTAAAACGCTACCTAAGCCCGGAGCCAGTCAAGGACAGACAGGGCAGAGAATATCCTTCATATTTTGGCAAGATTAAAATTCTGGCTTTTTGTTTGATGCCAAATCATTTTCACTTGCTGGTTTTTCAGACAGAAAGGGATGCTATGACGAAGCTTCTAAAAAGCGTCTGCGTAGCCTACACAATGTATTTCAATAAAAGATACAAACGAGTGGGGCATTTGTTTCAGGATCGCTTCAAAGCTTCCCGGATTTATCAGGACGCATACCTTGAGCACATTAGCCGCTACATACACTTAAACCCCGATAATTATAAAGAATGGGAGTTCTCAAGCCTTCCATATTATCTGGGCAGTAAAGAAGCTGCGTGGGTTGAGCCCCAACCAATCCTTGATCTTTTCCAAGGTAGTTCTTATGAGAAGTTTCTGTCGGACTACAGTGAACATCGCAATATGCTAAGGGAGCTGAAGCATGAACTTGCTGACATGTGATTATCTACTAAAAAGGAGCTTACAGGGTGCCACCCTGTAAATAAAAAGAAGATGCTTTATGTGCTCATGAAAAAACTAAATCCCAAGCCCTAAATCCTATATCCTAAAGGAGTAAAATGGAAGACTATGATGTAAAACACACAACTAAAATGCATATAATTTCTCGCAGATTTGTAGCTGTAATTTTACTCCTGTTCTGCATAACTTTTTTGCACGAAGGGTTGGTGCTGGCAGGTAACTCTACTAACTATCAGATAAACGAAAGTTATTTTGGCCCAGGCGGAGTGCTAGACAGTGGGTCTACCAGCTACCAGTTCCAAAGCGGTCAGCAATCTGTAGGCAACACGGGGGTCACGGAGGGTGCTTCTACAAGCTACCAGTCACAGGGTGGCTTTACGACCACAAATGATCCCAGGTTATCTTGTGTAATCAACACCAGCTCGATCAACTTTGGCGGTTTATCTACCAGTGTGGCTTCTACCGCAACAGCGACCTTTAGTGTGCTAAATTACACCTCTTATGGGTATGTGGTAAGCATAATTGGAAACCCACCGAGCAACGGCAGCCACACGCTGACAAACATGAGTAGCACGGGAGCATCTTCGGCAGGTACAGAGCAGTTTGGCATAAATTTGGTAGCAAACACCTCGCCCACCACCTTTGGTGCTAATCCAGTACAAGTGCCAGACGGTACGTTTTCTTTTGGCGCGGCAGCCAGCAACTACAACACTGCCAACAACTTTCGCTATAACGGTGGCGAGACTATAGCATCAGCACCCAAAACCTCAGGGCAAACCAACTACACAATCAGCTACATAGTAAATGCTGCCACTACAACCCCTGGGGGTAGTTACAGCGGAAACCAAACTTTAGTATGCACAGGAACATACTGAAAATGCTCATTGTTCAATGAACAATGCTCAATGAATGGTCAACTATCTAATGTGTTAATGATTTTCTGGAGTATTAGCACAAGTTCCTGACACTCTTTTTGCAGTTTCTTTAGCTGCGGTGAATCAGTAAATTCTTCCAAGAGCTGAAGCCAATAAAGAGTTTCTGATGCCTCCTTTTTGCTTATAAACACTTTGTTTCTAAAGTCTTTTTTAGAACTCCCGTTCTTTGCCTCTATAAAGTTTGCTCCAATGCTAGTTGACGACTTAGTAAGCTGCACTATCAAGGGGCGCGCTATATAATCCTTTTGCATAGGCTTAACAAAGTGGATTACTGCACGAGAGAAGCTAAGCGTTTTAGTGCGCAAATCTTCCGGCTCATTGTCTTTATTGCCCATTGGCTATTCATTGTACATTGACACTTGAGCATTGAACATTAGTGTGGTTGTGGAAAAACTTTGCATGTTTAAACTGTTTATGGTATTTTTTAACGGAAGTTCTTAAAACTAAACACAAATGCCCATACTAGTACAAAAAATACAGCCTTACTCGAAGAAGTTCTTTGCATACTTCCTTGCAGCGTTGCT
>MGCP01000037.1:0-1600 GCA_001790455.1 Candidatus Saccharibacteria bacterium RIFCSPHIGHO2_02_FULL_47_12
ACAGTATCTCTGACAATTAAAAATATAAGAATAAAAAATGTCAGAAATACCAAAACCCATACCAAATACAGCTATCCAAGACTATGAGCTTGCTGTTGATATGGCGCACAAAGAAGCACCTTTCAGGGACGTTGCTCAGCGCCTGCGCGGAACAGGCCAGGCAGCTATTGCTGATATTGTTGTGCAGCAGGGCATTGCAGATGCCGAGAGTTTGCAACACGAGATTTCTCCAGCTGAAACAGAAATTGTGGACAATGGCCACAATTCAAAAGAAACCCAAGAAAACCATGAGCGTATCTTGCAAGAAGCAACCGATGAAGTGATAGCGGTTTTTGATACGTGGTTTGCGGGAAACCAGCCATCCTACGGCCATTTCAGTGGCGGACGCGGTCAACTACAACGAGTCTATACACATCAGGGTTTTAGAGAGATTCTACCCCAAATGGAAAATGTATTACTGGGTTTTATAAATGTATCGGGGCAACAAGAATACAGTAGTGAAGGTATAGACGAAGCCATATTGGTTTCTCCTGAAATTCCCAATATTACATTTGGTGACGGCAACCCTGATTCAAGGTATAAAGATGACCCTGTAACTGTAATCAGATACCAGACATTGAGAACTTATATAGACCCTTCTGATCGAGATGGTGCCTACCTAAGATCTCAATTATTCTTGCCAAAAACGGTTGCGGATGCGCTTATGGAAGAAGTCGGACAAAACCAGCATACAATGCGTGAACTGGTGGAAAGTATTATGGATAAGCGTATAAATGCTGGCGAAGACTGGCAGAAATGCTCACCCCCGTATGAAGAGTGGAAGGACGCGAATGGAGGTATAGAAAAAATGCTTATTCTAGCACCAGATGCCAGCGGTCGTCATTACGAAGAAACTATTCTGGAATCAAAGGTCGCTTAAGCCTAGGCAAAGACAAGCTTTGCTATAATAGTGCTAATGATTCTTCTCGATAGGGTAACAAAGATCTACAACAAAGACGCCGCGCCCGCGCTAGAGCGCGTTAGTCTGCACGTGGAGCCCAAAGAATTTGTCATAATAGTGGGCGCCAGCGGGGCAGGCAAATCCACGCTGTTTAAACTGCTCACCAGGGAAGAAAAGCCCACCAGCGGCAAAATAATTGTGGGTGGCGTAGATTATGAAACGCTAAAAGACAAAGATATCCCTCTGCTTAGGCGCAAGATTGGCACGGTGTTCCAGGACTTTAAACTATTGCCAAACAAAACCGTGTTTGAAAACATTGCCTACGCACTAGAAATTGCCGGCACAAGTAAGCGCGAGATTGATCACACTATACCCAAGGTTCTAGATATTGTGGGCCTAAAGGGCAAAGAAAAAAACATGCCTACCGAACTATCTGGCGGCGAGCGCCAGCGAGTAGCTATAGCTCGGGCCATAGTGCGCCAGCCCAAAATCCTGATTGCAGACGAGCCCACCGGCAACCTTGACCCCAAACACGCGTGGGACATCATCAGCGTACTAGAAAAGATCAACCGCTTTGGCACAACTGTTCTGCTAACAACTCACAACCAAGACATTGTAAACAAGCTAAAGAGGCGAGTGATAACCATAAAAGACGGTAAA
>MGCP01000037.1:1696-2020 GCA_001790455.1 Candidatus Saccharibacteria bacterium RIFCSPHIGHO2_02_FULL_47_12
CTTACCATTACGTTGTTTTTGATTATTGCTAACGCCACTTTTGGCAACACAGTCCAGCAGATTACAGATAAAATTGACATCTCTGTTTACCTAAAAGATTCTGTCACAGAATCGCAACGAAGCGACTTTATAGGCGACATAAAGCAAATACCAAATGTAAAATCGGTGAGCTATTTGAGCAAAGACGACGCACTGGAAGCCTACAAACAACAAAACGCTAGCAATACCGACCTGCTCGTGGCTATATCTCAGACAGACAACCCGCTGCCGGCTAGTATTCAAATTAAGCCAAAAGACGTTAATAATATTGACGCCATAAAAAAC
>MGCP01000037.1:2048-4512 GCA_001790455.1 Candidatus Saccharibacteria bacterium RIFCSPHIGHO2_02_FULL_47_12
TGCAGTCAGACGAGACTTCATACTCTGGCGACCGCAAAGAGGCCATAGACAAGATTACCCACGCTACCAGGTTTATGCGCGAAACAGCGGTAATAGGGGTGGTTATATTTACCATTATTTCGGCGCTCATTATCTTTAATACCATCCAAATGGCTATATTTAACCGGCGCGACGAGATTCACATCATGCGTCTGCTCGGTGCAAACACCAACTACATACGCGGGCCGTTTGTGGTAGAAACCATGCTATACGGCATTATTGCCGCGGTGGCATCTATTATTTTAGTGGGCAGTTTGTTTAGGCTTACCAGCTCAACCTTTGAGGCTTCTAGCCTGGGGTTGCTAGATATTAGCTACGCCAGCCGCTACTTTAGTAAAAACTTTTGGTTTATTTTGACTGGCCAAACCATAATCGGTATACTTATTGGTGCCGTTTCTTCTATAATTGCGACCAAACGGTACCTCAAATTTAAAGCAGTCAAATAAAGATACATCGATAAAACAATTCTATGGCCTCCGATAGCTAGGAGGCTGCGTAAAAGACTCATTAATCGGGGAGGGCTATTGAAAACGGATAACGTTTATGCTAAAATCAGGAGGCAAACTGCAAAAATAAAAACCATGTCTACTACTAAGATCCGTAAACCTCACACCTTTTTATCTGGAAAAACCAGCAAGTTTGTTAGTGTTTTCGTTGTTGCTTTGGCCATAGTAGGGCTGCTGGTGCCTCAGGTATGGGCATCATTGCAAAGCCAGATCAATGAACTGAGCCAGGAAAATACAGAAAAAAAGCAACAAGTCCAAAGCCTGCAGGTGGAGGCAGATGGTTTGGAAGCTACTGTATCAGCGTTGCAGCAACAGATTGATGGCCTGCAGGGTCAGATAAACGCGAATAATGAAAGAAAAGCTCAGCTAGAACAACAGATTGTAGAAGCCGAAGCGGAGTTGGCAAAACAAAAGGGACTCCTGGGCCAAAATATAAAGACCATGTACCTGGAGGGCCAGCTATCTACGCTAGAGGTTCTAGCCAGCAGCGATAACCTAAGTGATTTTGTAAACAAAGAAGAGTACCGTACGTCTGTACAGGAAAAAATCAAAGAAACTCTAAACAAAATTACCGTGCTAAAGCACCAGCTTAGCCAACAAAAAACAGAGGTTGAAGTACTCCTAAAAGAAAGACAAGAACTGCAAAGCCAAATTGTTGCGCAAAGAAACGAACAGAACCGTTTGTTGGGCCTAAACCAAAGCCAACAGTCCTCTATAAACAAAGAGATCAAAGACAACTTTGCCCGGATTTCTGAACTAAAACGGCAACAAGCTATAGAAAACGCGCGTTTGTTTGGTGGCAGTGGCGGACAGCTAGGTGGAGGTGGTTACCCCTGGGGCTACGCGGCTTGTATTCACACAGGCCAAGTTGAAGGGTATTGTGCTAACTATGACTGGGCTGTAAACGGATCTATATATAACTGGCAAACAGGCGGATACGGCTACAGAAACTGTACTGACTGGGTTGCGTACCGGGTTCGGGTGGCGGGCGGTTACGTACCATCTGGACTGGGCAATGCCAAACAGTGGGATGACCGTGCACCTGCCTATGGCTATGCGGTTAGCGGTACCCCGCGTGAGGGTGCTGCGGCAGTGAGCAATAGCGGCTTTTATGGGCACGTCATGTATGTAGAGGCAGTAAACGCTGACGGATCAATCGTAGTAAGTGACTACAACCGTGCCGGCACAGGCAAATACGACATGAACCAGCTATCTGCCGCGACGGCCTCCAATCTTAATTACGTCTATTTTTAAATAGCACTAGCAGCTTAGACCTAGTACAATATTTGGGTGTTAAGGAGAAAAAAACCACTTGGAGTGCCAAAAACGCGCTTTAATATTTGGCGGGTTTTGGTTGGCATTTTTGTTGGTGCTGCCATCTTTTATTTGGGAATCTTAACCGGCCAGGGCAGGTTGGGGCCAGATGCTATCTTTGGTCGCCCAGTGACCAAGGGTTTACCAGCAGATTTAGACTATAGCTCTATAGAAACAGTTTATGACAGCTTGCGCGCAAACTTTGACGGAGATCTGGACGTAAACAAGCTAATAGACGGGCTAAAAAAGGGCTTGGCAGATGCCACAGGCGATCCATACACAGTTTACTTAACTACAGATGAGGCAAAGGAACTAAACGAGCAATTAACCGGCACATTTGAAGGCATAGGAGCAGAACTGGGCAAAGACGCCGACAAAAACATAATTGTGATTGCACCTTTGCCCGGTACACCGGCAGAAAAGGCTGGGCTAAAAGCACGGGACATAATTGCCCAGATTGACGGCAAAAGTGCCAGTGGGCTTAGCGTAGATGAAGCCAAAGACAAGATCCGCGGTGCCAAAGGCACCAGCGTAAAACTGCGGATTGTCCGCGACGGCAGTGCGTCAGATGTAGAGATTGTCCGCGACACCATAACCATTGCAAG
>MGCP01000037.1:4524-4691 GCA_001790455.1 Candidatus Saccharibacteria bacterium RIFCSPHIGHO2_02_FULL_47_12
AATTTTAGACGGAAACATTGGGTACATGCAAATCACACGGTTTGGCGATGACACAGTGGCCAAGGCAAAACAAGCAGCCGAGCAGTTTAAGCAAGCGGGCGTAAAAGGTGTAGTTGTAGACGTGCGTAGCGACCCGGGCGGCCTGCTAGATGCTTCCATAGACGTGT
>MGCP01000037.1:4714-15788 GCA_001790455.1 Candidatus Saccharibacteria bacterium RIFCSPHIGHO2_02_FULL_47_12
ACAGTGCTCACAGAGCGTCGCGGCGGCCAAGTGGTTAAGACTTATAAGTCCAAAGGTACGGCAACTTTGGCAGGAGTGCCAACAGTGGTGCTCATAGACGAAGGTTCGGCATCTGCCAGCGAAATAATGGCTGGAGCACTGCGCGACAACAACGTGGCCACACTTATTGGCGCCAAAAGTTTTGGCAAGGGTAGCGTGCAGCAGCTGGTCAAGTTTTTGGAAGGCGACGAGCTAAAGGTTACCATTGCCCGCTGGTACACACCGTCTGGCAAAAACATCGACGGGCAAGGAATTGAACCAGATCAAAAGGTCGAGCGGACAGATGAAGACTTCAAGGCTGGCCGCGATCCTCAGCTAGATGCAGCCCTTCAGTTTTTGAAAAAGTAGCCCAGCTCGTTACAATAAGCACTAGCATGGACGTGGGCACCGCTTTTGACCAGTATTTACGGGCTGCAAACTATTTGACCGCAGCCCAGATATTCTTAAAAGATAACTTTTTGCTGGAGCGGCCGCTAGGCTTTGACGACATTAAACCCAGGCTGCTGGGCCACTGGGGTTCGGGGCCAGGGGTCAACTTTGCCTACGCGCACGTGAGCCATCTGGCAAAAGTAAAAAACCAGAACACATTATTTGTTCTTGGTCCAGGCCATGCATTTCCGGCCTTGCAGGCAAATCTATTTTTAGAAAAAACCCTGGAAAGTTATTATCCGGACGCCAAACACAGCTATGAAGGGATTGGCTACATCTGCCAGAACTTTAGTTGGCCTTACGGCTTTCCTAGTCATTCCAACCCTGGTACGCCCGGGGTGATCGTAGAGGGTGGGGAACTGGGCTATTCGCTGTCTAGCGCTTATGGCGCGGTTATGGATAACCCAGATCTGCTAGCGGTCTGTCTGGTGGGTGACGGCGAGGCAGAGACCGGTCCAACTGCCGGTGCGTGGCATCTAAACAAGCTGGTAGATCCTAAAACCAATGGGGTGGTACTGCCAATTCTTCACCTAAACGGCTATAAAATTTCTGCGCCGACAATATTTGGCCGTATGAGTGACCAAGAACTTACTAGCCTGTTTACAGGCTATGGTTACGAACCAATGATTGTGGGTGGCCAAGAAGTAAATATTCATTATCAGATGCAAGACGCGCTAACACGTGCATATGAACGCATACAGCAGATAAAGCAATCTACCACTGCGGGCTCTCAGCCGTTGCCCATGATTATTATGCGTACGCTCAAGGGCTGGACGGGAGTAAAAGAGCTAAACGGCCAAAAAATAGAGGGCAACTGCTTGTCTCACCAAGTAGTGCTGACAGAGGCCAAACAGAACCAAGAACAGCTGCAAATGCTAGAACAATGGCTAAAATCATACAAATTTGACGAATTGTTTAGCAAAGACAAAGGCTTCGGCGAGTTTATAGACACCATAATGCCCCCGTCTAGCAACCGCATGGGCCAAAACAAACACGCGCTGGGCGGGGAACCCGTTTATAAACCGCTCCAGTTGCCGCCGGCAGAGCAGTTTGCCGAGCCTGTAGAAAAGCCCGGGGTAATCGGCTCTAGCAGCATGCGCCGCGCCGGTTTATATTTGCAAGAAGTTTTTAAACTAAACGAAAACAACAAAAACTTTCGGCTAATGTCTCCTGACGAGACTTATTCAAACAAACTAGACGAGATATTTAAAGTTACCAAACGAGCATGGACACTGCCTATAGAGCCGTGGGACAAAGACCTAGGCGCAGATGGGCGGGTTATGGAAATGCTCAGCGAGCACAACTTGCAGGGTCTAGCACAAGGCTATGTACTAACTGGCCGGCACGCGGTTTTTGCTAGCTACGAAGCCTTTATACAGGTGGTTACCAGCATGGTAGACCAATACGCCAAGTTCCTAAACCAATCCCAAGAAGTCGAGTGGCGCGGCACTATACCATCGATCAACTACATATTGACATCTTCTGGCTGGCGGCAAGAGCACAACGGCTTTAGCCACCAAAACCCGGGTTTTATAGACGACATCTTACGGCGCCAAGGCGACTTTGTGGACGTATACTTTCCGCCCGATGGCAACACAACCCTGGCAGTTTTGAAACACTGTCTTTCGACCACGCGCCAGATTAACGTGATAGTTGCCGGCAAGACACAGGAGCCGCGCTGGTTAACCCCAGAGCAGGCCCAAAAAGAGCTTGAAGCCGGGCTAATGGTTTGGGACTTTGCTAGTGACGACAACCCAGACGTAGTTCTAACTGCCGCCGGTGACTACCTGACCAAAGAAGCCCTAGCAGCTATAGATATAGTTAAAAAAGACTATCCGGCTGCAAGACTTCGGTTTGTAAATATCTTGTCGCTGACCAGCTGCGGTCTGGGCCAGAGCGGCACGTGTTTGACTCGCCAGGGCTTTGACACGTTGTTTACCCCAGACAAGCCGGTAATTTGTAACTTCCATGGCTACCCAGAGACGCTCAAGGCCATAATCTTTGACTACATAAGCACCTCTCCGCAGCGCTTTAGCATACACGGATACATAGAAAACGGCTCTACCACCACGCCGTTTGACATGCATGTGCGCAACCACACCAGCCGCTACCATTTGGCCATAGAAGTTTACGAGCGGTTAGCTGCAAGTGGCAAGATCCCCTACGAAGAGGCCAAGCATAAGATTGCCGCCTGCCAGCAAAAGATTACCCAAAACACCGAATACATAAAAACTCACGGCGTTGACTTGCCAGAAATAGAGGGTTGGACATGGACGCGCTAATACTTGTTTCTAACCCAGGCAGTGAAAGTCGCAAATATGCGCTTTACAGGGGCGAAGATTGCCTAGCAACAGTTCACTTCGAACATCTTGGCAAAGACATTGTCTATAGCATTGAGGCCTTAGGAAAAGTTACGCAAACACAAAAAAGCGGGCTGCATCACCTAAGCTTTGCACCCACCAAGGTCTGGGATATTTTAGAAAAAGAAACAGGGGTAAAAAATAAATACGACGTCAAGATAGTGGTCGTCAGAGTTGTAGCTCCGTCTAGCTACTTTGCCCAGCATCGTGCGCTAGACAAACAGGCGCTTGCCAAGCTTAAAGCACTCGAGTCATACGCGCGCCTCCATGTGCATGCCAGCCTGCAGGAAATAGAGCTGCTAGGTGGGGCGTTTCCTGGCGTTCGTCTGGTTGGCGCGAGTGACAGCGCGTTCCACATGGGCAGGCCCGAGCACACCAATCGCTACGGTATACCCGCTAAAGACGCAGACAATCTGGACATTAAACGTTTTAGCTATCATGGGCTTTCTGCCAGATCGGTGATTGACCAGCTTCGCGGGGCAGATAAACTGCCACAGAGGTTGGTAATAGCCCACCTGGGTAGCGGCGTTAGTGTAATGGCTATTAAGTCAGGCAAAAGCTTTGACAGCACTATGGGTTTCTCGCCGCTAGAAGGGCCGGTTATGGCAACGCGTAGCGGCAGTATTGACCCCACGGCAGCCCAAGCGCTAAAACAAGGGTTAAAACTGTCTGACAATGAGCTGCAGGACTACCTAAACCACCAAAGCGGCCTTTTGGGCTTGAGTGGTACGTCGTCAGACATACGCGACCTGCTTAAACACGAAGCCGATGCGGACAAAAATGCCAAACTGGCGCTAAAGATATATGCCTACAAAGTCCAGCAGGCCATTGGGCAGATGACTGCCAGTCTGGGCGGATTAGACACGTTGGTGTTTACGGGTACGGTAGGCGAGCGCTCGGCAGTTATGCGCTCGCGCATTGTTTCTAAGTTGTTATATTTGGGTTTGTCGCTAAACCCACAGGCCAATCATGAAACTGGTGGCGTAAAGGGAGTGGCCAGCATCAGCCCGCCTAGACACCCAGCCAAAGTTTATGTGGTGCACGCAGACGAAACCGCCCAGATGTCCAAAGTAGCCCAAGAATTTTTGCCCAAGTAATTATTGAAAATTGTGAATTGAAAATTCTAGTCCTTTAAGTTAGTATTTTAAGGTATTAAAAGAGGTAACGTAGGCGGTGGCGAAACCGACTAAATTTATTTTTGTTACTGGTGGCGTGCTTTCCGGACTAGGAAAGGGTATTACGGCCGCCTCTATAGGCAACCTCTTAAAAGCCCGCGGGCTAAAGGTCAACCTGCAAAAATGCGATCCATACCTAAACGTAGACGCCGGGCTTTTGAACCCTCGTGAACACGGCGAGTGTTTCGTAACCAAAGACGGGGCAGAGACCGACCTAGACCTAGGACATTACGAACGCTTTTTGGACCAAGAAATGACCGGCAACAGCTCGCTTATGAGCGGGCGAGTGCTGCGTAAAGTTATAGAGGACGAGCGAGACGGCAAGTACGACGGCGAAGACGTACAGATTATTCCGCACCTGACTGCCGCAATCCAAGATTACATCATAGAAGCCGGCAAAGATTACGATGTGCACATAGTAGAAATTGGCGGCACGGTGGGTGACTACGAGTCACTCAGTTTTATAGAAGCCATACGCGAGTTAGGCATACGCGTGGGCCTAGACAATTGCCTTTACGTGCACGTAGTCTACTTGCCATACTTGGGCGCCAGCGCAGAAACCAAGACCAAGCCAGCCCAAAATTCAGTGCGCGAACTACGCGGCCTGGGGATTGCGCCCGACATTTTGGTAGCCCGCAGTGAAAAGCTGGCCAATTCAGGCTCCAAGCGCAAGCTAAGCCTGTTTTCTGGAGTAGCCGAAGAAGCCATAGCCTTACTACCAAACGCTCCCAGTATTTACGAGGTGCCACTCACGCTAGAAGACACCGGTATCGCAGATGTTATTACCAAGCGCCTAGGCGTAAAAGCCAAAAAACCCCACCTAAAAGAGTGGCGCAGCGTGGTCAAACAGGCTACCGCCAAATACGACCAAAAAGTAACCATTGGCGTGGTTGCCAAATACATGGACAACACAGATACATACATGTCCGTTTTTGAGGCACTGTACGCTGCAGGCATCTGGAACGGTGTAGACCTAAAGATAAAGTGGATCGAAGCAGAAAAGCTTAAAAAAGAAAGTGATGCAGAAAAAGCCATAAAGAACCTAGATGGGATTGTAGTGCCCGGCGGGTTTGGCACTAGAGGCCTAGAGGGCAAAATAACCGCCGCACAGTATGCACTAAAGCATAAAAAGCCGTATCTGGGGCTTTGCCTGGGGCTGCAAATGGGTGTAATTGCTGCAGCACGCAACGCCGGCCTAAAAGACGCTACCACCGTAGAACTTAACCCCACTGGCAAACACAAGGTGATTGACTACATGGAAAACCAACGGTCCATGGCAAACACCGGCGGAACCATGCGGCTTGGAAACTACCCTTGCCAAATAGCCAAAGACAGTCTAGCCGCCAGAGTATATGGCAAAGCAAACATTGTAGAACGGCATCGCCACCGCTGCGAGTGCAACAACGCATACCGCGACCAATACGAAAAGTGGGGCATACGGGCTGTTGGCACCTCGCCAGATGACAACTTAGTAGAAATCATAGAAGGCGTAAACCACCCGTTTTTCCTAGCCAGCCAGTTTCACCCAGAATTCCTCAGCCGGCCTAATCGGCCGCATCCTATGTTTGATGGATTTGTAAAAGCAGCCAAATCTAATTAATGCTGGTATAATTACGCTTATGGATCCGCAAACCTCTCCTTCACCCCAGCCAGCGACACCAACGCCCGCACCAGACCAGCCTGCAGGAGACCAAGCGCCTGGACCAACACCTCAAACAGGAGGGCAGTCCTACAACCCTGTAGTAATATCTGCACAACCACCGCCGGAAGCACCGGTGCCAGCTGGATCGGCTGAACTTGCGTCAGCAAACAGCAACAAGCCCAAAAAGATCCTCCTGGTAGAAGACGACGACAGCCTGGCCAGTGTCTATACCACCCGGCTTCAGGCAGAAGGGTTCAATACCAAGCGTGTGCCAAACGGTGAGGACGCATTGGCTACTGCCATGCAATACCGCCCAGATCTTATTTTGTTAGATGTCATGATGCCCAAGGTCAGCGGGTTTGACGTATTAGACATTATCCGCAACACCCCGGAAATTGGCGGGGTAAAAGTTATTATGCTAACAGCCCTTAGCCAAGACGCCGATCGCAAACGCGCCGAAGCCCTGGGGGTAGACGATTATTTGGTCAAATCGCAAGTGGTTATAGCCGACGTAGTAGACAAAATCAGGCAACACCTGGGCCTAACTACCTAACATCTGCTAAAACCTAATTGACTTTTTATAAAGCTTATGCTATTATAATTACATATGTTTCATAAAAACAAAGATGCAAAAACAGGCTCAAAACCGCAAGAAACAGGTGAAATCCTTCGTGGCGAAGTAGTTGAACTTCACAACGACAAGCTATTAGCAAAAGGCGTGCTGATGGATAGAGACGAAAGCCGTAAGCGATTTGGATTAAATGGCGACGTGCTTGCAGTTATTGAAATGCCACCTAGCGAAGAAGGTTTCCGCAAACAGATTGGAATTGTTGATTTTGGTAAAACCCCTGAAGGTGAAAAGCATCATATGATGTGGGACCCGGAAGACGACCGCCCAATTAAAATGTTTTCTACTAAAAATCGGTTTGCACTGTTCGGGCTTAACTATAGTCCGCGCGACTTTATGGCGGCGTATGAACAAATTCCAGATACGGGAATTACTATTGGCCGAGACAGAGAGAAGGTAGGGGGAGCTGCCCATAGGCTTGGTTTGGACGACGCTGGTTCAGACGCAGTTTCTGGTGCACACGCAGTTATTAATGTAGACCCAAACGGTGTGATATATATTGAAGACATGTCCAAGAACGGTACAAGCGTACGTATAGCGGATAGGGTTCCTGTAATAGTACAGGATGCTCAGCAACCAACTACTCTACAGTAACTTCGGTGCGGGAGACAGATTTGCCGCTGAAGCGGCGGAATTTACGGGTTTGGTATTTTACTACGCCGTCTTGTTTAGCGTGAATGGTAAAGTTGCGGCTCATAAATGTACCCTTGCCAGAGTGTTTAGTTTGTCCAACCTGGCGCACAATTACTTGGCCGGTTTTGACCTTTTGGCCACCAAATAGCTTAACTCCCAGGCGTTGGCCTGGGCTGTCGTGCATGTTTTTACTGGTACCACCGGCTTTGACGTGACTCATATTACTTCCTTGTTAGCACTAGTAGTTCGCGGGCAACTGTTTGATCTTCTCTAAAGTAGATCAGATCTGCATTGTCCACGAGCTTAAAACTCACACGATTGTACCCCAAATTGCTTATCTGGTCAATAAGAGGTAGGTGCCACACGTATCGCGGCGCACTCAACTGCTTCCCAGCAGGGCTGGAAACTCCTTGAGTGCTCTTGGCGGATCGCTGTGTTGCATGCTGCGCTACTCGTTCACCGTACTTCTTGTACGGCTCATTCCGTTGCTCGCTTGCGCCTTGCGCTCCACTCAAGCGCGAAGCGTGTGACCCGTCGTAGTTGACAAGCCAGGCTGGTACAGCCAAACACAGCCTAAACCCCGGCCCAGTTTGACTAGACAGGTTTTGTAAAAACTTTTTGATGATAAGGTTTACATCGCTCATAACCTCTGATAAAACTTCTGGACCCGGCGCGGCAGAGAAGGGCCGGCCCAGATATGCCTCGCTGGCTATAAAGTTGAAGTGGTTGTCCCAGGAGTAGTTAGTAGCGTCGGCCTGGTCCAGATAATAGCTAAATGGGGCGTGGGCAAAGCGCTCGCCCAGCCAGTCTAGGTTTGACTTGGTGTAATCCACCATTCGCTGCTCTAGATCAGTGCCGTAAACGTCATAGCCCATGAGCGCGGCTTCTTGCAAAATTACCCCGGTACCACAGAACGGATCTAGTACAGTCTGGTTCTTTTTGGGCTGGCTGCCTGGTTCACATGACTCTGCCACTGGCTGATCGCCAATGTATCCAGCAGCCAAATTGACAATGGTCTGGGCTAGCTTGGGCGGCAGCATGCCTACGCGTGCGTCGCGCTTGGGCCTGGCCTGATCGCGGGCAGAGTAGCTCTCTATGTCTTGCTCGGCAATGTTTTGGGCCACAATGGTCTTGGACCCGTCTTTTACAAAAATCAGCTCCCACCCTAGGTGACCCGTGAGTTGGTTGTGCAACACCTGCGCGCTAGAAAGTGTAAGTTCTTTGTTTGGCACCACCCGCACAGATTTGCCAGTAGATTTAATAACTTTTTTTAGCTCTAGTCCTGAGGCGTTGATCTGCCCCACGCTTATTTTTAGTCCGTATGCGCTTAGCCCTAGCTTCATCTTGCCCTCGGGCAGTGAACCAACGTGCTGGGGCACAACGCCTCTTAGAAACTTTTCAATTTCTTTCCAGTTTGTGGTGTCTAGCACGGTCAAAACTTTGCAGAACTTTACCGTGCCGCCTAGCCGGCTAAAATCTACCTGAGCGGGTTCTAAACCTAGCAGGGCAGCATGGGCACCAACCGGCCGGAGCTTATCCGCGCCATATAAACTTTCTAGCTCTGCTAGGCTCAAAGACGGTAGCCGCCCAAAAATACACAACGTCTGATTCATAACGATTAGTATAGGGTATAATGTCTGTAAACATGAGTCTAAAAAGACCTGAAAACTTACACTATTTTGTTCGAGACCATTTGAAAATTGGAACGACCGGAGGGAGCGGCCTATGAGTCCGGCGATGAAACGCAACCAGCGGTGGCGGCTGATCATAACAATCGTTACCTTTGTGGCACTTGGCATTGTAGTTTATGCTCTTCGCGAACAAATATTTCAAACCATAGAACAGATTAGGCAAGTCAATTCGCTGGCGCTACTTCTGATTATTCCGCTGCAGGTTATCAACTATCATGCCTATACAAAAATGTACCGCAGCATCTTTGCCATTTTAGGTGAGAACATAGCATACCGGCCTATGTATAAGGTGGCTTTGGAACTAAACTTTGTAAACAATGTTTTTCCCAGTGGCGGCGTGTCGTCGTTCTCGTACTTTGGCCTGCGCATGCGCGAGTTCAATGTGTCTGCTACCAAGTCTACGCTAGTTCAGCTTATGCGTTTTGTTATGGTGTTTATATCTTTTCAGGTCTTGCTTTTCTTTGGGCTATTTTTTCTGGCACTTGGTGGCCAGGCAAACGACATTATGATCCTTATCACCGGATCTTTGGCTACGACGCTGTTTATTCTGACGGCATTGGCCACTTACGTAATTGGCAGTGAAAGGCGCATAAAGAACACGTTTGTATCGATAACAAAGATAATCAACAAGGTTATACATATCTTTCGCCCCAAACATCAAGAAACAATAAACATAAGCCGGGTGCAAAACATATTTACTAACCTGCATGAGAACTACATGATTATCAAAAGCAATTTTGGCCAGCTTAGACGCCCGCTATTTTATGGGTTATTGGCTAACCTCACTGAAGTAATGTCGCTCTATACTGTTTATGTAGCGTTCGACAAGTGGGTAAACCCGGGTACCGTAATAATTGGTTACGCGGTAGCTAACTTTGCTGGCCTAATCTCAATTCTGCCGGGTGGTGTTGGTGTGTATGAGGGCCTTATGACTGGTGTAATGGCGGCAGGGGGGGTGCCTGCGGCTGTAACGCTACCGGCTACAATTATGTATCGTATTTTGACCCAGGCGCTGCAGCTGCCAATTGGCGGATACTTCTACAATCGTTTTATACGCAGGCGCGACCGCGCCAAAGCTTCAGAACATCCGGTTTGACCCCAAGCGCAGTTATCAGTTAACATTAGCATAATGCCACCAAGCAATTCCTATAACACCCTTGCGGGTAAAAAACACAGCCTGGGCCCAATCATAGCCATATCTGTGCTGGCTGTTCTTTTGGCCACTAGCGCAACATTTGGCATATGGGCATACACGTCTCGCCAAGACTATAAAGATAATACAGACCAAAAGGTTACGGTTGCTGTAGAGCAGGCTCAAAAACAAACCGCCGAGGCCAAAGACCTAGAATTTATAGACAAAGAAAAGCTGCCATTGACACACTACAACGGGCCAGCGGCTTACGGCAGCATAGATGTGAGCTATCCAAAAACCTGGTCAGCATATGTAGATGAAAGCGGCCAAAGTGGCAGTGCTGCGGTGTCTGGCTACTTTGCACCCAAGTTTGTGCCAACCATAACCAACCAAAAAAACATCTTTGCGCTGCGGCTTGAGGTAGTGAGTAGCTCGTACAGTGATGTGCTAAAACAGTTTGAATCACAAATACAGGCAAACAAAGTAAAAGTGGCAGCCTATGCACTGCCCAAAGTGCCAAGCGTGAGCGGATCGCGCGTAAATGGAGAGATTATAACTGGCAAACAAGGCAGCATGATTATTTTGCCCCTGCGTGACAAGACGCTAAAAATCTGGACAGAATCACCAGAATTTAATAACGATTTTGATAACAATATTTTAGCAAATTTAGTTTTTTCGCCATAAAGCTGCCGCAGCTTTCGCTAGAATTGCTATAATAAGGCTACACATAAGTGGAGAGTGACATATTAGATATGGGGCGCGGAAAAGATACCAACATTGCAGCCCAAAAGCGGCTACTAAACGCGCTGGCCGAGCAGATCAAACTGCCGCTGCTGCAAATAGCCCGCAGCGCTGAACTTGCTTTGCAACAAGGCAGCACCGAGGCTTTAAATAACATTGAACTAACTGCCGACAGCGCCCTCAAACTACTGGATAGTTATTTGCTAAGCCTGCGCCTAAACCAGGCGTCTACAGACATATTTTTAGAGCCGGTTTCTATAGCTGCTGTGTTAAACGACACCGCGCACGAGCTAAGCAAGCTGGCAAGCAGCTACGGTTGCCAGCTGGAACTACACTTGAGCGGCCGCTACGAGCCAATTATGGCTAACCGCGCCGGGCTAGAAGCAGCGCTAACCAGCCTGGGTTTTGTGTTTATAGAAGCGGTCAGTGCTTCTGCTAGCGAACCAAAACCAGTTGTAAAGCTAGCGGCACACAGGGGCAAACAAGGCATTGTGGCTGGCACGTTTGCGGGCAATGAACTGCTTACCGCAGACATGTACCATCGTGCCCGCCGCCTGCATGGTCGCGTGCGCCAACCTCTAACCGGGCTTACCTCTACTGCGGG
>MGCP01000037.1:15817-18915 GCA_001790455.1 Candidatus Saccharibacteria bacterium RIFCSPHIGHO2_02_FULL_47_12
TGGCCAGTATGTCTACGAGGCTTAGGATTGCCCACCATCAAAAGCTGGCAGGCCTGGCGGCTACATTCCAACCCAGCAAGCAACTAAACCTGGTGTTGTCATGAAAATCTTGCTTTTAGAACCAGACAAAATACTTGGCCAAACTTACGCCGCGGCATTAGAACACGCTGGCCACGTAGTCCGGCACGTTGGTAACGCCCAGGATGGGATCAGCGCGCTAGACAATGAGTTGCCAGACCTAGTCATAGCCGAGCTGCAACTGGCAGCCCACAACGGCATAGAGTTTTTGTACGAACTGCGCAGCTACACCGACTGGCAAAAACTGCCAGTTCTGATTCTGTCTATAGTTCCTCCGCACGAACTAAGCCTAAGCCTAAAACTTCAGCAACAACTAGGCATAGCGGGTTGTCACTACAAACCCCACACTCGACTGGCCGACCTGATTCGTTCTGTTAACCAATCACAAACCGTCCAAGCGGTATGAAACCAAACAGTTTTGTCACCCAGGGGGTTGTGCTAACTCGCACGAACTTTGGTGAGGCCGATCGCATACTGACCGTCATTACGCCAGACCATGGCAAGGTGCGGCTCATGGCCAAAGGCGTGCGAAAAACCGCCAGCAAGCTGGCTGGTGGGATAGAACTTTTTAGCACCAGCCAGATTACATACATAAATGGCAAGGGCGACATAAACACGCTTATTTCAACCCGTCTGGTTGTGCACTATGGCAACATTGTCAAAGACCTGGAACGCACCCAGTTTGGTTACGAGCTGCTCAAACTCATCAACCGAGTTACAGAAGACAGTGCAGGCAGGGAATATTACGATTTACTCAATTCATCACTAAAAGCGTTAGACAACGAACTAGTTAGTTTAGACCAGCTTAGGCTTTGGGTTTATATGCAGCTGCTCGGGGCAAGTGGCCATAGCCCAAACCTAAAGACAGACAAAGAAGGCCAAAAACTGAGCCAAACATCAAAGTATACGTTTGACCTAGAAAACATGAACTTTATAATTGCACCACATGGCCGCTACAAACCATCACACATTAAACTACTGCGCCTGGGCCTAAGCTTAGCCAGTGCTAAAAAACTATCCCAGATAAAAGATATTGGACCAATTTTGCCAGCCACACTAGAACTGGCCAAATCTATGCTTGCCCAACATATTCGTATATAACACAACTGGTTTTTATGAATTAGTGATGCTGCAAAAATCTAAATAGCGGGGTTATAATGAAACTATGGAAGTAGATATTCTAGATAATTTGTTTGGCCCAGAAGCAGATACAGTAGAAACTTACCCTGAATCCGAGCCCATCGTGGCCAAACCTGCTAGGTATTTATTGCCCAGAGTCATAGAAGTAGTAGCCGCTGCAGAGTGCCTGTGAGCGGTGCAAATCATGGGGCCAATATGCCTGGGGTCCCCGTTCGCGAAATCTCCGCATTGCCAAGTTGCTTTTGCTTAGTTGCAAAACTAGTGAAATAATATCTGCCTGGTAAACAAGAGGACTACGTGACAGAAAAATCTAGTATATCTGCGCCCCCGGAAAAAGATCAGTTCTTTGGGCTATATCAAACGCTGAAGACGTTTGAGCAAGCTATTGAATTTCAACCAAAAGATAGCAGCGAGTGGTGGCAGGGCTGGGGCGGGGAAGAATTTCTATACAATCCGCTAGAAGACGAGGTGCTCGA
Organism: Candidatus Saccharibacteria bacterium RIFCSPHIGHO2_02_FULL_47_12; assembly: GCA_001790455.1. Classification (GTDB taxonomy): domain Bacteria; phylum Patescibacteriota; class Saccharimonadia; order Saccharimonadales; family JANWIN01; genus 2-02-FULL-47-12. Next base: position 17,512 of record MGCP01000037.1, read on the forward strand.
GGTTTTCACTCTGCATGCCAACGGAAACAACGTAGATATTTATAACCTAAGCGGCACACCGCTAGATGATGCCCAAAAAGAAAGTGTCCAGCAAACATTTGAGTGGTTTCATGATTTGTCTGGCGGTAGAGTTACAGAGCACGTCCGGGGCCTACTGATAGGCAATTTTTTAGGAACCACTACGCATGCTGGCGAAGAAACAACTCGCCAAATAGGCGGCCTATGGCTGCCAAATAAAAAAATCATTTGTCTGAATGCAGACATGCTCTCAGAAAACTTACTACGACGTACTAATCGATATTGGCCGGTGGCAAAACAAGGGGCAAGCGAACTAGAAATTATTCTTACGCATGAGCTTGCTCACGCCTTTGGCGATATTGAACCGAATGCAGTCATAGACCTAGCGGATTCAACCAACTGGGAGGTTCATGACTACGAGCTGCCAGACAATAAGGTTCACAGCGTTATAGGCATTGGTCACAATGCCAAGTCACATCCTGTGACAGACTATGGATACATAAATGCCGTAGAGGACTTTGCAGAATCAATGGTGCACCACCGCTTTATGCCACCAGAAGACTTTTTGCACAGAAACAGAAGGCAGATATTTGCCAAGCTCATGTCTGACATACAGGTAGGGGATAGCACGGACCCTTCAGTTCTAAACTTTACGGAGCTTATACCGCCCAGCTATTTTCTACACGCACCGGCTATAGCCAACCAAGACTTTGCGCAAAACCGCGCAAGCGAAATAGAAGGATACAAGAGGCCAGGTTCTATTGGCAGGGCAATGAGGGTAGCAAGACAGTTGCTCATAGCTCTGATGGGCGAATCGTACTTTGGGACAGGTGACACTCAAAAGACCACAGCCAAACGGAAGTAAAAACAACCTGCCATAATTCAGCCAAGATGTCAGGCACAAAAGAATCTGACCCGTTCGACCATATGGCGCCCGAAAGAGATTTAGAAGGCGTAAGGATTGCAGAAATCGGTGATGTAATTACGGCCGAAGAAATGGGGCAGCAACCGCCAGGCACTTGGGTAGGCGCCGGCAAAGGCAAGTGGCGCCTGGTAGGTAGGATAATTGACGAAGAGGGTGAAACAACCTCTGAGTAATCTGTTATAATTCAGTAAATATGAAAGATGTGAAACTAGAAGACATTGTTTCGCTTGCCAAGCGCCGCGGGTTTGTATTCCAATCGTCCGAAATTTATGGCGGACTGGCTGGGTTTTATGATTACGGTCCTTTGGGGGTAGAGCTTGCAAACAACCTAAAGAGGGAGTGGTGGGATGCAGTTGTTAAAGAGTCAGAAAATATTTACGGCCTAGACAGCGCCATTATACAAAACCCCAAACTCTGGGAAGCCAGCGGGCACGTAGCCGGGTTTAATGATCCACTGGTTG
>MGCP01000037.1:18940-19761 GCA_001790455.1 Candidatus Saccharibacteria bacterium RIFCSPHIGHO2_02_FULL_47_12
CCGGGCTGATCATTTAGCCGGTACGGATTCCACCGACATCAAAGAGCTGACCAAACTGCTCAAAGACAAAGCTTGCCCCACATGTGGCAAAAAGACGCTGACCGAACCACGCTATTACAACATGATGATGAAAACTTGGGTTGGTCCAGTGGAAGATGAATCTGCCGTAGCATATCTACGTCCAGAAACAGCCGGCCCAATGTTTACTAACTTTAAAAATGTACAAGAAACCATGCGCGCCAAACTGCCGTTTGGTATAGCCCAGATAGGCAAGGCGTTCCGTAACGAGATAAGCCCCCGTGATTTTATATTCCGTGTGCGTGAGCTGGAACAAATGGAAATGCAATATTTCATTCGCCCGGACGATCAAAAGAAAGTGTATGAAGACTGGCGTCAGTTTGCCTGGGATTTTCTAACCAAGCGCATAGGCATTGATGAAAAAAATTTGTCTTGGCACGAACATGGCAACGATGAACGCGCCCACTATGCCGCTGCTGCGCACGACATATACTTCAAGTTTCCGTTTGGCGACAAAGAACTATGGGGTACACACAATCGTACTGACTTTGACCTAGGCAATCACATTAAAGCCAGCGGTAAGGATTTGCAGTACGGCGACGAGGAAGGCAAGGAGAGATTCACACCGTACGTTATAGAATCTTCGGTGGGTGTAGGCCGCATGTTCTTAGCTGTACTAACCAATGCTTATCACGAAGAAGAAATAAACGGCGAAACCCGCGTAGTTTTAAAACTGGATCCGCGCATTGCACCGGTAAAGGTTGCAGTCTTTCCGCTGCTGAAGAACAAACCAGAACTGGTCA
>MGCP01000038.1:0-3386 GCA_001790455.1 Candidatus Saccharibacteria bacterium RIFCSPHIGHO2_02_FULL_47_12
TGATAGACCATATATCGGATTGGAATCATCTCAAGCGAGAACTGGTGTCTTGGAATACTGTACTAGATAGGCCGTCAGTTAAAAAGGTCCGTGAGTTAGTACTGACGTAGACTGGAACCTTACAATATTTAGTAAAGGTTTGTGTAGTTTACGGTGGTCATAAGGGGTTGAATAGACTAAAATGAGTGCTATGAAAACAATTTTAGTAGACGCAATAAACGGCTTTGTGCTTGAAGATGGCAGTATTCTTGAACCAATGTACAAACTGTTGGAAAGCTACCCAAACAAGAAGCTGGTTCTAACGGGTGCTAACGATGAGCAATTTAAGCATTTCAAGTTAGACCAAGTACCGTATGAAGTGTTTACCCTAAAACACAACCCTGAAAAGACCGACCCTCAATACTTTAAGATACTTCTTGAAAAGTACGGATTTGCTGCCAAAGATGTAGTTTATTTTGAACACAATACCGAAGCGGCTCAAACAGCTCAGTTCGTTGGTATTACCACCTATTTCTACGACCATACTAAAGAAGATATGGACGCACTAAAGCAGTTCTTGGATAAAAATCTATGAAACTACTCTTAACGTCAGGGGGCCTAACAAATCCCAGTATCTGCAAGGCCCTTGAACACTTGGTTGATAAGCCAGCTAAGGATACTAAAGTCGGCTTTATCCCAACGGCAGCAAACTCAGAACGTGGCGATAAAGAATGGCTGATTAACGACCTGTATCGCATTAAACAGCAGGGTTATTTCGTAGATATTATTGAGCTAACAGCACTCTCGCCTGAAACTGTCATTAAGGCATTAGAAGATAAAGACGTAATCTTTGTTGGTGGCGGTAATACTTTTTTCCTAAGCTACTGGCTGCAAAAAAGTAAGCTTTTTGGCTTGTTGCCCGAATTATTGAAAACCAAAGTATACGCAGGTATAAGTGCTGGCAGTATGATTATGGGAGAAAGTTTGGTGCTTAGCTCACAAGCCCAAAACAATATAAAAGCCTTTGAAGATGAGGATTATGATTTAGCTGTATCAACAGGAGAGGCGTCTAATAAGACACTGTGTTTAGCCCCTTTGATTTTTAGACCACACCTAAACTCTCGTTGGACACCAAATGCTAGAAATGAAATCATTGCTAAAAAGGCCGCAAAACTAACAGGTAAAGTCTATGCACTTGATGATGATTCTGCACTCAAAATCGTAGATGGCAATATAGAAGTTATAAGCGAGGGCGTTTGGAAGGAATACAACTAGTGCTTAAACTTTAAGCACAAGAGAATGGAACCAATTAACAGATAAAATAAAAGCACCTCGTGATTTATAATCGCAATGAGGTGCTTTTCTTATCTGTGATTCTCTTTTGGTGACCTCACGGGGAATTCGAGTCACGAGTCGAAAAGCTTTGCTTTTCGCTCTCGACCCCGGCTCGCGGTCTCGCTAAGTTGCTCGACAACGCTGCGCCTGTTCGATTCCCACGCAAGCCAAGCAGTTGGCTTGCTCTGATAGACCATATAAAAAGTCCACGCAATTGTGGACTTTTTATATGGTGACCTCACGGGGAATCGAACCCCGGTTGCCAGGATGAGAACCTGGTGTCCTAGCCGCTAGACGATGAGGCCTCGTCAGGGGTGTATCCTAGCATATTTAACAGATTAGTTCTAGATGCACGCGTTAGGTTATAATAAACACAAGCATGAACAAAATGTGGGATTTTTAAATGGCTTTCTGGAATAAGCACAAAAAAGTTGCCGTAGGTCAGGTTGTCAGCAAGCTCCAAATGGAGCAGGTCAAGTCAGACATCATTATAAACTCCATAGACGACGGGGTTGTGCTCATAGACGCCCAAAAGATAATTCGCCTGTTTAATCCAGCTGCATCAAAAATGACAGGCTGGAACCAAAACGAAGCGTTGGGGCTAGACTACAAGTCCATCATGCGCCTGGTAGACGAAAAGAACAACCCGTACCGCGAAGACCAAGACCCGTTTAACCGCGCATTTACAGAGGCTAGTCCAGTGCGTGACAACCAAGCAGTGCTGGTGTCTCGCTCTGAGAAGTTTCTATCTGTAACTGTCAGCGTGTCGCCGCTGCTAGACGAAAACAAAGCCGTGATTGGTGTGGTTGGCATATTTCGTGACGTATCAGAAGAGCGCACCCAGGAACGCCAGCGCGCCGAGTTTATTAGCACAGCGTCGCACGAAATGCGCACTCCAGTAGCCGCCATAGAGGGCTATTTGGCGCTAGCCATGAACGACAATGTCAGCAAAATAGACAGCAAGGCCCGAGGGTTCTTAGAAAAGGCCCATGCCTCTACCAAGGCCCTAGGCGACCTGTTTCAAGATTTGCTAACTTCTGCCAAGGCAGAAGACGGCCGTTTGAGCAATCACCCTCAGGTGCTAGAGATGGACCAGTACCTAGAGCAGCTTACCCAAGACCTGCGCTTTGCTGCAGAGAAGAAAGCGTTAACTGTAGAGTACATGGTGGGCAGTGGCGGGGCTGGCACGGGCCTCATAGACGCACGCGACGGCAATTCTAAAGTAATTGCGCCCATTTATTATGTATATGCCGACCCAGACCGCCTGAGGGAGGTGATAACTAACTTGTTTGACAACAGTGTGAAATACACAGATAGTGGCAAAATTACCATAGGTCTTACGGGCAACAACCAGGTAGTGCAGCTTTACATAAAAGACACTGGGGCGGGCATACCGGCAGAAGACATTCCTCATTTGTTTGAAAAGTTTTACAGAGTAGACAACTCTGCCACTCGCACAGTAGGCGGAACCGGCCTGGGCCTGTTTATTTGCCGCAAAATTATAGAGATGTACCACGGACGCATCTGGACGGAAAGCGAGCTGGGCAAAGGCAGCACGTTTTATATAAACCTGCCGCGCTTAGAGGCCAACAAAGCCGCCCAAATGAAGGCAAACCAGCCCACCGACGTACTACCCGAAATCCAAGGCGCAACAAAAATATAACGGGGTCTAACCAAAACGCTTAAGCTATGGTACAATCGCTTATAAGTAAGAAGAAGTAAAGATAGGGCAGACGACTATGTCAAAGATAATGCTAGTAGAAGACGACAATAACCTGCGCGAGATTTATGAAGCGCGGCTTCTAGCAGAGGGTTACGAGATCGTGTCGGCCAAAGACGGCGAAGAAGCGCTGGCTATGGCAGTCAAAGAAAAGCCAGACCTAATAATTGCCGACGTGATGATGCCCAAAATTAGCGGTTTTGACATGCTAGACATTTTGCGCAGCGCCCCAGAGACAAAAGATGCCAAGATTATTATGATGACCGCGCTTGGCCAGGCAGAAGACAAAGCCCGCGCCCAAAAACTAGGTGCCGACCGTTACTTGGTTAAATCTCAGGTTACTCTAGAGGAC
>MGCP01000038.1:3392-5658 GCA_001790455.1 Candidatus Saccharibacteria bacterium RIFCSPHIGHO2_02_FULL_47_12
AGGACCGCCAAAGAGGTTCTAACCGGTGAATCTGGTGCCCCCGCACCAGCCCCGGCAGCACCACCCGCAGACCAGGCAGACCCCACTCAACCTGCTCAACCGATTGATAGCCCACAAGCGGCAACCGCACCAGCCCAAGACCAATCAGTTACTATAGACGAAAGTGCTGCTACAACGGCCGTTGACCAAACAGATGTTTCAGACACACCAGCATCCGCCGCACCTAGCGCTACATCTATACCAGTGCTAGATTCACCAGCCGAACCCACACCCCCTCAGCCACTCGAGGATCAACCGGCTGCGCCCACCACCGACCAGCAGGCCACACCCACCACAGACGATAACTCTGTACAGGCTAGCAATGATAATGTTTTGGCAGACGCGCTCTCTACATTAAACGAAAGCGTAAACGCAGACACTTCCGGCCAACCTGCCGAGCAGGTAGGACCACCGCCCGTACCAGAACAGTCACAATCCGCATCCCCACAACCATCGGCTCCAGCATCGGACGTTTCAGCCACTCAAGATCCACAACCTACCGTGCAAGCAGGCAGCCCACAAAGCGTAGGTGGAAGCAAGGTCATTAACCCCCTAAACGACATAAGTTCGCCCGGTGTTGATCTGAACGCACTACTTGAAAGGGAAAACGCCAAAAACATCTTGTCTGGACAACCAAGCAAAATAGATGTTACCTCGGCACCAGACACGCCAGCTCCGGGCAGTTCTATTGTGCCTACAAATACAGTGCCGCCTACCGGCAGTGCCACCGACGTTGGCAAAATTTCTTTATCCTAAACCCTATGTCCTATATCCTAGGCATATGCGTATAAACAAATATGTTGCCCTAGCTAATGGCATGAGCCGCCGCGCGGCCGACACGGCAATTGAACAGGGCAGAGTGAGCATCAACGGCCAGCCCCCAACTCCCGGCCAACAGATTAGAGAGGAAGATACCGTAACCCTTGACAGCCTGCCTATTACCACCGCTGTCAAGACCCAGACCATTATCTTAAATAAACCCGTCGGCTATGTAGTTTCCAGGGACGGGCAGGGTAGCAAGACCATTTATGATTTATTACCAAAAGAGTTTCACAACCTTAAACCAGTGGGCAGACTAGATAAAGACTCGTCGGGCTTGCTTCTACTTACAAACGATGGGAAGCTGGCTCACGAACTCACACATCCTTCATTTCAAAAAGAAAAAGTGTATGAGGTTGTGCTAGATAAACTGCTTGCCGATACAGACAGACATCGCATAGAGTCTGGGGTCACACTTGAAGATGGTCTGAGCAAACTCAAACTGGAAGGAAAAGAAAAGGAATGGACAGTGCGTATGAGCGAGGGGCGCAACCGCCAAATCCGCCGCACCTTCAGCGCTCTTGGCTACACCGTGACCAAACTACACCGCACCCAGTTTGGCAAATATGTTTTGCCATCAAACCTTAAAGCAAACGTCCATATACTGGTCTCAGAATAAGACAACTGTTTTTTGTTCTATAAAACTTAGACCATCTTCCATTTGTTCTAGCAAGTGTGGTTGAAGTTCTTCTTGTTGACCTGTTTTCACAAGTTCTTTGTATGTATTCCACTCAATTGCTTTTGCATTGTTTCTGATGCCGTCAGTGGAATTCCCGGCAATAACCGTAGCCTCGGCAAGCTCTGGCTGTTCGGGAGTTAAGGGACTATCAACTGCATAAAATCCAAGTGCAACCCTGTCGACTTCACTTGTCTCAATTTCAGTTGTACCCCGTAAAAATCCGTTTGGAACATCTTTTTTATTAAGTTTTTTGTCGACAAAAACCTGCGCGTAAACCCATTTTTGGTCGCCGTCAGTTTCAATAGTTCCTAAATAAACTGGGCTACTGGTTTGTGATCTCGTAGCATACCAAACCTTTGCCCTTCTATCGGCTTCCTCTGGGCTTCGGTGTAGAAATGAATATCCTGAGGTTCGATCAACTATGACGCCTACATTTTGCAGAATTGCATCAGCACGGTTGCCTATTGCTACTTGACGAGCTATTCGGGCTTTAATTTCTGCCTCTTCAGCAGCCTTTTCTCTAGCTTTCGCTTGGTTTAGTGCTCGATTTGCTGCTTCTGCTTCTTGACGTTGAATAAACGTTCTTTCAATGTCAGACATATCCATAAATTTTCTCCAATATTTTAATAAGCTCTTACTAATTAAAGCTTCAATTTTGGACATTGTCAAGAGCCATCATATCTGTTAAGCTAATGTTAAATGGCAGTTAAAAAAGTTCCTATAGTTGCA
>MGCP01000039.1:0-853 GCA_001790455.1 Candidatus Saccharibacteria bacterium RIFCSPHIGHO2_02_FULL_47_12
TGATCCATAGTTTGATTATACTCCCACCCTGTAGTGTTGTGTAAAAGTGCACATTATTTATTTGCATCAACCGCGAAAAAGCGTTAGAGTAATACAGTAAGTTATAAAAATAAACGGAGAAAATAATATTATGGACGAAAATCCAACACAAGTACCGGGTGGGGCACCAGGTGCACCGGCTGACCCTATGCCACCAGCACCATCAACTGACCCAACGCCACCGGCAATGGATCCTGTTCCCCCTGCTGAACCAACTCCTGCAGCTGATCCAGCACCATCGGACCCGGTTCCATCAACCGAGCCACCTGCTGAACCAGCACCAGAGGCCGGTTCTGACCAGCCTAGTGGTCCGGTTGTATCACCTCAGATGTAAGCTTTTATATCTTGGTAAATTAAAACTGTCCCGACTAGTCGGGACAGTTTTTGTTTGTTTCAAATAGAAATTTTTATTTGCTGCCGCTGTAAGCACTGCGGATTTGGAACAAAAGCCAAAGGCCAATAACTGTTCCAACCAAGTAGCCTACAAAGTTGCCAACACCGCCGTAGTCGGTAAATAGCAAGATTATGCCATAAACCAAGTTAAGCAGCGCGCCATAAAATAGCAGGTTCCAACCTGTTTTTTTGCGTGCTTTTAGGCCGGGGTAGGCTGCCAAATATATGACACCCTCTACGGCAACCACAATCAGGCTTACCCAAATGCCTACGCTCCAACGCGAGGCAGTTACTGCAGAACCTCCGTATAAACGGCTCAGTTCGTTTACGTAGTTAACTACGTCGTTTGCCACGCGTGCCCAGTGGTAAAGTGCATATGCACCCCACAACGTTAGCACGCCCAATATGACGCTGATCCATG
>MGCP01000039.1:1283-1372 GCA_001790455.1 Candidatus Saccharibacteria bacterium RIFCSPHIGHO2_02_FULL_47_12
GCAGCGCCTGGTTTTTGCTGGCGCTAATTATCATATTTTTGGTAAACAAAAGCAGGGCCCTGGCTGCCAGATTAGCCATAGTGGGGTTT
>MGCP01000039.1:1418-2111 GCA_001790455.1 Candidatus Saccharibacteria bacterium RIFCSPHIGHO2_02_FULL_47_12
CACGGCCCGAATTTTTAGTGTCAGACATAGACCCGCGTGAACATTTTGTGACTGGGCTAGGGTTTCCATCTGGCCACACAGCGCTTATTACCGTCATTGGACTTATGCTGTTTCCGTATATCCCGAAGCGTTGGCGCCTACTAGTGCCGGGCGTGATTTTACTAGTCGGGCTTTCTAGAATTTATCTGGGTGTTCACGCTCCGCTAGATGTGGTGGGCGGGTTTGCAGTAGGTGTAATTGTGGCCCTGTCTTATTATTTGGGAACCAATTTAGCTAAGCATATGCGGGTTGCAAAAGATAAACGCCGAGCATAGAATGAAAATTGGAAGTGTGAGGCTTCCGCAGAACCCCGGTATTTATCGGGGTTCTTTTTTGGCGACTTTTGTTTGGCAATCTTCGCAGATGCCCTGGATCTCTAGCTGGTGTTCTTTGGGCAAAAAGCGTTCTTTTAGTGCTAAAAGTTTTATAGACCTTTCAAATTCTGGGTTTTCTATGAGCGGAAAAATTTTGCCGCAGCTTGTGCAGGTAAGATGATGATGGTGGTGGCTAAAAACGTCGGAAAGTTCTAGCTTGTGCTTCCAGCCAATATGCAGGCGTTTAATTATGCCCAGTTTTTCATAAAGCTCTACGGTACGGTAAACACTGGCGCGGTCTGCTGCTTTGCCCACTTTGTCGATTATATAAGACATAGAC
>MGCP01000039.1:2156-5035 GCA_001790455.1 Candidatus Saccharibacteria bacterium RIFCSPHIGHO2_02_FULL_47_12
GCTGTCAGGCTGTAGCCCTGATCTTTGAGCCTATCTTTTAAGAGTTCTTGTTTGACACCCATGTTGCAAATATAGCACAAATTGCGACTAATTTGCAATTATACAAATGAATGCTTAATATGCTTGGATATGACCGAAGCTACGTATCTATTAGTTATATTTTATTCTTTGATTGGCGGAGTGTTTTCACTACTTGGCGGCTTGCTTATGCTAAGCCGCAAAAAACTGGCCGAGCTACTAGCTGACTACGCTACACCTTTTGCCGCAGGCGCACTACTGGCAGCTGTATTTATGGACCTTTTAAAAGAAGGGCTGGAAGTATCGTCTTCTGACACGGTGCTTTTAGCATCGCTCGTAGGTTTGGTGGCGTTCTTTTTTGCGGAGCGGTTTTTACACTGGTTTCACCATCATCACCAACACGACCTTCAGACCGCCAAGCTTGTTTCTGGGCGGAGCCCAAAACACCGCTTGGCTTTTGGCGCAGCCACGGTTTTTCGCTTGCGATTCTCGCGCACCGTACCATTTGTACGCCTTGCTCCGATTCTCAGCGAGAAAACCATGCCTGCATCCAAATCTGAAGGTCGTGCCCATCATATCGGTGACCCCACCACTAGCCTAATAATTATTGGCGACACCGTGCATAATGCGCTGGATGGCGTAGCCATTGCCGCAGCGTTCCTTATAAGCGTGCCAACCGGCATAGTTACTACCATTGCCGTCGCGGCACACGAAATCCCTCAGGAGGTGGGTGACTTTGGGCTGTTGCTGGCTAGGGGTGTGTCCCGCGCCAAAGTGCTGCTGGTAAACATTATGTCAGCCCTTGCCACTACATTACTGGCGGTTATAACTTTTACTTTGGGCAGCGAAGACAGGCTGCCGCTGGGCTGGCTGATAGGTATTAGCGCCGGGTTTTTGCTATACATAGCCACTAGCGACATAATCCCTGAAATTCACGAAAAGGCTAAGACCAAAAGGTTGTTTGAACTTCAACCTATTTTGCTGCTAGTTGGGGTGGTGGTTGTATCTGTTGTTATACAGCTGGCCCACCGCTTTGTCGAATAACCTGGCCAAGGTACAATGTAGCTTATGATAATTGCCGTGGTAGTTTTGGGGGTTTTGTGTCTGGTGCTACTAGCGTTTGTTATAAAAAACCAGTCCAGACCAGCAGACAACAGCACCCTACTGATCAAACAAGACCTGACCCAGCTATCCGAAAACGTAGCCAAACTGCAAACCGACCTGCAAAAAGAGCTAACCGGGCACCTAGGCAAAAGCCAAGAAAGCTTGCTCAAACAATTTGCCTCCAGCAACAAAATTGTGGCAGACGTCAGCAAAGAACTAGAGGCGCTGCGCAATAGTAACCAGCAAGTCATATCGGTAGGCGACCAGCTAAAGGTTTTGCAAAACGTATTAACCAACCCAAAACAGCGCGGCAACGTGGGTGAAATCCACCTAGAAACAATTTTGCAGAACTTTTTGCCGCCCGGTGTGTTTCAGATGCAGTACAGCTTTAAAAATGGCGAAACCGTAGATGCGGCTATATTTGTAGACAAGCTGATTGTGCCGATTGATTCCAAATTTTCTTTGGAAAACTACAATCATCTTATGGAGGCCAAAGACGACCTAACCCGTGCCGGCTTTGCTGCCGAGTTTAAAAAAGACATAAAAAAACGCATAGACGAAACTGCCAAATACATCCGCCCGCGCGAAAAAACCACCGACTTTGCCTTTATGTTTATACCTAGCGAGGCAATCTATTATGACCTTTTGGTAAACAAAGTAGGCACTGCAAATACCAGTGCGCGCAGCCTGATAGAATACGCCTCTCGGGATAAGAAGGTGATTATAACCTCGCCCACAACTTTTTTGGCATATCTCCAGACTGTTATGCAGGGCCTACGTTCGCTTAAAATAGAAGAGCAGGCCAAAGAGATCCAGCAGCGGGTGGGTGACCTAGGCCGGCACATTGCCTCTCATGAAGATTCTATGCAGCGGCTGGGCAACAGCTTGGGCGCCACCGTGAATCACTTTAACAAAGCCCACAAAGATCTAAAGAATGTAGACAAAGATATTGTTAAAATAGCAGCAGAAAGTACAGAAACGGTTGAGCCACTGCTAATAGATCGGCCAAACCATAACGAAGGAGACGAATAACATGATCAAATTCTGGCCAAAAGAAAAAGTTTACCCATATTTGCTAGTCATAGGCGCGGCCATTGGCATACTGGCATCCGGCATTTTGATGGTAGACAAGGTCAAACTAGCGGGCGACGCCGGCTTTAACCCCAACTGCAACCTCAACCCCATCTTTAGCTGCACATCAGTGATGAAAAGCGAGGAAGCCAATGCTTTTGGGTTCCCCAACCCCATAATTGGACTGGTGAGCTTTGGCGTGGTTATAACGGTAGGTATGGCTATGCTTGCAGGTACAGGCAAGCGCCTAATGTTTAAGCGATGGTTTTGGCTGGGGCTGCAAGCTGGCACGCTGTTTGGTGTTTTGTTTGTGCATTGGCTGTTTTATCACACGGTTTACGACATAGGAGCGCTTTGCCTGTACTGCATGATTGTTTGGAGTGTAACTATACCAATATTTTGGTACACGTTGCTGTATAACCTAAAGCAAGGCTATATCAAAACACCCAGTTCGCTTAAAAAGCTTGTGGCCTTTGCCCAAACCAACCACTTGGGCATTTTATTCTTGTGGTACGTGGCAATAGCGGCGCTAATACTACGCCACTTTTGGTACTACTTCGGCCCCTGATTTTTCTAGCGACGACCCTGCTCTAGCTGTTTTTTAGCAGGTCAATGGCGAGGGCAGCGGTCCAGCTGAAGTTTTTAGTACCGGCTGGCGAACCGTCTAGCGGCGAAAAATATTCATA
>MGCP01000040.1:0-8193 GCA_001790455.1 Candidatus Saccharibacteria bacterium RIFCSPHIGHO2_02_FULL_47_12
CAAAATGCTGTTGTTAGCAGTTACAGCCGGCATGTTGATAGAAGTCATGCTTGGTGCTTTTTTGTTGGTTTTGGGGTTAACTGGTCGTCTGACAGGCGGTATTTGGTTTGGGTTGGCGCTTTTATTGGCGTACCCAGTGCTTTGGGCGCATTTGGCTGTTTTACCACTGGTCCTGGGAAGATACTTTATTGTCAAACCATTCTTCGGTTTACATATCCAGCGCTCTAAATCTACATTTGCTAAGCACAAAGGGGTAAAAATTGCGGTAGCCGGCAGTTTTGGGAAAACTTCCATGAAAGAAATGCTCCTAACAGTCCTAACAGAAGGCAAGAAAGTGGCTGCCACGCCAGCCAACCGCAACGTATCAATTAGCCATGCTCAGTTTGCCCGTAGCCTAAAGGGTGACGAGGACATTTTAATTATTGAGTACGGTGAAGGTGCTCCCGGCGATGTGGCTAGGTTTAGCCGAACAACCATGCCGCAGATTGGAATTATTACAGGCTTGGCCCCGGCCCATTTAGATAAGTACAAGACCTTAACCCGAGCAGGGCAGGATATTTTTTCTTTGGCAGACTATCTGGGTGACAAAAATATTTACGTAAACGGTGAAAACGAAGCCCTTAAACCCTTCATAAAAAAATCCCACGTACTATATGGTTTGCACGGGGTTGATGGCTGGTCAGTGCACAACGTAAAAGTTGGCATCCATGGTTTGAGTTTTAGCTTGAAAAAGGGCGAAGAAACCTTAAACCTCAAGAGTAAACTTTTAGGCAGGCACCAGGTTGGTCCGCTGTCATTGGTTGCCTCTTTGGCCAGTAAGCTGGGCTTAAAACCAGAACAAATCGAAAAGGGTATTGCAAAGATCATGCCCTACGAACACCGCATGCAACCAAGGCACCTATCTGGCGCGTGGATAATTGATGATACATACAATGGCAATATTGAAGGAATGAGGGCCGGTTTGGCGCTACTAAAAGAACTACCTGCCAAGCGAAAAATATATGTGACGCCTGGTTTAGTTGACCAAGGTTCGGAATCAGCTGCTATTCACCGGCAGCTGGGTGGCTATATAGCAGACGTAAACCCCGATATTGTGGTGCTTATGCAGCACTCTGTCACGACAGATATAATAAGTGGTTTGGAAGAGGGCGGTTATAAAGGCCAACTGGTCATAGAACAGGATCCTCTGAACTTTTATAACAACTTGGAGCATTTTATTGCCGCGGGCGACGCCGTACTCATGCAAAACGACTGGCCCGACCAATACAATTAGTCGCCTACAATTGCGCAGATAAATTGTAAGTTCGGTTATACTAAAAGCATGAAAACCGTTGCGGTTATCTTTGGCGGACGCTCAACCGAGCATGACATCTCCATAGTTACAGCACTAGCAAGCGTAATTAAGCCTTTGGAGCTGACCAAGCAATTCCATGTAGAGCCCGTGTATATTGCCAAAGACGGTTCGTGGTACTGGGACCAGAAATTAAAAGACATCAAGCTATACCAAAGCGGGGAAATAGAGGACTTTATGCGTAAGGCACCCAAAGTCCATCTGTTATTTGACGAGGGTCTGACTTTAGTCAAATCGAGCCAATTTGCTGGCCGCAAAATGTATAAAAAAATAGACGTTGTTTTCCCGGCCATGCACGGGACTCATGGTGAAGATGGCGAGCTAATGGGCGTACTTGAGATGGCAAATGTGCCGTTTGTGGGTTGCGGTCTGGCAGCCAGCGCAATTGCAATGGATAAAGTCCTGTCAAAACAGGTAACCAAAGCCGAAGGCATCCTCAGCACCCCTTGGACTTGGTTTTATTCATCCGAGTTGTCGCATAGCCCTCAAAAAATATTGGATTACGTAAAAGACCTAAACTACCCATTATTTGTTAAACCTGCACATCTGGGTTCCAGCATCGGCATAACCCGAGTTGAAGAACCTAAAATGTTAATGAATGCACTAGAAGTAGCTGCGCACTATGACGACAAAGTCATTGTGGAACAAGGTGTGCAAAATCTAATCGAAGTTACCCTGCCTATTATGGGCAATGAAAGCCCCCAACCCGCTCTGCTTGAACAACCGCTGACAAAACCAGAAGATTATTTTGATTTTGATACCAAGTATATGCAGGGTGGTAAAAAGGGTAAAACAGGGCCAAAACAGGGTGCCCAAGGCTATAGCCAGATTCCCGCTGACCTGTCAAAAGAGCTTTATAAAAAGGCAGAAGAGCTTGGTACTTCCGTCTACAAGGCACTGGGCTGCGAAGGTATTGCTCGGGTAGATATGCTGATAGACAGTAAAACAAAAGAAGTCTACTTTAATGAGGTCAATCCATTGCCCGGTGGGCTATATGCCCACAACTGGCGAGTGGCTGGTGTGTCTTCTGTAGATCTGGTTACAAAACTAGTAGACCTAGCTTTTGAACGACACGCAGGGAAGCAAGAGTTTACTACCGCCTTTTCAACCAGCTATCTAAAACAGTTTTAGAAATCAGAATGGCTTTTGACACTACAAACTCAATAACATACTTGCGTGACAATTTTGTTCCTTTTGAAAACGCAAACCTGAGCATTGCCAGCTCGCCGGTTTTGTACGGCCTTAGCGTTTATACCGTCTTTAGCGTGAACTGGAACGACCGTCAGAAAAAACTGTATGCGTTCAGGCTAGACGAGCACTACAAGCGTCTAGTTAATTCTGCTCGCATAATGGACTTTCATAGTTTTGAAGAGCAGTGGACGCCCGAAAAGTTCAAAGACACCATGCTAGAACTGGTGCACCGCAATAACGTCAAAGAAGACGCGCTGGTACGGGTTACGGTTTTTATAGACGAGGTAGCTACCGGCACCAAAATACACGGTCTAAAAAACAGTTTGAGCGCGTATGTGTACCCTATGGGCGAAATTTTGCCAAGGTCTGGTGCGAACCTGTGTGTGTCTAGCTGGATACGCAACATGGATAACTCCATACCGGCCAAGGCAAAAATAAATGGCAGCTATGTAAACGCCAGCCTTATGAAAAACGAAGCCTTGCAAAATGGCTATGACGACGCGATTGCCCTAGACCACCACGGACACGTGGCAGAAAGCACAGTGGCAAACTTATTTATAGTCCGAAATGGCGTGCTAGCTACGCCAGATACCTCAACAGATATTTTAGAGGGCATAACCCGCGATTCATTGCTGGAACTTGCTAACAAACAGAGCATAAAGGTAGAGGAACGTAGCATAGACCGTACTGAGCTTTATAAGGCAGACGAGGCGTTCCTGTGTGGCACCAGCGCAGTAATTACACCAGTTATCTCAATAGACAAGAGAGCTATAGGCAATGGGCAAATCGGGCCCATAACCAAGCAACTGGCCGAGGCTTACGCTAAGGTCCAAAAAGGCGAAGACCAAACATACGCTGCCTGGTTGACAGCAGTAAATTAGCGCTCATGCTTGCGTGCCCTCCTCTAAACCCTTCATAATTGTGCCATATGGCTGATCTTGAGGAATCACCCGAGGCGCTGATCGACAGAGCAGGAGATATTTTGGACAACCTTGGGCAATACGTTTCACGTTTGTACCGAGAAGGCTCGTACGCTAGGCTAGGCGACCTTGCTACTCTATTGGGCGGCATAGAAAGAATATACGTAGAGCCCGATCCAGTGTCTGATGAATACGCGTTGCTTCTTGAAGAAGCTGGTGAATTGGTTACGGAATTCTCACGGCCAAAATCAGGACAAGAAGAAGGGTCTGATGACGATACGGTGCGTATATACGAGAATGGTTATGAAATAAACGGAACAATATACATTTCTTCACCAAGCGAATGGGCAAAAAGAAACCGCGAACTCCTGATTATACTTCTAAATAATTCAGGCAAGAAAGTGTCCTACGGTGACATTATGGATTCAAGCAGCTTCATGCATGCACACTCTGAATCATATAGGCGTAACAGTATAACTATGCACAGTCAGGTACTTGTGTCTCAATCAAAAAGCACTGGCATTATTAAATCTGGATACTACCCGAATAGCAACAGGAAGTGGATTGGGCTTGGCGTTGAGCCCGAAGAAGTCAATGAGACTGGTGAATCATTAAAATTAGAGCCAGTTCCAGAACACAATAAAGCACTAGACGATGGTGATTTGGGCACAAAGGAAACACCAGAAGAGCCCATTGCCGAAACAGCCATTCGTGAGGTGGTGGAGGAAAGCGAGCCAACAATTATAGAAGCTGGCGTAAGTGTACAAAATAGTGGTCCGGATACCCTTGATCCTGGAATACAAGAGAGCGTAGATGAGCAAGAGGAAGCAGAAAACCCAAGAGATGCTGATGGTCATGATATGTCCGAGCATGACCCGGAACCGGAAGAATCAGAGGTCCCAGAAGAGCTAGTAATACCAGATGGTGATAACACTGAAGTAGTGGTAGAGCAGAGTTTAGCCTACGAAGATGCTGTTAAACCAGACATGTTTATGGACTTAGAACCCTTGCTTAATTCTGACTTGAGCCATATTGAAAAGGAGATAGTTACATTTCTAATAAGGAAAAGGCACGAGTCGGTAGATTTGAGAGACATCTCACGCAATGCCACAAACGTCCCTATCCCGGTGCCAAAACTCAAAAAAAATATAATACCCACGATAGCTAAAAAAATGCAGGAACTAGGATTGCCTTATAAACTGAGTGCAACGGTCATGGAAAGAGGTGACATAACCCGTGAGTTTCTTGACATTGTTCGGAGATAACAGATAGCCCAATATCTGTTTTTGCTGTATTTTATAGGTAGTGAAACGCTACAATCCCAAAGAGATAGAACCCAAGTGGCAGGCCAAATGGGAAGAACAAGGTATTTACCGGGCAGAAGAAGACTCTAAAAAGCCCAAAAAATACGTGCTGGAATATTTCCCATACCCTAGCGGCGCGGCTATGCATGTGGGGCACGTGCGCAATTACACCATAGGCGACGCCATGGCCCGACACGCCCGCATGAGCGGTTATAACGTCCTTCACCCTATGGGCTGGGACGCGTTTGGCTTGCCGGCAGAAAACTACGCCATAAAGAACAAAATCAGCCCGCGCAAGGCTATAGACGAAAACACCAGCAAGTTCAAAAAGCAGCTCATGCAAATGGGTTTTAGCTATGACTGGTCACGAGAGATTGATAGCACCGACCCCAAATATTACAAATGGACACAGTGGTTCTTTTTAATGCTGTTTAAACGCGGACTGGCTTACCAGCAAGAAAGCTTGCAGTGGTGGTGCCCGGTAGACAAAACTGTGCTGGCAAACGAGCAAGTAGAGGCTGGCAAATGCTGGCGCTGTGGCAACGAGGTAGAAAAAAAGGCTCTAAACCAGTGGTTCTTTAAAATTACAGACTACGCTGACCGCCTAGAAGCCGACCTAGAAGACCTAAACTGGTCTGAATCTATCAAATCTATGCAGCGTAACTGGATCGGCCGCAGCGTGGGCGCAGAGGTAGAATTCAAAGTTGAGGGTTCAAAAGACAGCATCAAAGTCTTTACCACTCGGATAGACACACTTTTTAGCGGGGCTTTTTTGGTGCTTGCGCCGGAACATCCGCTTGTGATGCAGATCACTGATGCAGATCACAAAACAGAGGTAACAAACTACGTAAAGCAAGCCCAAGCTAAGTCCGATATAGAACGACAAGAGGACGAAAAAGAAAAAACCGGCGTGTTCACCGGCTCTTATGCTATAAACCCCGCTAATGATGAAAAACTGCCCATCTGGGTAGCAGATTTTGTGTTAGGTGGTTACGGCACAGGGGCAATCTTTGGTGACATTCATGACGAGCGTGACTTTGAATTTATCATGAAGTTTGACATACCAGCCAAAGTTTCGGTTATGCCAGAAGATAAGGTGCATGCCAAAGAAGTACTATCAAAAAAAGTTTGTTTTAC
The DNA here is from genome assembly GCA_001790455.1 of Candidatus Saccharibacteria bacterium RIFCSPHIGHO2_02_FULL_47_12. GTDB lineage: Bacteria > Patescibacteriota > Saccharimonadia > Saccharimonadales > JANWIN01 > 2-02-FULL-47-12. The sequence goes on from MGCP01000040.1 coordinate 5,904, forward strand.
TGGCGAGGGCACACTTATTAATTCTGACCAATTTGATGGTCTATCTTCTTCTGAAGCCAGAGAACAAATCACTGCTTGGTTAGCAAAAAAAGGTTCAGCTTCAGAAAGAGTCAATTACAAACTGCGTGATTGGCTAATAAGCCGCCAGCGTTACTGGGGCGCGCCAATTCCCATAATCCATTGCCCTGAACACGGACCGGTGGCTGTGCCAGATGACCAGCTGCCAGTAGAATTGCCAGAAATAAAGAGTTATGAACCCAGCGGCGAAGGCCGCAGCCCGTTGGCTGGTGTTTCTGAGTTTGTAAATACCACTTGCCCCACCTGTGGCAAACCGGCCCAGAGAGAAACAGACACCATGGATGGCTTTGCCTGCAGCTCTTGGTACTTTTTGCGCTTTGCCGACCCTCACAATGCCGGGAAACCTTTTGACCGTGAGCTTGTCGAACGGTGGCTGCCGGTAGATGATTATATAGGCGGGGCCGAACACGCTGTAATGCACCTTTTATATGCCCGCTTTTGGACCAAGGTTATGTATGACGAGGGTCTTATAACATTCCAAGAACCGTTTACCACGCTGCGCAACCAAGGCATGATCTTGGCCCCTGACGGCCAGAAGATGAGTAAAAGCAAGGGCAACACCATAGAACCAGACGGCTTGATAGACCAGGGCTACGGGGCTGATGCTACTCGCCTAATGGAATTGTTTATAGGCCCCTGGAATCAATCTGCTGCCTGGAGCGTGGAAGGTATGGGTGGAGTTTACCGCTTTTTGCAGAGAGTTTGGACAATCTGCCAAGAGTACTTGGCACCGGAGAGCAAAGAACAGAATGTAGAGAGCAAAGAGCTGCAGGCAATGACCCACAAGACGATCTTTAGAGTTAGCAAGGATCTGGAAGAGCTTGGGTTCAATACAGCAATTGCTGCACTGATGGAATTTGTTAATGAGCTGTACAAAATAAAGGCTGAAAAGGGAATGGGCAAGACAAAAAACTGGGAATTTGCCCTCCAAACTTTGGTGCAGTTACTGGCACCTTTTGCGCCCCACATAGCCGAAGAGCTTTGGCAAGAATTGGGCCAAGAAGGCTCGGTTCACCAGTCGGCTTGGCCGGTTCATGATGATAAATACCTGCTGAGCGACACCGTAACAATAGTTGTGCAAGTAAACGGTAGGGTCCGGGCAAACATAGAGCTGCCATCTGGCAGCGACGAGTCGGCTGTGGTAGAAGCCGCTAAAAAAGACAAAAAAGTTGCTGTGTACCTGGCGGGTAAAGAAGCAAAAAAGACCATTTACATACCAGGTAAGTTGGTAAATATTGTAGTTTAGCTGGCTTCTTGGTGATGGGGAGTGGCCGACTGGATTGGTATTAGCCTTACATGCGATCTTAGGGGGTGAAAACCTGCTTCTCTATACACATATGCAGGAATCTCTATTTGCTCATCTGATAATTGGCTAGAGCCAGGCCTCAGCTCGCTTACTTTTTGATCTGATTCTACGGCGGTTTGCACTTTGTCTCGGACGCGTTGCCGGTAGTCTTCTACGGCTGCGGAAATTGCCACTGAGTTTGACATAAAGCCCAAGCTATCCATGTTGTGTCTGTGTTGCTCTATGGTCCGCATATCTTGGCCACGTTTAATCTTGACCGGTTTAAATATGCGGCCACTTAGGTCTACAGGAAAGGGGTCCTCGTTCTCTGCACTCACAGTGAGATAAACATACTAAATATTTGGCTTGTTGACAAGATGGGTTGAAAATAAGCCATCCTTGGGCTAGAATACTCCTAAGTATCAGTAAAAGTTAAGCAAGGAAGCTGTATATCCTATGGGTAAGCCTAAAAAACGCACCAGCCCACGCCGAACAGGCAGCAGACGGAGCCACTTGGTTCTAAAGCTAGCACGTCGTGTAAATGCCACGTCGCCCGTAAAGGTTCATACAACTCGCCGCGAAACTGGCAAAAAAGCGTCAGAAAAGTAAGCCCCCAGTCCGCTATAATAGTACTGATGCCTGAAAAAGGATCTTTGACAATGAGCAATAAGCACTCATCTAGTAAGCACCAATCGTTTCAAAAACGGAGTGTGTTATGAGTGCCAACCGTCATCTTGGTCGTATTGTAGCCCTTCAAACTCTTTATGAGCAGGATTTTAGACTAGAGGCCAAAGACGTTAGCTTTGATCTAAACAAGGTCTTAGGGCGCAACGTCAACCGATACCAGGATACTATTGATGACACTGGTTTTGTAGAAAAGCTGGTCAAAGGTGTCAATGAAAAGGCAGACGAGCTTGACCAAATTTT
>MGCP01000040.1:8311-8710 GCA_001790455.1 Candidatus Saccharibacteria bacterium RIFCSPHIGHO2_02_FULL_47_12
AACGAAGCGGTAGAACTGGCCAAAGCGTTTGGCGGAGACAACAGCTCCAAATTTATCAACGGCGTTTTAGGCACCGCGCTGCGCCAAAAAGAGGAAAAGACCAAGCCAAAAGCTAAGAAGAAAGAATGATATGAAGCGACCTAAACCCATAAATGGAATCAAGCAATTTGTACACCGGCACAGGCCGGCTATATCCGAAGTTGTTCGCGAACCTACCGCTGGCGGCATAGTTTTCCGTAAAAATCCAAAAACCAAGCAGACAGAGATTTTGCTGATCCAAGACGCAAAAAACCGCTGGACTATACCCAAAGGCCATATAGAGGAGGGCGAAGTATCTAAAGATACAGCCGCGCGCGAAATTCGTGAAGAGACCGGTCTAAGGACCATAAAGGTCATGGA
>MGCP01000040.1:8727-15935 GCA_001790455.1 Candidatus Saccharibacteria bacterium RIFCSPHIGHO2_02_FULL_47_12
ACTTCCGCTATCGCCGCGGTACTAGCCTGGTGCTTATGACAACAGAGATATTTTTGGTACATGCGCCAGACCATGCAGACAAGTTAAAGCCAGAGGATTGGATGAACGACATCAAATGGTTTACGCCCAATGAGGCACTTGATAAGATTGAGTACGAAGACATAGGCAAAATCATACTACTGGCACTAAAAAAGATCCGCGAAGCTAAATAACCCCCATATGCAAGATTTCTCTAAATACCAACAATTTGCTAGCGACAAGCTGAGAGTTCAGTTTAAAAACCCAGAGCTTTTGGTAACCGCCTTTACCCATAGGTCGTATCTAAACGAACATCGAAAAAGTGTGCGTGAGCACAACGAACGCCTAGAATTTCTGGGCGATGCGGTGCTGGAACTGGTGGTAACCGAATACCTGTATCAAAATTACGAAGAGCCAGAAGGCGTGCTTACCAACTGGCGCAGCGCGTTGGTGCGCACAGAAAGTATCTCTGCGGCAGCTTCTTTGTATGAGTTTGAGCCATTGCTTCGTTTGAGTCGCGGCGAAAAACAAGGTAGTGCAAGGGCGCGGGCGCAAATTTTGGCTAACTGCTTCGAGGCTGTTCTGGGTGCCCTTTATCTGGACCAGGGTTACGAGGCTTCCAAGAAGTTTATAGAAACAAGCCTGCTTATTACCCTAAAAGATATTTTAAAAACCGGCTCATGGATGGACCCTAAGTCGCATTTGCAAGAACTAGTCCAAAGCAAAGACGGCTTTACCCCTGTTTATAGGGTTATCAGCGAAGAAGGCCCAGACCACGACAAAACTTTTACAGTGGGCGTATTTGTAGAGAATCAGTTAAAGGGCCAGGGCACTGGCCCCAGCAAACAGATTGCCCAGCAAAGCGCAGCCGAAGCAGCCCTAAAGAGCTATAAATAGCGTAAATTCCAATCAACAAGCACCAAAAATCAACAATTGACTTATCTGTTAAACCCCTGTAAAATAAACCAGATTATCTCACAAAGTAACAGGAGAAGTACGAAAGAGTGTTAGCTATTCGTTTGCAACGACAAGGTCGTTCTGGTCACGCCCACTTTAGAGTAGTGGTGCAAGATTCACGTTGGTCGCCTAAAAGGGGTAAAGTAATTGCGCATTTGGGCAGCTACGATCCGCACACCAAGGCAGTAGTGCTAGACAAGGAAAAAGCCGACCTCTACCTAAAAAATGGCGCCCAACCCTCGCCTAGAGTAGTAGTGCTTATGAAAAAAGAGGGCGTAAAGCTTCCGGCATGGGTATCTGAACCCGCCAAAAAAGAAAGCAAGATTAGAAACCCCGAAAAACTTAGAAAAAACCAGCCTAAAGAAGAAAAACCGGCAGAAACAGAAGAAGCTGCAGAAAAGCCAACTGAAGTTGAACCGTCTCAGCCAGAACAAGCAGAAGCAGCTACTACTGAACCAAGTGCTGAAGCCGAAGAGCCCGAAGCCGTTGCCGATAAAACAGAATAATTTGTTATAATCAAAACATTACAGCAATTGTAAGGAGAGTCAGAACATGAGTCCCGTTAGATTCCAAAAGACCGTCAAAAATTTAGCGAATGTTGAAGCTATCACCGAGCTTCAGACGTCAACAGACAACAGAAAGTTAAGTGGAGATCTAACGGGATGAGTAGCATAGACCAACAGTTTATTGAGTACGTTGTAAAGTCACTAGTAAGCAACCCAGACGCGGTCAAAGTAGAGCGCCGTATAGATGAAAAAGGCGTGCTACTTGAATTGACGGTAGATCCCGAAGACCTTGGGCGTGTTATTGGCAAACGCGGTGCAACCGCACAAAGCCTGCGCACGCTGCTTCGTGCACTGGGTACTAAAAACGATGCCCGCTACAACCTAAAGATTGTAGACAACGGTCCGCCACGTGATTACCAGCAATCTTCATCCCCTGCAAAAACTGATGACGATGCTGACGAAACCGCAGCACCTAAAGATGAAGAAAGCAGCACTCCAGATGAGGTTGAAGAACCGAGCAAAGAGAGCAATAGCTATGACGACGACAGTAGCGACGTAGTTAGCAAGACACGCAAGGAGCTTGCCGAACTCGACGACCTAGAACTCTGAGGCTCGGCATTGCACAATTCAATTGGTTTTTGTATAATCAGAGAGTTAAAAATTAGAGAAGCTCATTGCGAGCCATACGCCTAGGCGAATGGGAGCTTTATGTGACAAAACTATCCCGAAATACGGGATATTTTTGTTTTAAGGAGTATAATCCTAGCCATGAAAATTCAAATTATTACGTTGTTTCCTGAGATGTTTCCCGCAGTTTTGGAAACTTCTATGCTGTGGAAGGCCAAAGACAAAGGTTTGGTGGAGTATAACTATATAAACTTACGCGATTTTGGCTTGGGCAGACGCAAAACCGTGGATGATACGCCATATGGCGGCGGCGACGGCATGCTGCTAAAGCCAGAGCCCGTAGTAGCCGCTATAGAAAGGGCTAAACAAAACGACCCGGAAGCGCTGGTAATTTTGCCTACCCCCCGAGGCCAGCGCTACGTTCAGTCTGAGGCAAAGGCACTGAGCAAAGCTACAGGGCTCATCATTGTCTGTCCGCGTTATGAGGGATACGACGAACGAATTACAAAGTGGATAGACAAGCAGTACAGCATAGGCAACTACGTACTAACCGGCGGCGAGCTGCCAGCTATGATTATTATTGATTCGGTTGTAAGGCTAATTCCGGGCGTACTGGGCGGCGAAACATCTGCAGAGATAGAGAGCTTTGCCGATGACAAAACTATAGAATACCCTCAATACACACGGCCAGAAGAATTTAAAGGCATGAAGGTCCCAGAAGTGCTGTTATCTGGTGACCACGCAAAGATTGAGGCGTGGCGAAAAAACCAACAAAGCTAAACTTTATCTTTTTTGTTAATTCGGAATAGTTTAGAAAGTTGCTGGTTGAGTTTAGGGTCAACTTTTTTGAACAGCCAAAGGGTCAAACAGTAGGCTGCGGCAGCATAAATGAATCCTAGCAAGGCATCTACCGCGTAATGTTCACCTTGGTATATAATTCCCACAGTCAAAATAACGGGGTAGAGCAAGGACAGTGCCCCCCACTTTTTACCAAAAAGTTTAAAAACAATCATAGAAAATAGTAGCGCATAAGCTGCATGTAGAGACGGCACAGCTGCCACCGGATTTGGTGATATTTCGCTATAAAAAGAAGGAAAGTCGTGCAACCCCATGGCAAACCACACATGGCTAGATATTCGCTCTATAGGCTCTATATAGCCCGCGTCGTTGGCCATCCACGGTGGTGCAGCAGGGTAAAGCAAATACGTAAAAAACCCCATAAAAGACAAAATTATATACATAGTAACTGCACGCCAATAAAACGATTCACGCAATTTCCAAACCAAAATAACTAGCCCTACCGGAACGACAAAATGAAGTACATAAGGAGTATAAAACACAAAGTCATACCACTGTACCGAACCGTGCCAAAGCCACTCTTGCAACTTGGCAGTGGGCAGCGAGCCAAACATCCATTTGTCGGCACTAATCATTGCCGTAAAGTTAACGTTGGTATTTAGATGGTCGGCAATTCCTCTAAAAGATTCATATACCAAAAGTATGGCCACAAAAGGCAGCAATCGCTTTAGCAGCTGCAAACCTTGATGAAAGTAGAGAAAAATAAACGTCAAAAATATCAGTAATTTGTCTGGAGTAGGAAAACTAGGTTCGCGCAGAAATATTATGACGCAGGCTAGGGTACCTACAATACCTACGTACTGCCATATATCTTTTGGCACAAACTGATTTACTATTTTGCGAGGCAATGTGGGCATTCTTCTTCGGTTACGTTTTCTTCCATCCATTGCTGGCTGGCTTTCCACCAAGGTTCCAGGTGATGGTAGCCTAACAAATCAGCCGCGCGGCGCAGCCACCAGCCAACCCAGCCATAAATACGAACTTTACCCCAAAGCACAGCAGCCCATTTGGGACCGGCTGGAACCACATATACGGGTTTACGGGGTTCATAGGGCTTTGGCTGATGGTTATCTGCCAGTTGTATGAGGTGTTTGGCTACATAAAGACCGTCCCACAGCGCAGTCTGGGCTAGTCCCGAATGCGGCGTATCGGCATTGTCGCCGATCACATAAATGCTTGGCTCGGTTTCTAGGTACTGGTTCACAGTTGCTTTGCCAGAATCGGTTAGCACAAAATCGTTAGCTCTAAGAAATGGGTGGTTGGTTACGCCGGCTGTCCATACCACTGTTTCTGACTCTATGGGCTTGCCCTCTACCATCAGCGAATCGCGAGTCTGGCCCTCTACTTTCTTGCCCAGATAGAGTTTGATGCCAAGCTTTCGCAGACGTTTAGCAACAGAGCGCGAGACATCTTTTGGCATACGGGGCAGCAAGCGTGGGGCGGCCTCTACCAAATCTACACGTACAGCACGGTGCTTTATGCCATGGTTTTTCATAGCCTTTTTTATATACAACGGCAACGCACCGGCTAATTCAACCCCCGTGGGTCCGCCGCCAATCACAATATAGTTTAGATCTGGGCGGCCTTCTTCTAACAGTTGTTCGTGAATGTGTGACTTTAGCTCCGCTGCTTCTTCTATGGATTTTATGCCGAAAGAGTACTCCCCTAACCCCTCTATGCCGAAGTAGTTTGTGACCACACCCAGGGCAACAACCAAGGTGTCATAGTGGTATGTTTTGCCGCTTTTGCCATGCACCAAATGCTCTTCGCGGTCCAGTTTGGTGGCTTCATCATTTTCTACTGTGATGTCTTTGCCTTCAAATATATCTGCCAACGGTATGCGTGATTGGGCCTTGCTGCCGCCTGTGGCAGTACGGTAAAGTGCGGGGTAATAGCGGAAATCAGGCTTATCAGACAAAAGTGTGACATCAAACCGCTCGTCGTCGGCTAGCTCAAGGGCTGCTTTGATACCCCCAAACCCCCCGCCTAAAATTAAGATTTTTCTTTTCATATTTACCTCTGATTATACACAATTGTTTCGGTAGTTCGTTTTCATTGAACTATTTTTCGCTGTGCCTTTCAGGCACTGTAGCGAGTAGCTTTCTTTGGACCACAAAGAAAGCTACCAAAGAAATGGCGGGCAGCTGGCTTTCACTTGATGTATCTGGTTGTCAGCCATACGTTTGCCTGCAGAACTCCTCGTCTGCCTATGTGCAGACTTCGTCAAACAAGGCTTCGGCCTCCAGCCCTTGGTTAACAAGGGCTGGACCACTGTATGGGCTGACAACATCTACTTCAGGTTCAGCCAGAGCCCGGTATATTTTTACTTCCCCTCTGAAAAACTGAGAGAGTGAGTGCAGCTAGCATACCGAGATGCGAGGACTTGTTCGAACGGAGCTGTTTTATAATTCTTCCAAAAAACAGCGAAGTAGCTCCGCAGCATCCGGATGCTCGCCAGCGAACGACCATCACTGTTTTTTAGCCGGGGCGGATCTTTTTGCCTACTTTTTCTAACTGTAGAGAAAAAGTAGGCCGTGCAAGTCCGCCAACGGCGGACGACGAAACCCTCATATTCTTGCTCAGCAGCTCGATTACGTTTAAGCTTAAGGGTAATGGAACAATTTGTTCAAGCGCTCAAACATGACGGGTTTAGGGGTGAGGTTGATAGCAGCGATGAAACCCGGCAGCTCTATAGCCACGACGCCTCATTGTTTGAGGTAATACCCCAGCTGGTTGTGTCACCCATGGATAGCAAAGACTTACAGACTCTTGTAAAAACAGTATCCACCCATAAAAAGTTGAACCACACTTTATCTATCACGGCTCGCAGCGGCGGCACGTGTATGTCTGGCGGTGCCATAAACGACTCTATAATTGTGGATTTTTCCAAACACTTTACTGCCATAGAGGAGGTAACCCCTTCAGCTGCACGCGTACAGCCAGGGGTGTTTTACCGCGACTTTGAGCCAAAAACATTAGAGCAAAAAGCTCTCATGCCCAGTTTTCCGGCGTCCAGAGAACTTTGCACTATTGGCGGCATGGTAGCCAACAATGCGGGCGGAGAAATGTCTCTAGAATACGGCAAAACTGAAAACTTTGTGACGGAGCTAAAGATGGTACTGGCCGATGGCAAAGAGTACACATTTAAACCCATGACCAAAGCCGAAGTAGACCAAAAGCGCCAGCAAGGCGACTTTGAGGGCGAAATTTACCGCGACATGTACGACTTGTGCGTGACCCGCTACGAACAAATCAAAGCGGCCAAACCGAGAGTATCCAAAAATTCCACCGGTTATAACATCTGGGATGTATACGACAGGCAGACAGAAATGTTTGACCTGACCAAGCTGATCGTGGGTTCGCAGGGTACGCTTGGCATGGTTACTGATGTGACGTTTCGGCTAGTGCCAAAGCGCGATTTTTCGGGCGTGCTGGTGTGCTTTTTGAAAGATACATCCAGGCTTGGCGAAATTATAAACGAGGTATTAAAGCATAAACCCGCCACCTTTGAATCATTCGATAATTACACCCTGAACCTGTCTATAAAATTCTTCCCTTACTTTAGAAAAACACTGGGACTTGGCGCTCTCATAAAGCTGGGGTTGCAGCTTTTGCCAGACGCTTTGATTTTGTTTAAAGGTATACCTAAGCTTGTGATGCTTATAGAATTTACAGGAACCAGCCAGGAAGAAGTAGATCAAAAACTGGCAAACATGAAGCAGGCGCTCGCCCCTTATAAACTGGAGGCAGCAGAAGAAGACAACACTCCGTCCAAAGCCTGGAAGTTTCGCATTATGCGGCGCGAAAGCTTTAATCTGCTGCGCAAAAAGGTCAAAGACAAACACACTGCGCCGTTTATAGACGACCTGGTGGTGCCACCGCAGTTTTTGCCTCAATTTTTGCCTAAACTACGCGAAATTATAAACAAGTATAAACTTATGGCCACGGTGGCTGGCCACATGGGCGATGGCAACTTTCACGTTATACCGCTCATGAAGTTAGAAGACCCGGCTGAGCGTGCCAAACTGCTGCCTGCTATGAAAGAGGTAAACGAGTTGGTGCTTTCCTATCACGGTTCGCTTTCTGGCGAGCACAACGACGGGCTGATCCGCGGCCCATGGCTAGAGCAGATGTATGGGGCAGATATGGTCAAAATCTTTAAACAAGTAAAGCAGACCTTTGACCCGCAGAACATCTTTAACCCACACAAAAAGACCGACTCTAGCTGGGACTATAGCTTCA
>MGCP01000041.1:0-3706 GCA_001790455.1 Candidatus Saccharibacteria bacterium RIFCSPHIGHO2_02_FULL_47_12
ATTTGGCCGGTATGTTTAACGCCGCAAGGGCCGACGGAGTAAATTTGGTGTTTGGCAGCGGCTACAGGTCTTACGCGATACAAAAACAGTTTTATGATGGTTATGTGGCCAAAGACGGGCAAGACAAAGCAGACACCTATAGTGCCCGCCCGGGTTATAGCGAGCACCAAACCGGCCTAGCAGTAGACCTTACCAGCCCCAGCGGGCAGTGCCACCTAGAAATATGCTGGGAAAATACTTTAGAAGGCAAATGGATAGCGGCAAATGCATATAAATACGGTTTTATAATGCGTTACCCGCCTGATACACAAGACGTGACTGGTTACCAGTACGAACCCTGGCACTTACGCTATGTGGGCAAAGAACTATCTAGCGAAATGCACGACCAAAAGGTTCAAACGCTAGAAGAATTCTTTGAAATCAACGGCGGAACCAGCTACTGATAATATTGTTCGCTGGTATAAGTAGTTACAGGCACGCTGGTGTTTAAAATTTGTTTGATCCGTGCGTCTTGGGCTGCTACCGTAGTAGACAGTTGGTTTTTGTCTATCATATCCTGCGTAGCGTCTTCTAGTAGGTACATGCGCAGGCTTTTTCGCGCTAGCAGGTCACCGGCAGCTTTTTGCTGCTGGGTCCACTCGTAATGCATGTAGATGGGCAAGTAACCAATGCTACTGATTGAACCGTCGCTGGCTTTAAAGTCCACCACCCCCAGAGCGCCAAATAGCGACTCTGCTGGCTCTTGGGTGTTCAAAAAATTGCCCAGGCTGTACCAAACAACCGTTTCATTGCCGCCCGATCCTTTTAGTTTGTCTACTGGCTGCAAAACATGCGGTCCGTGGCCAAGCACCAAGCTCACGCCTTGGTCGGCTAAAAATTGGGCGTTACTTTTCTGCGCTGCATTTACAGCAGATGAATATTCGGTACCCCAGCGCATACTAACTATTATGACCTTGGCTCCGGCTGCTTTGGCCTCGGCAATCTGTTTGCTGGCAAAGTCTTTGCTAAACATGTTTACCCCGAAATTGTTGGGTGAGGTGCCTTTGTTTAGGTATGTCGTATACGACAAAAAGGCAAATTTTACGCCTTTGATCTCAAACGTGTGGACCATGTCGTGCTGAGTGGAATCTTTGTTTTGCCCGGCTACTGCTAGCAGGTTGCCTTGTTTTGCCCACGCATCCACAGAAGCGTCTATGACGGCTTGGGTCTTGTCAAAACTGTGGTTAGAAGCTGTGTTTACTAGGTTGCAACCCAGCCGGTTCATATCATCTACAAACTCTGTTGGCGAATTGAAGTTGGGGTAGCCAGTTATGCCAAACTGTTTGCCACCGTTTAGTATGGGGTCGTTACAAAACCGTATATCTGCCGTCTGAAACACCGGTTCAAAGTCCTTCATAAACTGCAGATAGTCGTAGCTACCGTCTTTTTCTGCGTTTTTGTTTACCGCGTCGTGGGCTATAAAGTCGCCGGTGGCAATTAGGCGAATCCTATCTGGATGTGTGTCTGTGTTTGAGGTTTGGTTAGATTCACGGCTTGACCCAGAGCCCGGTTGGCTACCTTCCGAACGAAACGCCAAAAACCATGCGGCAACCAGCAAAACAATGCCCGCTAGAAGTGCCAGCAAGGCAATTCGCTTTTTAGAAAGTTTTGGTGGTTTGGGCAAAGATGGTTCGTTTGGCGGGGTTGGGTTTTGGGTGTAATTTTCTGGGGGCATTGATATATTTTACCTCACTACAGAGGGTGGGTTAGACGCCACCACTTGGTGGGTGTAAGTATAGCCTGGTCAATTACTGTTACCGAACCCGCTGTGCTGCCATTTGCTTGCAGCGTAATACTGCCTGCCGCACTACCCAAAGCCGAAGGCACACTAAGCTTATTTAGGTCAACCTTTGGTTCTATTGTCTTTCCGAGCCAGCCAAACACTGTCATTTCTGAATCCGACGTTATATTTACTTGGCCTTTCCAGGGCACATTATAGTAGCCTATCAGGTCACCTGTTTTTACTACGGTTTGCGAACCAAAACCTGCCGTTATAGAAGGCAACATATTGACAGAGCCCCCCATGGCAGCGTTTATATCCTTTGCTCCTACTGTGGCTACAACAACGGTTGTTTTTTGCCCGCCAAAGTCATGAGTGGCACCCAGCAAAAAGCAGCCGCCAGCTTCGTCGGTATGGCCGGTTTTTATGCCTATGACATCACTTTTGCCCAAAAATATATTGGTACTGCGTATAGTACCCGCAACCGGCAGGTCTGCGCTGGTTTGCTTTACAACCTCGGCAATTATAGGATCATCTAACGCAGCCAATCCTAACCTTACCAAGTCAGACGGTGTACTAACGGTTTGCGCAGAAAACCCGCTGGCGTCAGATATTTTGGTTTGGTCCATACCCAGCTCTTTTGCCATATTATTTGCATACGCTAGGTAGACATCCATAGAGCCAAACGCCCAGCGGACCAGCAAGTCGGCTATGTTGTTGCCCGACGGTATAAGCAAGCCCTGGAGGGCTTGGTACTGGGTTAGTTGCTCGCCCAGGTTTACGGCTACTACTGAGCCGTCTTTAGCCACATAGTCGTTATAAGACTTTATGTCGGCTGCCGTAACTGCAATGGTTGGCCCTTTTTGGCCGGGTTCTAGCGGGTATTTTTTAAGTACGGCTAGGGCCGTCATGACCTTCGCCACACTGGCAATGGGCTTGGGAGTTTCAGCTCCTGACTGAGCCAGTACACCGTAATTTAGCGCACCAATGGCTGTTTGACCATCACCTGGCCAGGCAAGTGCTACGTCTTTAGAGGGCACGCTTATTTGTGCCGTTCGGACGGGTGCCAGAGTGGGCAAAGGACGTTTTAGGCAATACCCCGCGTAACCGGAAGCCAAAAAGAAGAGCATGCTAAACACTAGCAGCAGTTTTTTAGTTCTCTTGTGGCGTTGTCTGAGCATAGACGCATGTTGCAGACGCCGCGGGTCAATAATGTGCATCTTAAGCATTAGTATAAATCAATACCGGCTGGCGCGTGTCGGGCTGTGCATAAGTGGTATTGACATAGGTATTACGCAGGAGCACACTCGAAAGTAGACATTCTCGCAAATCTATACAATAAAAAGGAGCAAAAATGACTTTTCTCACAAACGTGGAAACACAAGATGTGGTTTCTGGTGCCCAAGCACCGGTTTTGCCAGACGGACTAAGGGGTAGCTATCGTCATGACCAGTTATTCGATCTGGCTGACGCATACGTAGGCGCAGAAGATGTAACACGCTTGCCAGTAAGTGTGGGACATATTGTTCTATGTAAAGAAATGGGACCCATCGGCACAGTTAGGGAGTTTATGCCAGTGCACAGAAGGGAGGCCGCACAAGACGTCGAAGCTGTGGGACATCGGACCGTTTTATCCTTTACAGAAACTGCTGACGGCCAAATATATGCCAGAAGGGGTAGGTTGGCATTTTCTCATAGCAGCCAGAGACGCCACGTTGAAGGGCTCTTTCCCCTGGATGACACCGACCACGAACAACTTGATATATTAAAAACAATCTTGCAGCAAACGCTAGGCTCTAGCTAGAAGCCTCCAGATAGCATTGTTCAAACAGCGATACTACGCTAAAATCTATCTGTTAGCTAGTCTTTGTAGTGGGGAGTGGCCAAGTGGTAAGGCACCAGGTTCTCTACCCCATGAAACAGGTTTCATGGGGGCCCCGGTGTCCT
>MGCP01000041.1:3747-6439 GCA_001790455.1 Candidatus Saccharibacteria bacterium RIFCSPHIGHO2_02_FULL_47_12
CGTTCGTATTGGGGAGTGGCCAAGTGGTAAGGCACCAGTTTTTGGTACTGGCATTCGGGGGTTCGAATCCCTCCTCCCCAGCCAGGGTCGGAAGACCATCCTTGTGATGGTTTTTCGTCCCTGTTTTGATGATTGGGTTCAAACACCCGAGTGAAGCATTCGGGGTGAGAAATGCCAGTGGCATTTCGCAAGGGAATCTTCCGACAGCAACTTGTTGCTGATCGTGAAGTTCCGGGCCTGCCGAAGGTAGGTCGAATCCCTGCCTACCGGCAGGCAGGCCTCCTCCCCAGCCAAAATGCTTCTGCTTTTAGAGTTCCTTGGAAGTCTTTTTATTTTGTTATGATTAATGCATGTTAAATCAAGATCAAGCAGTTGAAATATACAGACAATTCCTTAATGAAGTACTGGAGCTTGAGCAGTGGTATAAAGACGTTCAGACCCACGTAAGAGCAACTCTGCTGTATGGCTCAGTAGCAAAGGGAGTAAACGGAGAGGATTCTGACATAGATATTTTGATCATAATCCCCCTCACAATTGAACAAGAATTTACCAGGGGAGAATATTATTATAGCTATGAGGGCAATGAGATAAATATAGTTCTGCGCTCAATAGAGAAGTTGAAACTTACTGCTTCTGAACAAAAAGATACGTTCCAGAAGGAAGTATTCAGAGACGTACGCATTATTGATGCTGATGACGAAGTAAAAGAATTATTAATCAAAATTAGCAGTATCGGAACATAGCTTCGATTAGCACGACGTTTGACCGCCAATAATAATATTCCAAGCTGCTAGAGATGTTTGTTGTAGTTTTATATACGAAGCGTTGACATGTGGATTGTGCAAGAGTAGATTGATAGATACCATCGTGAGGTGGTGGAGTTAACTAGCAATAGATAGCTTCGGAAAAGGAGCCCGTCAAAAGGCTCCTTTTTCATTTATGCGATAATTGTATGATGGTAGACATATCTGACAATGAATTTCAGAAGCTAGTAGACGAAGCCATTGATAGGCTGCCCAAAGTCCATAAAGACAACCTAAAAAACGTGGGGTTCTTTGTGAAAGACCAGCCCACAGACGCACAGCTGCACGGCGCAGGAGTGCGGCAAGGTGGGTTACTGCTGGGGTTGTACGAGGGCGTCCCGCTACCCAGCAGGCAAGGCTCAACCTCTGGTCTGCCAGACAAAATAACCGTATTTAAAGAACCACTGCAGATCGTGAGCCAGGATTTGACCCACCTAAAAGCAAACGTGCGCAATACGGTTTGGCACGAGGTAGCACACTATTTTGGACTAGATCACGATAAAATCCATGAAATAGAAAACAACCATAACAATAGTTAAACCTTAAAACGGTTACAATATATGTGTGAGTGATTTCAGATCTGAGTATAAGAGGCTAAATGCCGAGCAAAAACGGGCGGTAGACATTATAGATGGCCCGCTGCTAGTTATTGCCGGTCCGGGGACTGGCAAGACCCAACTACTTAGTTTGCGCGTAGCCAACATCTTGCGTGGGACCGATATAAACCCAGGCAACATACTATGCCTTACATATACCGAATCTGGCAAAGAAGCCATGATAAACCGGTTGTCCCAGCTTGTTGGAGGCGATGCTAAAAGGGTAGAGGTACACACGTTTCACGGCTTTGGCACTAGGCTGATTGCGCGCTTTTCTGACTATTTCCCAGAGCTCGCCAACTTTCGTCCTGCAGAAGATTTGACACTTTATGAAACTCTCTACGCATGTTTAGGCCGTTTACCCCGTAACAACCCGCTCAGCAAACAGGCTTATGGCCAGTTTGTATACCAAGCTGACGCTACTGAGCGAATCAGCCAACTAAAGCGTGCTGGTGTGTCACCAGATGTTGCAGTAGAAAAAGCAGGGGCGGACATGGAATGGTGCAGGTCAACTGGCAGCAAACTAACTGCCGCATTTAACAGCGCAGGAAGACTATCTTCCAAAAGTGCCGGCACGTTGCTGGCCCAACTAGAGCCGCAGTTTGCTAGCACACCAGATTCAGAGCTTGGGCGTATAAGTTTACAAGAGTTAGAGGAAGCTACTCAGGAATTTAACCAGACCGGCAAAACCTCTGGTTTAAGTGCATTTAAGAAAAAGTGGTTTACAAGCGAGGACGGCAAACTGCACTTTAAGCCCACGGATCAGCTAAAAAAGCTGCGGGCTCTGGCTGAGCTCTATGCCGCATACGAAGACGAGCTAAAAAAGCGCAGCTTGTTTGACTACGACGATATGATTTTGTTTGCGTTAGAAAAACTTAGGAATAACCGCGAGTTTTTGGCTACAGTGCAGGAAACTTTTCAGTATATCTTGGCAGATGAATACCAAGACACCAACGCTGCCCAAGCCAGCATAATTAACTTGATTGCTGACAACCCGGTACACGAAGGCCGTCCAAACGTAATGGTGGTGGGCGATGATGACCAGGCCATTTACGGCTTTCAGGGTGCTCTGGGCGATGTGCTAATGGAGTTTAGAGAACGCTGGCGCGATGTAAACACGGTTACACTAAAGCAAAATTACCGGTCTACCCCCAGCATTATAGGACTGTCCCGCGCGGTCATAAGCCGCGGCCAAAACCGGCTAGAAAATTATTATGAGGACATAGACAAGTCACTGAGTGCAAATGTAAATTATGCCAACGTATCACCAACCCAGTTCGAGACTGCCTCGCC
>MGCP01000041.1:6523-6951 GCA_001790455.1 Candidatus Saccharibacteria bacterium RIFCSPHIGHO2_02_FULL_47_12
CCTGCGCGAGCTTGCCGACCAGCTGGACTCAGCCGGAGTAAATTATTATTACGAGGGGCGCGAAGATTTACTAAAAGACCCTAAGGTTGAAAATGTGCTGCTACTTTTGGAACTCTTGCTAGCTATTCACCAAAAAGAACTTATGCGCACCAGCTATGTTTTGCCGCAAATCATAGCCAAACAGTTGGTACCAGTACAAAAAGACTTGGCATGGCAAATTGCACTAAACGCCAAACGTAGCAGCAAAAGCTGGTGGGAAGCCCTTATAGACCTCAAACAACCAGAGGCCAAAGACGCCGCGAACAGCCTAAAACTTTTAGCCAAATCTATAGAGCCCAAAGATGCGCAGTCTTCACTAAAGGCCGTAGCAGAGGCCAACAACTGGCGAATAACCAAAAAGATTAAACACCTGCACGCCCACACAGTAA
>MGCP01000042.1:0-4635 GCA_001790455.1 Candidatus Saccharibacteria bacterium RIFCSPHIGHO2_02_FULL_47_12
ATAGAAATAGACGGCACAAAAGTTACACAAGATTACGTGAAAGAGAACTTGGCCCAAACCAGCATAGAACAGAGTAATGGCAAGGTTTAGAAAAAAGAGGTTAGCATCTATAGTAGCAACCGTTATTACCAGCATTTTGATTGTTGTGGGGCAGCGCTATGGTTGGTTTGATACCCTAAACGAAACCGCACAAACAGTGCAGCCTGGGCTGTACCGGGTAGAGGAGTTTGCCGACGGTGACACAATTGCCGTAGACATGAACGGAGCCAAGGAGACCATACGCTTCATAGGGGTTGATACGCCAGAAACGCATGATCCTCGCAAGGCCGTACAATGCTTTGGCCAGGCGGCGGCTGACTTTACCAAAAACCTAATTGGCAAGAACAATGTGCGCCTAGAAGCCGACCCGCTAAACACCAACCGCGACCGCTACAACCGGCTGCTACGCTATGTCTATCTACCCAATGGAACGCTCGTAAATCTAGAAATTATCAAGCAAGGCTACGGGTTTGCCTACACCAGTTTTCCTTTTTCTAAGGTAGACGAGTTTAGCGCCGCCCAAAAAGAAGCCAGAGAATCTGGCCGAGGCTTATGGTCTAGCTGCAACCCCTCGCCAAACCAGTACGGCGGGTTTACCTCAAACGACGCGCCTTAGGCTCTTTGCTATTAAGACTGAACAGATCTAGCAAGCGCTCGGATCCCAAAATCAGATAACTACCCAGCCACACCATCAGCACAAACGGCCAGATTAATATCCATCTTTTTTTGTGATGGGCTTTAATAGTTTGCGGCCACCAGCTTAGGTATTCCCATAGCTGGTTATGATTGGACATAATCCGCCGAGCTTCTACGCCTACGCGCATACCATGCCTATAATACGTGGTATAACCAGCATGCTTTAGGTGTATGCCCAGATCCAGGTCTTCGTGTATGTCGGTGCGAAGACAAACATCTGCCCGGACTTTTTCCCACACCCTGCGCGGAAGGGCAGTGTTAGAGCCCCAGGGCAAGTGATAACCTACTACCACGTGGTTTACCCTATGGACTACCACGTTATAAATGCGGCTGGTTATAAAGCTGGTGTGTAAGTTGTAAAAATACGCATCGGCCGTAAAGACGCTTTGTTTGTGCGCTGGATCATTATAAAAACCTATGATTTGCTCTACCCAATCGGTCGGCAATATGCTGTCGGCATCTATTCTGCCTATAATGTCGCCACGAGCCTCGTTGAAGCCTGCGTTGCGGGCAAATACAATACCTTGGCGCTTTTCTTTTATTACTTTTACAAACGAATACTCTTTGGCGATTGCCGCGGTGCTGTCGGTTGAGTTATTGTCTACCACAATAACTTCCAGCGGCTTTACCGACTGCTTTGCAATGCTGTCTAAACACTGGGCTATCTGGTGTTCTTCGTTGTAAGCTGGTATAACTATTGATACCGTTAATGGTAATGATTTATTCATTGCTGTTTTTTAGATAGTAACAAAATGTCCAACAAATACCGAAATAAGAAAAAGTTCGTGAGACCAAAATGGCTTATATCTACTGTTTCATTTTTTAAACAGCAGTGGTGGGGCAAAGGCTGGTGGCGCAGAATCTGGGTCACCATAAGTGTTTTGGTATTGCTTGGAGTAACCACAATGTACTCAATTGCTCAGTGGTACATATGGTCTAACAGAGACAAACCGCTGCACGTAGGTGCAACGTTTGTACCAAACTATGCACGTTATCTGGGCGTAGATCCCAAAGAAACTTTTACAGCAATACTGGACGATTTGGGCCTTAAAAGGGTTCGCTTGGTCAGCTACTGGAATGATATAGAAAAGTCTCCTGGCCAGTACGACTTTAGCGAGCTAGATTGGCAGTTTAAGATGGCCGAAGAGCGCGGCGTAGATGTAAGTCTGGCTATTGGTTTGCGGCAACCCCGCTGGCCGGAATGCCATATGCCACAATGGCTAAAGGACGACCCAAAAGAAATATGGTACCCGCAACTAAAAAACGTTATGAAGCAAACTGTAGAACGCTACAAAACCAGCCCTGCGCTAGATAGCTATCAGTTAGAAAACGAGTTTTTCCTGACCGTTTTTGGCATTTGCCCAGACTTTAGCCGCGACCGGCTCATAGACGAATACAATTTTGTAAAATCTCTTGATTCTGAGCACCCAGTAATTGTTAGCCGCAGTAACAACTGGGTTGGTGTACCCATTCAACTGCCAACTCCAGACAGTTACGGCGTGTCTGTATATAAACGCATTTGGGACCACGTTTTTACTAAACGCTACTTAGAATATCCGTTCCCAGCCTGGTACTACGCGTTTTATGCCGGTGCCAGCAAGCTGTTGCAGGGCAAGGATATGATAATCCACGAGCTCCAAGCCGAACCATGGACACCGCCCGGATTTAACATAAAAGACGCTCCAGTAGACGAACTGTATAAATCGCTCAACCCAGAGCGCCTGCGTAACAGGTTTGAATACGGCCGTGCCACGGGCATGAAAACCATAGACATGTGGGGCGCGGAGTGGTGGTACCAAATGAAAGTATTGCGCGGCAACCCAGAAGTTTGGAACGTTGCCAAAGAAGAGATCTCTAAAGCAAATTCAGCCAAGTAGCGTAAAATTAAACATTATGGCCAAGAAGAAGAGTTTGCCAAAAAAATCTATAACCAACCGGCGGGCCAAGTTTGACTACGAGCTGGGTGATAGCTTTGTGGCGGGCATTGCTCTAAATGGCCGCGAAACCAAGGCACTGCGCATGGGCCACGGACAGTTGCAGGGTGCCTACATTACTGTCAAAGATGAAGAGTTGTGGCTGGTCAACGCTACCATTTCAGGATTTAGCGGCGTACCTATAAGCGAGTCAGAACAAACCCGAACTCGCAAACTGCTAGCCAAACGCCGCGAGATAAACCAGCTAATAGAGGCAAAGAAACAAGGCAACACTATTGTGCCGCTAGAACTGTTGACAGGCGGTAGGTATGTTAAGATTAGGTTGGCAGTAGGGCGGGGCAAAAAACGCTACGACAAGCGCCAAACCCTAAAGAAACGGGATGCAGACAGGCAAATAGGGTCTGTTCATAAACATCTGTCCTAGCCGCCACCAAGGAGTAAAAGGGTGAAAATTGCGCTACTAGCTCCCTTTGAGGAGCCGGTACCACCAATCAAATACGGTGGCACCGAGCGTGTTGTTTATTATTTAGCTGAGGGTCTAGTGCAACTGGGGCATGACGTGACTTTGTTTGCTAGTGGTGGGTCTAAAACAAGCGCCAAGCTAGTGCCTTGTATAACAAAGCCGGTTAGAACTTCTCCCCAAGCGCACAATGCCAGAACTCGTCAGACAGCCAACCTACGCGGACTAATAAAAGCTGCTAGCTTAATTCGCCAGGAAGAATACGACATTGTGCACAATCATTTCGGTTGGGAGGCTTTGCTTTTTTCTGAACTAATAAAGCACCCCATGGTTACAACGGTGCACGGCAGCATGGCAGAACCCATTACTAACTATATGCATGCCCTCTATAAGAGCCAGCCAATAGTTAGTATTAGCAATTCACAGCGTCTACATGCCAAAAATTTGAATTATGTGGGTACGGTCTATAACGGCATAGACCCGTCTGGGTTTAGCTTTGGCGCTAAACCAAAAGATTACCTGATGTTTTTAGGCCGAATTCACCCCCAAAAAGGACCAGCTCAGGCTATAAAAATAGCCAAAGCGGCCGGCCGTAAACTTATAATGGCTGCCAAGATAGACCCAGCAGAAGAGGGTTATTTTAAAAAAACCGTTGAACCTTTGATAGACGGTAAACAAATAGTGTTTGTACGTGAGCCAGCAGAAAAACACAAAATAGCACTCCTAAAAAGTGCTTACGCGCTGATTGCGCCCATACAGTGGGATGAACCTTTTGGCATGGTAAATATAGAGGCTCTGGCCTGCGGCGTACCTGTTATAACGATCAAGCGTGGGTCAACCTCAGAAATAATCATAGATGGAAAGGTGGGATACCTGTGCCGCGACACGAAACAAATGATAAAAAGGGTAGAAGATGTGGGTAAAATTAGCCGCAGGGCCTGCCGTGACCACGTGTCAGCCAACTTTACTGCAGAAAAAATGGCCAAAGGTTACGAACAGGTCTACAAAAAATTAATAAAACGCTTATGATAAGGGCAGTATGTTTGACCCAAAAGCCTGGAACAAAAAGACAAAAGACGAAAAAAGTGCCCTACTAGAGCGCCTGCTAGACCGCGGTGAGGCTATGGTGCCAGACTTTATAGACCTAGTCAGAACCAGCGAGGTCGAGGGCGTTTACGGCAGTGGCGGGCCAAATTTTCAGTACGCTATCTTTGGCCGTGATTCTATAAAGGTTGCCAGCGATCTACTAGCCACCCATCAACAACTGGCATATGACATTATCCACGAACTTTCCCGGTTGCAAGGGGTTAGAGTAAACCAAAAGTCAGAGGAAGAACCGGGCAAAATCCATCATGAATACCGCTATGCGTTTTTTGGCGGCAAACGCGTGCTAGAACCGGCAGAGACTGTGCTGCGCAACCTCCAGCAGAAATATGGCGGCTACCCCGGTGATGTCATGATCTACTACGGCAGCTACGATGCCACACCCTTGTTTGTACGTTTGGT
>MGCP01000042.1:4658-5551 GCA_001790455.1 Candidatus Saccharibacteria bacterium RIFCSPHIGHO2_02_FULL_47_12
GGCAAGCTATCTTAAAGCAAACTTATCTGGGCCGCGACGGCAAACTGCACAATATAGAGTACAGCCTAACCCAGGCGGTGAAGTGGGTGGCGAACAAAGTCCAGGGCTCGGCCTGGGGCCTGCTAGAGTATAAGCGTACAGATCCAAACAAAGCAGCTAACCAATCTTGGAAAGACTCAGAAACTGGCTGTTTGTTTGCAGATGGTTCGCTGCCTAACTTTGAGGGCGGCCTAGCCGGTATAGAGCTGCA
Organism: Candidatus Saccharibacteria bacterium RIFCSPHIGHO2_02_FULL_47_12; assembly: GCA_001790455.1. GTDB lineage: Bacteria > Patescibacteriota > Saccharimonadia > Saccharimonadales > JANWIN01 > 2-02-FULL-47-12. The sequence goes on from MGCP01000042.1 coordinate 4,909, forward strand.
GGGGTACGCCTATGACGCGCTACTGGTGGGCTCAAAACTAATGCCACAAGCCACCCTAAGAAGACACTGCCAAACTTTGGCAGAAAACATCCTAAACCAAATTGTGCCACGGTTTTGGATGGCAGATTCTGGTTACTTTGGCCAAGCCATAGACCGAGATAGCACTGGCAAAACCAGGATAGTAAACACGCTTACTTCTAACCCGGCGCTGCTACTAGACAGTAACGTTCTGCTAGACATGCCACCAAAAGTTGCCACTACATTTGTAAATAGCATTGTAAAAACCATTATGGGACCAGATTTTCTAACCACTGCTGGTGTCCGTTCGCGCGCTTGGCGTCACCACGCCGTACCAGGATTTACCGATTATCATGGCAGCTACACCGTCTGGCCCAAAGAAACACACGACATCGCCAAAGGGCTTAGGAGGCACGGGTTTACACAGCAGGCCGAAGAACTGGAAAACCGCCTGCTAAAAACTGTTGCAGCTGCTGGCGAGTTTTATGAATATTTTTATGTCGGTGAAAACGGGGCAGTTTGGTATGACCCAAAGAACGCGCTTGCTACCCTAAACCCAGACAGTTCAAAGATAGACGACAGTGCTTTAAACAACCACCCCGAACCTTGCCAGGCTTGGACCATA
>MGCP01000042.1:5588-15164 GCA_001790455.1 Candidatus Saccharibacteria bacterium RIFCSPHIGHO2_02_FULL_47_12
CTGCAGTATTATAAACTTATGTCAGGTAACAAACTTGCCGGCGGAGTAGCGCACAAGCTGCCAACCGATCTAAAGAACGCTCTCGTTTCTGACAGTAGAGCGTTAGCAGCATGGGACGATATTACGCCTCTGGCGCGCAATGAATGGATTTGCTGGACTATAACAGTTAAGCAGCAAAAAACTAGAGACGAGCATGTAAAGAGGGTGGTTTCGGAGCTAAAAGATGGCAAGAGACGTCCTTGTTGCTGGATTGGCTGCATACATCGTGCAGACAAACCCTTAAGCCAGTCAGTGCGCTGGGCACTAGAAAAAACTAAATAATAGTATCTTTGGCAGGCTTTAAGTAGTGCTAGTTAAAGTAGGGGCTCCAGTAATACAGCTGGAGGAATTGATAGAAATTAAGACTGCAGGTCAAACTTGCACAGTAAACATGCCCCATTAGGTCTGGGCTTGATGTATGACCTAGCCCCATAGTGTGGCCTTGCTCGTGTGCGGCTACCTGGTAAATGAGCCCGCCGCCACATCCGTAACCATTTGCATTCATGATGACTGAAAATCCCCCACCGTTTTGAGCAATAGAGCCATAGCTACCACTTGTGCCAGAAGGCCCGCCTCCCAGGCCAGTACACGCGTTGCTGGGGTAACCACCTGTGAACTGCACTAAAACATTGTTTGACTTTCCAGCTTGGTACAGTTTTGGTGACCCGTCTCGTCCGTTGTACAGGTTGTCCCATACTGCGTAGTCTATGCTTCCTCCGCACCCTGCGGGGTTATGGCAAGTACGGTACCATGCAACGGTTTGCGAACCCCGTATAACCTCTGCGGGTTGCAATGTTGGTGCTTTTTTTACCTGTGTTAAGTACCAATAATTTGCGTGCGCTCCAACGTTTCTGGCATTGCAAGCTAGATCGCACCAGAGAAAGCCAGAGGGTGATTGATCTGCGGCGTAGAACCAAACATAACGTACGTTTTGTTTTGTGGCTGCTTCTACCTTACCCTTGCCGCCAACAGGCTGGAGTTTATCTTTTTGGCCGGGTAATTTATGCGATGGTAATTTAGGATATACAGACACCGCGTAGTTAGTTCCATCTTGAGTAAATTGGCCGTGCGACTTGCTTCCTATTTGTTTTATTACAATGTCTTTTTCTTTGCCTCCAAATGTGTGGGGTTTTATGGGCATGTTTGGACTTTTGGCATTTACTTGAGGGGTTGAATCTGAAACTGCCGGTATTTCTGCCTCTTCGCTGACTGGCAGCGGAACTTCGGTTTTATCCCAGACTTTAGAATTGTTGCTTTGCGCTAGATCACCCGCCTTAGACACAACTACGTCTACTTGCTCTGGCAAATATGCTGTTTTTGCTTCCTGGCATAAGTTTGTAATTATTTCTTCGGCTACCTGAAAAGCTTCTGGCTTATTACCGTCATAGTGCGCTACGCTCTTTACTCCGCTAGATAGATTGAGGTCAATTGTAGTAGCCAGTTGTGCCACTAAGTTTCCACTTTGGCTATAATTTTCGTTTAAACTTGTGAACTTGGCATCAAGTATCTGGTTAACAATTTTATCGACTGTCGAGTGGCTCAGGTGAGTTGTAGCAAGCTTGAATGGCGTTTGAATGTCATCGTTTTCGCAAAAGAGGGCACCATTGCCATAAAGCAGCGCGGCGGGCGGGTGGTAGGCGACGCCTTCATCAACCGAATACACCTGCTGGTGTGGCAGTTCATACTGCAAAACAATCTCGTCAGCCCCCCTGGGAACTATAGTAGAAGCTGATAACCTCCAGATATATATTCCGCCTACAATTGCAAAGAGCAAAATAAACAAGATTGCGTTTTTTACACTAAGACGGCCAGAAGGAATGAACATTATGCGCTTGGCTGGGCGCTCTGTTTTTTCGGATTTAGTTGAGGCCATGTTTTTTTCTTTCTTTTTGTATAATTTAGGTTTTATATAATTATTAATGCTACATATCTAATAACATAAGCATAAGCTTACTGTCAACTAAATATGGTCGGTGGATTCAGCTCTGGCTAACCAGTGTATCTAGCTGCAGCCGGCATGGGGGTGGCTGGCATTGGTTCGTTTGTGGCTTCCTGCGGCGTAGAATCGCCCACCGGTAATTCTGTAGAGCAGTCAACTACACTGCCGTCAGGATTAGTCATCACGCAGTCAACATGGTCTGGCCCCTCCGGGTCTACACCGGCTTCAATGCCTTGGCTTGCGTTTGCTTCGGCACTAGTCGGAGCACAAATGGCTAGGCTACCTGCAGCAAGCAGAGTAGCTGCGGTCAAATGTTTTATGCTTTTTTGAAATTCCATAATAACTAACGACCTTGTTTAATAAGAGTATAATATCACGATTTGTCAAATTAGTCAATGTATCAAACTGTGGGTATCCTAGTAAACATACTCTGCAACTTAGAGTTGAACCGTTTCCTTTTGGGCTGACTGCATCCATCGCCAGAAAACCTAAAAAGCATCTAACTGACTACTTGCGCACTCTTTTTTCTGGCTCCGAGGACTGGGGCTGCCTTCGGCACATTTCCTCACGTGCTCAAAGCAAGCTTTTGTGCGTGCTCGTCATGAACGCACCAGCAACTACGCCCAGCTCTCGCTGTGCTTTTGCTTGCACAAACCACTCCTGAGCCATAGAGGAAGTTATAACTTCGATAAAGTCAGATTTAAGAAGAAGTATTATTTAATGTGAGCCATTCGTTTGTCGTCGAGATAAAGTCATCTTGAGACCTTAGTTTATGATTTTGATCTATGCTAAGCCAGCTATACGAACTGTGCTCCCAGCTTAATTTGACTTTAGGCTTATTACCATTAACCTTACCGGCAAAAAGAACGTGGCATGTGTCTGGGTCAATTGATTTCTTGTACACTTTATGAACTTCTTCAGCATCTAGCATAAAGCCTGTTTCTTCAGAAATTTCCCTAACAACTGACTGGATTTCGGATTCGTTGCCCTCAAGTTCGCCACCTGGGAGATCGTCTTCGTTGGCATATTTAGGGTGTGTGTTGTTTCGGACCAAGACTAGTAAATTATTTTCATCGTCGTAAATTAGCGACTTTGCAATTATTTTCATATCTAAAGCATACCAAATAACAGGTTCAGCTAGCTTTTAATTAAGGCTTCAAATCTAGTACGGGTATACAAAAAGTCAGAACTGAATTAACAGTTCTGACTTCATCTATTCTAGCTTGGCTCCGGGGACTGGACTCGAACCAGCAACCTCGAAGTTAACAGCTTCTTGCTCTACCATTGAGCTACCCCGGAATACCATAAAATTGTACTCTATGAGCACTCTAGAGTAAACGGGGCTAAATGCAAACCCGTATTACTCTTGAGTATTATGGTATAATATTGTTATGTCAGATTTTGCGACTTATAGATTAGGAGATAGCGTATACGAGCTGGCCAACGGTCTAGTTCCAGAAATGGCCCGTGTTTTTGATGTCGAACTTGGCGATCAGCCAAGTGACGAAGCACTGGGTAACCTAGTGGGCGCAATTGGCCGCAGTAAGGTCTTGCAAGAGAATATTCCCCATGTTCGAGAAATTCTGGGGACCGACCAAGATGGATTAGCAATTGCAGCAGAGTGGTTGGGCCGTTCAGGCGTGCAGCTGGCGCTAAACAGGAGCCTTTGGACTCCAGAAATTCCTACACCAGACAACGCAGCCACAGTCATAACTGGCGCCGTAGCGAATTGGCAAGATAGAACCGCTAAGTTGGTAGCAGATAGCCCGAGCAGGGAAAATGTTTATATTGCAGCTGGCAATCGTGTCATGGATACTCCGTCAGAAAAAACAAATGCAAACGTAGAACAATTCTTTGCAGAAGAAGATAGATATCCTACGGAAACAGAATACGCGGGAGTGTTTGTTATGCCTGTGCTTCTAGCTTCTGGGCACGCTGTGGTTATAGAAGGGTACGATACCCCAAAGGGCGATGAAATTGCCAAACGGTTTGCTGCCGAACACAGCAATGTATTTAGAGGGAACGTTGGGTTCGCCCGTGTAGCCAATGCGGGTATTCAGATGGCTGCCCAATTTGTACGGGCTGCACGCGAGGCTGGTATAGCTTATGACCTTGACGCCACCAACCCGCAGGCTTATGTTTTGACGGATGAATTTGCAGTAGCCCAAAATGAAGATCATACCCGCGACCCAAAAAACTACCAAAATCCTTTCACTGGTATACGCCAAGTTGCTGTTACAGCCAAAGAACTCAACTCTCTAATTTCTTAATCTGAAAAAGGCTGCGAAGTACGTCCACTAGCGGGCCAAGCATCTGTGTTCTCACTCAAACAGTTTGCGATAGTTGGGGTAGAATTTCTTTAGAAGTTCGTGGGTTTCCAGGTAGTTTAACTGGCCTGGCGCTACGGCTTGATCGCCCGCATATGCATACGTTAGGTGTGAACCAAGACCAGGAAAAAATATACGGGATGACGGGCCAAAGTCACCCATGGCAACTATTATAAGCTTGCTTGTAGTTGTATTGAGCGTAAAATCAGCCAGTCTCTGATATTCGTCTAGAGTATCAGCCATGGCTGCAATTTTTGTATAGTCACTAACACTCCTTGATTCCTGCTGGATATGTTCGAGTTCTTCTGCACTTGGCGTTTCGTTAAAATTGTGGCTGGATACTACCACTATTTTCTGATTGTCGTTTGCGGCATCTACGACATCCGGCAAAATGTCTGCGGCTAGCTCAATATCTACACCATCAACCAAGGGCATAAGGTGTTGGTACACTGCCAGTCTATCCTCTTCTGAGCCAGACCACTGGCCACCCTCTCCTTGATAACGAATTGTTAGCAAAGTGGGCATAACCCCAATGGATCTAATTTGATCTTCAAGATAGGGGAGGTCACTATATGGAAATAGATCTGCACGAAATTCTGCAACATCGGCGATTGATGCGATTGATTGAAGTGTAGTCTTTCCAATTGATTGGGTAATGGGAACTGCTATGGTGGGTTCTGGTCGTTCTAATACCTCTTGTAGCCTGTTCATTGTATTGAATTATGAGTCTGCAGCGACTGCACTGCAAGCATTAGCAAAGATGTTCTAACTTCCATCGCTACTAAGAGCCAAGCATAAACACTTTACATTTCTTTCTCGCGTCATAAGATATTCAGATGATAGATGTTGAGTTTATTCGACCCGGGCGTGGTGTTGGAATCGATGCCGACCCAACAAATCCTGATTTTCTGAGGCGAAAAGTAGAAATTGCTGCTGCTGTGCGTTGCTCTATGAGGGAAAGTAATTTGGCTCGAATCAATGTCGGATCAATCGATCTGATCACACCAGATGCCTTAGGCGATGACGATACTGCGTGGCCTAAAGGCCCCGTAGTGATTCGAAACCATGTAGAAATAGTGGAAGTCGAACTAGACCCTTCCTATGTTCGTTATTGTGACGATGTGATGTATCCCGCAGAACCAATTGTTATACCTGTTCACGCTACTTCGATTCTTTTCAGCGCCAGGCACGACCGCTCAGCAGACTGGTACACAACCGGGATTATCACGTGCGAAGATGAGGCGCTCATTGAAGGAGAGGCAAAGAATCCATTTTTTATCTGGATAGAACACTAGGCTAAGCAGGCAGTCTGGCATTAGTAGTGTTACTTGAACCCATGACATAATACAAAAACATAAGCGTTTGGGTTATAATGCAATTTAGTTAAACAAAGGAGTGTCCATGGACCCACAAACACAAACCCCACCAACTCAGACCCCACCTGCGGAGCAGCCTGCTCCAAGCCAGCCCACTGACCCGGGCATGCAGGTGCCTGCTGCCGGCAGCCAGCCCGCCAAGCCCGCTGGCAAAATGCCCATGTGGCAAATGGTGGCAATTGGTGCAGCTGTGGTAGTTGTGCTCGGCGTGCTGCTTTACATGTTTATGTAAAACGACAACCCGCAAGACAAGATTAGGCGTTAGCCGTCTCTTGGGCTAATATTGTTTTATGTCCGAGAGACAACAAAAGCCCTTTAGCGAGGAACTGAGAATCTGGTTAAAGAGCCACGAGCCCAAAACACTTGAACGGCTCAGCCAGGTGTTTGAAGAAAAAAGCTTTGCTGTTTTATTTTTGATCCTTTTGGCGGTGCCGGCTTTGCCCATACCTACAGGCGGCATCACGCACGTGTTTGAAGTTATAGCTATGGTTCTGGCCCTAGAGCTAATAATTGGGCGAAAAACGCTGTGGATGCCACGCAGGTGGAGCAAGTTAAAAATTGCCGGCGGCAGCGAATCAAAGGTAGTGCCATACATATTGCGACGTGTGCGCTGGTTTGAGCGTTATGCCAAACCCAGGCTATCTGAACTGCTGGCACATCCGCTTTTTCTGCGTATTACAGGGGTAGTTATTTTTTGTTTGTCGCTGGCTGCTTTTTTGGCTCCGCCGTTTTCTGGGCTAGACACTCTGCCAGCGCTTGGGGTGGTTATAATCTCGCTGGCCCTAATACTAGAGGACGCCGCACTTTACCTGGTGGGACTGTTGATTGGAGCGCTTGGAGTAGGACTAGAGATTGGGCTTAGCACGCTAGTTCTTCAGTATGTGGGCTCGCAACTCTGAACGCAGAAATAGCGTGTTTAAAAATCGTAAATGTACCAACTTCTGTGTTTCTGCGCAGGGTCTTTGCCTGGCAAGGCAAAGACATAGCTTATAAACCGGCTGCCGGGCTGCATCTCTTTACCGAGTTTATGCGCTAGCCTAGGCATAGTTCTAGGGACTAGAAACGCCATAACGCAATCGGCTTTATCTAATGGGCGTTTCCAGAAATTGCGCAGGTATACCTTTGCAGTTGGCGTGCCCAGCAGACGAAAATACGAAACGAGCCATAAAAAAGCGTTTAGCTCATAGCCAATTACCATTGCCCCGGTGTTGCCGGCAGCTTTTAGAAGCCGCCCATCGCCCGAACCTAGCTCTACAAACACTTTTCCGTGGCTCAAATTTAGGTCCTTTAGTAGAGCGTTTATATCTTTTTTGCGCAGAGGTACCCAGGGGGCAGCAGATATAGCCGTAAGGCCAAAACTAACGGCTACAAAAAGAGCCAAAATTAGTAAGATAATCATTTTTGCTACTGCTAGTGCTTATTGTCATAAAATAATGAGAGGTATACTATACATTAAACCGACCATGCCAAAAAAGAAAGACATTATAACAATTGCGGCCGAAGCTCCCGCCCAAGTTTTAGACCTAACTATTGAGACGACTGGCCGGGTTGTACAAAGCCTGCCAACAAAGAGCGTTGTAAAAGCTGGAAAGAAAACCAAAGACTACTGGCACGCATTAGGGCCTGGACTTACTACCGGCGCATCCGACGACGACCCGTCTGGGATTGCCACATACTCTCAGGCAGGAGCCAAGTTTGGCTTTCAGTTTTTGTGGACAGCAGCACTAACTTTTCCGCTGATGGCAGCGGTGCAGGAAATGTGCGCCCGCATAGGCTTGGTCACCGGCAGAGGCCTGGCAGGCAACATTAGGCTTCATTTTTCAAAGAAAGTTCTTTATCTGTGCACAATACTACTAGTTGCAGCAAACGCTTTTAACATTGGCGCCGACCTGGGAGCCATGGCCAAGGGCGCACAGCTAATTAGTCCCCATATTGACTTTACGGTGCTAGTCATTGGCTTTACATTGCTTAGCCTGGGGCTGCAAATTTTTACGCCTTATGCCCGTTATGCCAAGTACTTAAAATGGCTGGCCTTGGTGCTACTGGCTTATGTGTTTTCAGCTATTTTGGCAAAGTTAGACTGGGGTAATGTACTAAGCAACGCTGTAATACCCAGCATACACCTGGGCAAGGACCAGATCGTTTTACTGGCTGCTATTTTGGGTACGACCATATCGCCATATTTATTTTTCTGGCAAACTTCGCAGGAAAACGAGGAGCTTATTTCTCAGGGTCAAACTTCTATAGCCGAACGGAGAGGTACAGACAAAGCCGCAATCCGAAGTATGCGTTTGGACGTATGGAGCGGCATGTTGCTGTCTAACCTGGTCATGTTCTTTATCATTGCTGCGGCTGGCGGGGTGCTGTTTGCCAACGGTATAACCAATATAGATAGCGCGGCCCAGGCAGCAGAAGCCTTGCGCCCATTTGCTGGCAATGCCACGTATTGGCTGTTTGCCATAGGCATAATTGGCACCGGATTGCTGGCCATACCAGTTTTGGCTGGATCTAGCAGTTATGCTATTGCAGAGAGCATGGGCTGGCGCGGCCAGGGCCTAAACAGCAAACTCAGAAAGGCTTACGCCTTTTATGGAACCATAATTATTTCTATGCTGGCAGGGCTGGGCCTAAACTTTATTGGTCTGGACCCCATAAAAGCCCTAATCTATGCAGCCGTAGGCAATGCCGTGGTAGCACCTATAGTGCTGGCCACAATTGTAATCATTAGCAGCAACCGCAAAATAATGGGCGAGTGGACAAACCACAAATTTACCACGTGGATAGGCTGGCTAATTACCGGCATCATGGCCCTAGCTGGCGGCGCGGCAATATTGACAGCCTTTTAAATTTTAAATTGAACTAAACCTATTCGTAACGCAAAGCTTCTATGGGGTCCTTGCGTGCGGCGCGGTAGGCAGGAATCATGCCAAATATAATTCCCGCGCCCAGCACCACAACCATAACAAGGCCAATTTTTGGTGGTGTAATGACAGGTGTGAGCGAAGTAAAGGCCCTAAATGAGTAGTTAGCAAAAAACGCACAAATAACCCCTAGGATTCCGCCAAGAGTAGATAATATGACCGCTTCGGTCAAAAACTGCGACAGAAGTTGGCTGTTGGTAGCACCTATGGCCTTGCGAATACCAATCTCACGGGTTCTTTCGCTAACAGACACCAGCATAATATTCATGATTCCCACGCCGCCCACCACCAGCGACACCGCAGCCATGGCGGCAATCAGCACAGTAAAAATGTTTATTGTCCTGGCCGCCAGCTCAATCTGCTCGGGCTGCGTCAAAACAGTAAAGTCCTCTTGGCCGCCATGAAGGGTCATTAGCGTTGATTTTACCGAATCTGAAAGTTGGTTTACGTTACTATCGCTATTTGGTTTGAGCAAAATTTGTCCAATCTGGCCAGAGCCGCCACCCAAAAGCTGGCTGGTAGAGTAAGGTATGAAAACAGCGGAATTTAGATTTACACCCAGTGAGAGTGAACTGGCGTTTACGCGCTCTATCACCGCCCGCACCACAAAATCTTTGCCACGCAGTTTCATGGTCTTGCCAATAGGCGCCGGATCTTGAAATAGTTCTATCGCAATCTCGCTTCCAATAACCGCCACGTAGCGTCCGTCATCTTCCTGCCCAAAAAACCCTCCTACCACCAACTTTTGGTTTAGAAGCTCCATGAGATCAGGTGTGGTACCGGCTATAGATGCCGAGTTGGCGGTGCGGTTTTCTGCCACTAGGTTCCCAGATATAAAAGAAATTGGCGCTGCTTTGCCGACTGGTTCCAAACCAGCGACTGCCTGCCACTCTTGGTCGCTAAAGCTACCGGTTTGCTGTGAAAATATGCTCTTGGCAGAACCCAGAGTATTGACCTTGCCCGGACGAACCAAA
>MGCP01000042.1:15187-15291 GCA_001790455.1 Candidatus Saccharibacteria bacterium RIFCSPHIGHO2_02_FULL_47_12
TATTTGGTGAACTACTTGGTTTTTAACACCTTCGGCCAAACTGACGATGGTTATGATACTGGCGGTACCAATAATTATCCCCACGCTAGCCAATACGCTGCGCC
>MGCP01000042.1:15297-19980 GCA_001790455.1 Candidatus Saccharibacteria bacterium RIFCSPHIGHO2_02_FULL_47_12
AGGCTTTTAGCGAAGCGGTGGCCATTTTTAGATTGGTTTTAAACATGGCTACCTCTTTGCTACCTTTTCTGTACGTTTTTTAGTGGTGCGTTTGGCCGCAGCTTTTTGGGGTTTACGCGCTTTTTTGCCCACAGGCCTGCCTGACCGGTAGGCAGGATCGGCAGATTTGCCCCCGGGTATAGTTTTGAGCAGGGCAGAGACACCAGCCAGTTCGTCTTCTTCGGTCTTTTTGGGCATAAAGTACATTATGCGTTTGGCCATGGCTGGCACTTTGCCAATTGGGGTTTCCTCGTCATAAACTATGCTACCGTCTCGCATGTAGACCACCCGGCTGGCATAACGTGTTAGCTCTGGGTTGTGGGTCACCATCAATACGGTATTACCATCGCGGTGGATCTCGCTAAGCAGCTCCATAACCAGCAGGCTGGCAGCACTGTCTAGGTTGCCAGTGGGCTCATCGGCAATAATCAAGCTAGGGTTATTTACCAGCGCACGTGCAATTGCAGCGCGCTGTTGCTGGCCGTTGCTTAGCTGGCGCGGCATGAAATATTGGCGGTCAAATAGCCCGACGGTTTCTAAGATTGAAGCTGACTGTTTGAGCCGTCTGGTCTGACCCATGCCTTTGTATAAAAGCGGCATAGCCACGTTCTCTAAAATGCTCAGTTTGGGCAGCAGGTTATATGACTGAAAAATAAACCCTATGCGATCGCGACGAATTTTGGCCGCCCGGCCGGGCCTAAGCTTGGACACATTTTGTCCGGCCAATTTATAGTTGCCGTAAGTTGGTCGGTCTAGCAAGCCGATAATATTCATAAGAGTAGACTTGCCTGAACCGCTAGGGCCCATAACAGCTATAAACTCGCCCTTGTTGATCGTAAGGTCAACCTCGTCGAGCGCCACAGTCGTGGCATCACCAAAACCGTACAGACGGCTGACTTCTTTTAGTTCAATGAGAGAGGACATGGTGCTTATGTTTTTCCTTTAGCTACTAAGAGGTGCACCCTGGATAACCAAAGTGCACCTCTTTTTTGGGTAAGTCTATGCTTAGTCTAACCTCTACATGAGTTTGTGCACAAGTATAAAAGGTTGCAAAATTGGCTACGTTTTAGCATTGGCTATATACTTGTTAGAATAACAGATGAGGAGGGGTCGCATAGTGGCCTAGTGCGCCGCCTTGGAAAGGCGGTATACTCAGCAATGGGTATCGTGGGTTCAAATCCCACCCCTTCCGCCAGAGATATTGTTCCAAAGAGACCCGTCTACCTAAAGCCAATAAAGGGTGCGCAGGTCTTTTTTGTTATAGTTAGATGAATCTATGGCTATACATCACGATATTCCTTTAAAGACCCAAACATCTTCTTCAAACTGCGTCCAAACGTCAACATCTCAATTCCTTGGTTTTTACGACTTAGATATAAGCCCCGAAGATATCGAAAAAGCGGTGCCAGTTAGGACCAACGAAGAGGGCAAGCCAATGGGTACGCTCTTTGCAGACATTGGTACATGGTTAATAAAGTCTCACCACCTAAAGGTGAAGATGTGTGTGTTCGATATTCAGATTATTGATCGTACCTGGTCATCACTATCGCAGCCAGAGCTACTAGTTGAAATGGAAAAGGTAAAAGAAAGTGGAATAAGTACAGCTCGTACACCGTATGCAACCATTTTAATTGACGCCTATGTGACTTATTTGCATGCTGGTGGAACGATTGATATCACAAAATGCACAAATGAACTCATGCAGGGATTACTGGCCAAGGGTCCTGCCCTGGCCATTATTAACTTTAACTATATGTACGATTATCCGCGGTCTAAATATGATTCAGCAACGAAAACATATGTAGCCGATACAGATGACGGAAAAGTAATTGAGCACGCCATAGTACTAACTGGTTTTGAGGATGGTAAATACTACTATAACGACCCTGATTCTGAAAAAGGTGGCCAGCATACCGTAAAAGACGACGTATTAATTGGCGCTATATGTACTGCCCAAATAAACTCCGATAATTACTTGTTGTCGATTGAATTGTAGTTGCGATAGCACGTAGACAGCCCTCAAAAAATGCAACAAAGCCTTTTAAGGCAGCGCCAGTTCCATTGGTCTCATTAACTCCTCAAAAATACTAGAATATGAGACACGGTCTGAGTTCCAGACCCGAGTGTTCCGCCACAATGCATATGCTAAAATCATACTATGGACAGAGAAAAAGTAGCTTCAAAAATTCATTGGAAAAAAATTATTTGGTTAGTGAGTATTATTAACCCATTAATGACTCTTCCCCAGCTAATACAAATTTGGCAAACACAGCAAACAGCAGGATTGTCACTCATCTTCTTATCTATATTGCTTTTTGTGCAAGCTGGATTTTCTCTGCATGGCTTTTTTACTCGTGACCGTTTTATTATGTTCAGCAATGGGCTAGCGGCAACTATGACACTAATAACTATGTCGTCCGCAATATACTTTCGAAGCGTGAACTAAGAATTTCTGGTTCTAGACTTGTGCGTTCCGCCATTCGACAAGCTCATCGTTCGACCCTGAGGCTCACGATCGAAGGGTGGCAAGCCAGCCGAACTGACTATAACCCGTTTATAACTTTTTCCACAGGCTAGCATAAAGTGCTTGCGCTTATCTGTGAAAGTTGTAAACTAATGGTGTTAACTTTAAAAACAATAAAACTTCCTTAGAAAGGGTGGGCATTTATAAATGAAAGTTCAACTTAAACAACGCGGTTTCACTATCGTGGAACTTCTAATTGTGATCGTGGTAATTGGTATTTTGGCAGCACTGGTTATTACTACATTTACTGGCATCCAAAAGAAAGCTCGTGACACAGAAAGAGAAACAGACGTAAAGGCTCTACACGGCCAGGTAGAGGCATACTACGCACAAAACGGCCGCTACCCAACGCTAGGTAACCTAAACGACGGAACCTGGCGAACTGCCAACATGAAGGGTCTTGACGGCGAAGCATTGAAAGATCCAAAGGGTACAGTCCAAACACTTGTTGCAGCTCCAGCAGCTAACAGCTACGCTTACGCAGTTAGTGACAGCACTGGTGCCGCTTGTGACAACTCTACCGCAGACTGCGTGCAGTACACACTGACCGCTACACTCGAAAGCGGTGGCACGTTTGCAAAGAGCAACCTGAACTAATCCGCATCGGCGGACGAGAAGCCAAATTAAAAAGGGGCGGTGAAACGCTCCTTTTTAATTTACAGTTTGCTCGGCGCGCAAAGTTTAGATCTACTTTATGGTTGTGCCTACGTGTTCGCCCTTAATAACCTTTAAAAAATTATCAACTTTTAGGGCATCAAAGACTACAAGGGGCATTTTGTGTTCCATTGCTAGTCCCATAGCGGCTTTGTCCATAACTTTAATGGCGCCGTCATGCAAAGCCTCCTGATAAGTCAATTCTTCATACCTTTTGGCATCTTTGTGTAGGGCTGGATCTTTGTTGTATACACCATCCACCTTGGTAGCCTTGAGTACAGCCTGGCAATCAAGTTCCAGCGCCAGGGCTACCGCTGCAGTGTCCGTGGTTAGATACGGCCTGCCGGTACCACCGGCTACTATAACCACACGACCTTTTTCCATATGTTTGTTGGCTAGCCGGTGCACAAATGGCTCGGCTACTTGCTCGGCAACTATATTTGACAAGCAGCGTGTGGGGGTACCCAGATGTTCAAAAATATCTGTCAGTGCCAGAGCATTGATCATGGTAGCTAACATGCCCATGTGGTCAGCCGTAACCCGTTGCACGCCGTGGCCAGCAATTCGTGCTCCGCGCACAAAGTTGCCACCCCCGACCACAATCACAACCTGAACATTGCTTTCCGCAACCTTTTTAATTTCTGCTGCCAGCCATTTGGCTCGTTCTGGGTCTATGCCACCATCAAACTTGCCAGCCAACTGTTCGCCTGATATTTTGAGCAACACCCGCTTATACATTAAGCCATAGTGTATCAGGTATACTGGTTTACATGAAGATCTACAGCTGGAATGTAAATGGTATAAGGGCAGTCGTGCGTAAAGGCAGTTTCCAGGAATTTATGGCAAAGCATCAGCCAGATATATTGTGTTTGCAAGAAACCAAAGCAGAGCAGGGACAGGCCGAGATAGATTTAACGGAATATGAAGAGTGCTGGAACTCATCTAAGGCTAAGAAAGGTTACTCTGGCACAGCTATCTTCAGCAAGCATAAACCGCTAGCTATTATCAATGACATTCCAGATAAGTTTGCAAAAGCTGGCGGTCTAGAAGCAGACGGCTACGGCAACGCAAACCACGAGGGCAGGGTAATCGCCGCTGAATTTAACGATTTTTACGTGGTAACCGCCTACACCCCGAACGCCAAAGACGACCTAACGCGCATACCCCTCAGGCAAAGGTGGGATAAAGCCATGACACTATATTGTGCGGATCTGCAAAAAAAGAAGCCCGTGGTGTACTGTGGCGACATGAATGTGGCACACACACCAGACGATTTAGCCAACGACAAAGCCAATATTGGAAAGAAGGGATTCACGGCCGAAGAGCGCGCGGGCTTTGATAACTGGCTGGCTGCCGGTTTTATAGATACATTTAGAATGTTCACGCCAGGAAAAGGTTATTACACCTGGTGGAGCCACTTTGCAAACGCCCGCCAGAGAAACATTGGCTGGCGCATAGACTACTTC
>MGCP01000043.1:0-1712 GCA_001790455.1 Candidatus Saccharibacteria bacterium RIFCSPHIGHO2_02_FULL_47_12
CCTGCGCAAACTAATGGCGGTGATCGAAGGCAAGCGGGTAAACATTGAGCGCGAGCTAGAAAAAGAAATGAAGTTCTTCGCCAAGGCTTCGGAGTTTGAAAAGGCAGCCAATGCCAGAAACCAGTTGTTTGCGCTCAAGAGGCTTGGGCAATCGGTCATCTTTAGCGACAAAGAGTTTGCCGACATCAGCAAAGACCATGCCCTAGGCGAGCTGGTGGAACTCTTGGGTCTTTCAAGCTTCCCCGTGCGAATCGAGGGTTATGACATTTCCCATATGTCGGGTTCGGATGTAGTTGCCAGCATGGTGGTGTTTACCAATGGCGTGAGCAACAAGGCCGAGTACCGCAAATTTAAAACCAAGGTAAATAAAAACGACGACTTTTATAACATGCACGAGACTATTTCTCGTCGTCTTGCTGAGCGAAACCGCAAAAAGTGGGGGATTCCAAGCCTTGTTCTAATAGATGGAGGCAAGGGCCAGCTAGATGCTGCCATTCGCGCCCGCGACGAGGCGGGGCAAGGCCATGTTCCGTTTATGGGGTTGGCCAAGCGCGAAGAGCAAATTGTAATTCATAAAACCAAATCCAATCTGCAGCTAAACTTGGGTGTTCTGCATAAAATGGGTGGCTTTGTTTCGGAAAGCGAGGATTTTATCTTGGTTAACGTTCCGCATAGCTCAAACTTGGTCAAACTATTGCAGCGCATACGCGATGAATCCCACCGGTTTGCGGTTAGCTACCACAGTACGCTAAAGACCAAACGCCAAACGGCTAGTTTATTAGATGACATTCCAACCATAGGTCCGGCTACACGCAAAAAACTTATCAAAACCTTTGGTTCTACGCGCGGTGTAGTAAATGCCCGGCAATTTGAGCTGGAAAAGGTGGTGGGGACCAAAAAAGCTGCGATATTACGCCAATACCTAGGCGCTGAAAAACGGGCTGGACGGGCAAGGTTTTGATATGACTGCTATACTAGTTGTCTGATCATGAGGTCATATTTTTCAAGTGAGTTTTTTGCTGGTAACAGACAGCGGCTCAGAGAATTGTTTCCCGGTACGTCGCCAATTGTGTTGACGGCTAACGGCCTGTTGCAAAGGAGCGCAGACACGGCCTTTCCTTTTAGGCAAGATAGCAATTTTTGGTATTTAACTGGCATAGAAGAACCAGATACACTGCTGGTTTTAGACAAAGACAAAGAATATATAGTTTTGCCCGAAAGGCACTCTCATAGAGATACGTTCGACGGAGCCATAGACAAAACAAGGCTCAAAGAACAGTCTGGCATTGGTGATATATTGGACTACTCAAATGGTTGGAAACAGCTAGAGGGCCGGCTGAAGCGCGTAAAGCACGTGGCTACTTTGGCAGCGGCCGACCCATACATTGAACAACTGGGCTTATACACCAACCCAGCACGGGCTAGGCTGATAAAGATGCTAAAAGATGCAAACCCGGATCTTAAACTGCTAGATCTGCGTACGCACTTAGCCCGAATGAGATCGGTCAAACAACCTCAGGAACTGCTGGCTATAGAATCGGCAATTTCTATAACCGCAAAGGCCCTAAAAAGAGTCACTAAACGCCTAGGCAAATATAAATACGAGCAAGAAATCGAAGCCGAAATAACTGCCGAGTTCCAAAAAAATGGTGTCAGAAGGCATGGCTATGAACCAATAGTTGCGGCTGGTGCAAACGCCTGCACCCTGCACT
>MGCP01000043.1:1746-6642 GCA_001790455.1 Candidatus Saccharibacteria bacterium RIFCSPHIGHO2_02_FULL_47_12
GTTGCTGCTAATTGACACTGGCGCAGAGGTGCAGAACTATTCTGCCGATATTACCCGAACCTATAGTTTGGGCAAGGCCAGCGGCCGCCAAAGGGCAGTTCACCAGGCGGTGTTAGAAGTCCAAGATTACGCCATTTCGCTGCTAAAGCCTGGCGTGTTGCCCAAAGATTATGAAAAGGCGGTACACAACTTTATGGGTGAAAAATTACGCGAACTAGGACTTATAAAAACAATCGCCAAAGAATCGGTGTACAAATACTTTCCGCACGCGACTTCCCACTTTTTAGGCCTAGATGTACATGACGTAGGTGATCCCAAACAACCACTGGCACCAGGCATGGTTCTAACCGTAGAACCAGGAATTTATATAGCCAAAGAAGGCATAGGCGTGCGCATAGAAGACAACGTGTTAATTACCGATGACGGCGCAAAAGTGCTTAGCAATAAATTACCTAGGCAGCTGTAGTAAAATATAGCTAAGCATGGAAGGCTTCAAACACAATCTGTTAGGCCATTTTATAGCCCGCTGGCTGGTGTCGGCATTGGGGCTTTGGATTGCCGCGGGCATAATGGGCGGCCGTGTAGGCTACGGAGGCAACGGCTGGGTGATAGTAATTGCTGGGCTTATTTTGGCTGCTATCAACGCGCTTATTAAACCGGTGCTAGTGTTGCTTTCTCTGCCGGCAGTCTTGCTTTCTCTGGGCCTATTTATGCTAGTTATAAATGGCTTTATAGTTTGGCTGGTTAGCGAAATTTACCCGTCTTTTTATGTAAGTGGTTTTGGGGTGGCTATACTTACCGGTATAATAGTGGGGCTGGTCAATTATTTGGTTAGCGCCGTATTAGAACTAAAATGAATATTTTCAACTACATCACTATTGGCTCAATGTTTTTGCTGACGCTTCTAATTCTTATTCAAACCAGAGGAGCGTCTTTGGGCGCTGGCCTGGGCGGCGGCGGCGAGGTAAACACCGTGCGCCGCGGGTCAGACAAAACCCTGCATCAGATTACGGTCGCTCTAGTTGTGATATTTGGCTTGTCTATAGTCCTGGGGATTATTGTTTAGACACTACAAACCATGATAAACAGGACTACACGTCTTCGCTTTCGCCGTCGTATCAAGCGACACAAACTTCAGGTAGAGGACATAAGCCAGCAGGCAGACGAGAAGCTAGAAAAGCACTTTTTTAAGCGGTTGGAACGGCTTTACATAGTTAGGCGTTTTATATCTGCTTGGGTTGGTTTGGTTTTGCTGCTTACTGGCGCCATGGTGCTTCAGACCATTTCGCTGGGGTATTATTACCAAAGTATACAACCGGTCGCCGGCGGTGTTTATACCGAGGGCGTTCTAGGCACCTTTACCAACGCTAACCCTCTATATGCCACCACCAACGTAGACAAAAGCTTGGCCCGCTTGGTGTTTGCAGGTTTACTTACTTATGACCAAAACAACAACTTGACCGCCGAGCTTGCCCAAGACATGACAAAAGACGACAGGGGCACCACCTACACAGTAAGGCTTAAGCCAAATTTGGCCTGGCAAGACGGCAAACCTCTGACCTCTGCCGACGTGGTCTTTACTTACCAGACCATCCAAAACCCAGATGCCGATTCGCCCCTACTGCCCAGTTGGCGCGGCGTTCAGGTAAGTGCGCCCGACCCGCAGACGGTAGTTTTTGTGCTGCCTGCGGCGTATTCTTCGTTTCCGCACTCTTTGACCACTGGGATTGTGCCCAAGCATTTGCTAGATGGCGTACCGTTGTCTCAGCTGCGTTCGGTGAGCTTTAACACTACGGGTCCTGTTGGCGCTGGTTCGTTTAAGTGGGATGCCATAGAGGTAAAGGGCGACAGCCCAGCAAATCGTGAGGAGCGCATTGGCCTTGTACCTAACCCCACATACGTACTTGGGCACCCCAAACTTAGCCGGTTTATTGTGCGAGCTTTTCACGACCAAACAAACATGGTGGACGCATTTAAAAACAATGAACTAACCGGCATGAGCGGGCTCACCACCATGCCTGCCGAACTTTCCAAAGACAGGTCGCTGCATAGCTTTGACATACCGTTTACCGGCGAGGTGTTGGTCTTTTTCAAAACCACCCAAGAACTACTTGGCGATGTAAACGTGCGCCGCGCATTGGTTAAAGCTATTGATACCAATCAGATCATCAGCAACCTGGGCTTTCCGGTAATTGCCGCGCGCGAACCGCTGCTAAATAAGCAAATAGGACATGATGCCAACTTTGCTCAGTTTGCCTATAATCCAAACGAGGCAAAGGCTCTGCTGGACGGTGCGGGCTGGCAAATGTCAGATGCGGGAGTGCGCAGAAAAGACGGCAAAGTTTTTAGCCTGCAACTCCATGCCCAAAACACCGACGAATACCGGCTGGTCACCCAGCATCTAAAAGAACAGTGGAAGCAGGTGGGCGTAAGTACAGAGGTAATTTTGGAGTCAGAAAGTGAATTTCAGGCAAATGCTTCAGACCACAACTATGATCTTTTGCTTTCGGGTATAGCAATTGGCAATGACCCAGATGTTTTTGCCTACTGGCATAGTTCGCAAATAGACCCAGTGACCTCTAGCCATCTAAATTTTTCTGAGTATAAGTCTAACCTGGCAGACCAGGCATTAGAGGCGGGCCGTAGCCGAGACGATACAAACGTTCGGGCTGTAAAATACAGGGAATTCTTGCAGGTTTGGCGCGACGACGCGCCAGCGCTGGCACTTTACCAGCCAAGGTTTCTATATATCACTAAAACCAAGTTGTTTGGGTACGGGCCGGTTCGGATCAACAGCGGTGCAGACAGGTTCAACAATGTCCACAACTGGATGATTTTGCAGCGAAGAGTTTCAAATTAAGGGGGTCCCCACGAAAAGAGCCTGCCTGCCGGTAGGCGGGGATTTTTCGTGGGGTAAAGCGCAGGAACTGTTGTAGGCTGAAAGTAAAACGACCCCCGTTGTTTTACGGAAGCCGAAATACAAATACAAGCTGGTGGGCGAGGTGGGATTTGAACCCACAAGCCTTATTCAGGCAAGGGATTTTAAGTCCCTCGTGTATACCGTTCCACCACTCGCCCTGGAGGCGCGTACGGGTAACGCTCCCGTCTACTAGGTTTTGCAGACCTATGCCTAACTTCTCGGCCAACGCGCCATAAACACCATCATAACAAAAATGGACCTTATTTATTTGGATTTTTTATGAACTTTTAGAGCCACAAGGCCCAAGCCAAGCCCAATTCCGGCTGCAACCAATGATGCAACTGTTTTGTGCTCTTTGGCATAATCAACGCTGTTAGTTGCCACAGAATACACAACTCCCCGATGCACCCGTCGCACCGTTACTTCGTCTGAATTTTCGCCGTGGCGTTTTACTTCAAGAAAATCGCCATCGCCCAAGCGAATACGTATAAAACCTTTTTCTAAAAACTCATCCATGTCTAGACTATCATTACTAGTCTCTTCTATTTGTGGTTCCTTTTCAGCTCGTACTACTTTCGCAAAACCTCTCATAATGCCCAGGATATTTCCGGCTATTTCAACAGGTTCGTCAGCCTTCATACCCCATTTGTCTCCAGGCTGAAGTATAATATTGCCCAAAGTCTGAGACTCATATTGATCTTTGGGTATCGTAGACGATCGCGGTGCGACTTTACTAATAATCTGTGGTCTTTGTGATTGCCTGCGATCCGTTACCCAAGATTGCATAGCTCGGCCTGTCTTAAACCTGTACTCTGGTATTGACCTATCAGCAGTAAGTTTTGACGTGCCCTCGCGTCGAGCCTCCGGAGTAGCTATCTCAGCAGGTGGCTCTATGGTTACCTGCAGCCCTTCCTTACCTGGCACAAGAGTAAATAAGTGCTCTGTTGTCTGATTTATTCTAGTAGGCGGTGCACTTGGTGGATGAATATCCACTAAAATCTCAAGAGCCATACCATTATTGCCATTAAGTGGTACAGCTTGCTCCTCACTAGGCTCTAGTTGTGCTCCAGAGGTATCCTCGGGGTTTGGTATGGGCAAACTCATAGGAAGGTTATTATAACAACAAACTTATGTTTTTGCAAGTATGTTAGCTTCTATTTTAGTGTGGCGTAGTATATGCCAGACTCGCTGCCTGTGGCACCGTAGTACATATACCAGGCGCCACTTATCTTTGCTGTTGTTGGGTCGCCCGGAGGGGCTCCCATAAAGCCCATGCTGGTTTGTTTGGCTTCACCTGCGTACGCCAGTTTGGGGGTGCTAAACTTGTTGCTGTCCAACGTGGATTCGTAAACGCCGGTGTACGATGTCATAAACACGTGGTATTTGCCGTCATCCCACTTAACTATATCTGGACCGTCTAGCTGTCCGTCTAGCGTCTCGTTGCGGCTATCTATGGCTATGCCTTTTTTGGTAAAGCTTAGCCCATCTGTGGAGGTTGCCCACATCAATACCTGAGTAGTAGCGTTGGGGGTGTTTTCTGCATATCTTTTGTTTATAGTCCCGCGGTAAATCATTATGAATGTGCCATCGTCTTGCTGGATTATTGACGGAGCTGCTACGTTGTCAAACTCCAGATTATCCGAGTTCGACTTGTCTATACGGGTGCCGGATTCATCGCTAAAGCTAAGCCCGTCGCTTGAACTGGCGCTTTTTATGACGCCAGCAGACTGGTAATACATGCGGTAGCGGCCGTCCTTTAGTTTTATAACTTCGGGGAAGGTGGCCATGGTCTTGCGCGTGCCGGAATCTTGTTTCCAGGTTTTGCCATCGGTGGAAGTAGACGAATATACCTCAAAGTTGTTGCCCTGAACTTCTGGCTGGACAGCATAATATAGCCGCCAGGTTTTGCTGTCTATGCCCACTATGTCTGCATCGGCGTATTTGCCATCTACAGCCACGCCGCCCTTTTGCCATGA
>MGCP01000043.1:6655-10343 GCA_001790455.1 Candidatus Saccharibacteria bacterium RIFCSPHIGHO2_02_FULL_47_12
TCAGCGCCGCTTTCCTGCGTGGTTGTAGGGGTTGAACTGTCTGATTTTTTACTCTTGTTGTAAACATAGTAGCCAACGCCTCCTAAAGCTGCCAGTACTATGATTATCAGTAAAAGTTCTAAGTGGGCAAATCCGTTTTGTTTCCCTCGCAAAGGTGTTTTCATGAGTTTATCCTTCTATGGGGTCGCTGGTTAGGCAGCCTGGGGTAATTTCTTTAGATTCATCGTAGAGTGTTGTGTCGCCTCGGTACTCTTCCCAAGATTTCTTTAGTGCGTTAATCTTTTTTACCGTTTCGTCTTTTATAGAACTATCCAGGTAGTCAAACGGGCAGATATGATACGGTGGGTTACCACCCTTTAGTATTCCTATTTCAACCAGGCCTAGCCCATCGTAGCCGTGGGCACTGTAGTCGCTCACTTCTGCTACCACTTGGCCGGCTTTGACCTTGTCGCCCTTTTTTACCTTTACGTTTATGACGTGCTCTGTCTCAAATATCAGATCGCTGCCGTCCGCCTGTACCATAACGCTATAGTCATTGCTGTAAAGTTTGGGCACGTTATAAACCTCGCCGTCCACCAACGAATAAACCTTGCTGCCCAGCGGCAAAATAAACGTGGGCTGCGGGTTGGACTTGTCTTTCCCTGTGCTAGTATTTTCGCCCTTGATCACATAGCCAAAGTCTGTGAAGAGCAGCTGTATGCCAGAACTAAACTTTGCCTTGGTAAATTCAAAATCACCGGCTTTGTTTGTAGCCGGGTCATAGTAGTCAAGGTTGACTCCCAGGTGTTTTATCAAGGCCTTGTTCTCTGTGGGCGCTTGCTTGGCGTTGTCGCTGTCAGTCGCTGAGTCTTTAGACGTATCATCTTTATCTTTAGTCATAACATAATAGCCAACGCCGCCCACAGCAGTTGCTACTAAAACTGCCAGTAAAAGGGCAATATGGGCAAACCCTTTTTGTTTTTTGTGCATAAAGCAGATTATATTCCGCTTATGCTTAAATTACAACAAAGCGGGATAGTTGTGCGCTATGGCGCTAACTATCAAGCGTCTGATTTTGGTTGCTTGGGTTTCTTTACTTCTTTTCGGCCTTTGTCTTTAGGCATAGCGTGGTCCTATCGTTTACAAATTAGTTTAGAGCCCCGCGTGTGCGGTGCTCTTTGACTCCTACTTGGCTTCTGGTTGCACAGTAGGGTTTGCAGGCTCTGCAGGTTTGGTGTCTGCATTGCTGGGTTCGTTTTCAGTACGTATGTACTGCGAACTGTGAACTTTTGATTCCTTCTTGTTTTTAGTGGGTGCAAAAACAGACATAGTGATGTCCTTTCGTTAAGATCATTGTTTCTAACTTTAGGCCAACAACAATCTTTACATTTGCTCCCTACGAGATTTTAGTGTTGCTTTGGTCTAGCTACCCCTAAGAATACAGTAATGCTTGACAATTACCTAATCTCATACTATGACATATAAACTGAGTGCTGATCAGACAGTAATAGTCTTTAATGGTGCAGCATTGTTGATGAAAGTATAACCGTGCTGCTTAGTTATCGGACAGATTAGATCTGATTTATGCTCTCGAGGAAAGCATAAAACTCGGTGGTAATTTTTGATAATTTTCGCTCCTGGTTATATAGAACTTGGGGAGTTAGTCGATAATACTTAAATTCTATGAATGCCTCTTCATCCATGCTTGCTTTAGTCCGCACAAAGCCTTCTTCGTCCAAGCTCATCCACTTTGCGTGTGCTACGAGATTCCTGGCCTCACCTGCCGAAATCAAATTCTTCATGTGTAGCTTTAGTTTGGCCACTTTGCTAGTATGACCAGCTACGTTTAGATAAATCTTACAAAGTCTATTATATAGCTCAACTTTTTGTCGATAGCTCATATCCATGATTATGCGTAGGCCATTGTCATCGGATCTGTCGCTAATTATGAAAGCAATCGCACTATCTAACAGATGTTCAAGTTCACCAAATTCAATTAGGAGCGAACCAATGCGCTTATCATACTTGGAAATGTTTTTGAGCATAAACTTATCATCATAATAGTCGTACTGATCCAAGCCAATTTTCTTAAACTCGATCCCGTTAGCGTCAAATGTTCTGGGACTTGGCACTTCTATACAACCTCTTCAAGAGGGCGACCTATGAATTCGGCTGAACTTCCCCATGCTGACTTTATTTCCTTGGTATCAGGCTCCCGATACCAACTTTCTCCCAAGATTATATCGAAGTTCCACTCCCAAGAAAGCTCCTGACTCTTCTTGTAAGATCTAGTCGTAGGAAAGATCCTCTTTTGCTTAATTGCTCCGCCAGGGCTTGTCGTATCCAGAATCACTCCAAGTATGTTAGGTCGCTTGATTTTACACTCTTCGTCCTCAAATACATCTACGCCCGGATGATAAACCACGTTTCTTTCGTGGGGTATGCCGTCTATCATTTTCAAGATAGTTAGTCCTATGTCAATCGCCCTCAGAATGTCTTCGTCATTCTGGTCCTCTGAACTATGGACTAGATCATTCCTTACATCCCAAAACATTCGTAATGAGCTAGTGAGGTTTACTGAAACAAATTTTCGCTCTTCGAGATAACTTATAATTGCAGAGAAATTTAAGTGAGGGCTGGGTTTAATCCAGTTGGTTTTAGCTAAGAGCAGCCGCGTCTGTCTTTCAATTATTACACCGAGATGAATGAGAGCAGCTCTAGGAGAGCTAGAAGCTTCTTGTAGTATCTGCTCAGTAATTTGATCCGTTGAATATGTCTTAGTTTTACTAATCATAATGGGTTCGGTTGCAGGAGGAATTTCTTGCTCGGCCTGCGTAACTGTTTTGCTGAGGCCTTTCAGCTTTGCTTTTAAGCCTTTGGGGCCAACTTCAAAATCGTCGGCTAGCCTTGGTAGTAAAGCGCCCAGGATGACGAGCAGAGCACCCATAACTATCATGGATGTGATGCTTTGGCCATTGGAGGTAGTAGAGAAGACAGCCACCGCAGCTACCCCAAGCATTAGGAGCCCAATGCAGACCAGTGCGAGTGAAGCTAAATGCGGTGCTAATTTGTTCACTTAGCCCTTCCATTCTCTAATTAGTGATGGTGTAATCATACCAGATTAACAGATACAACCCTAGCCACATCAGAAATATTCGACATGGACTAAGGCATGTTATTCACGCAGGTTGAAACCTTCGTTTCAATCAAGAAAATGGCACTTTTTGTCTCGTGAGGTCTACTTCGCCGGACGTTGGTTGAAACCGAACACTTGTAAGTTACAAGATCTATTGTACTTAAAGATCAATCTCTTTCTGCGAGCCGTTTAGGTAGATGACATACTGCTTAAGACCGCTATTCTTATTGACGTTGAACTGGGCTACGTAAGCCTTGTCGTAAGCGTCGGCGGCAGCTCCATCAAGATTAGCTGCGTCTATCGGATTGTTCGACAAAATTTGAGCTTGTGTCTTATCAGTGTAAATACCAATCCTTGCATAGGTTTCAGCGCCGAAGCGCTTGTTTAGGTCTTTGCCAATAAGTGTAAGTTTATCTTCCGTTGCGTCAGCAGGACTAATAACATAAACTCTTCCGCCCTGACCATACTCGCCCACCAAGTCGTAGTTAGGAATAGAAGGTTCAGGCTGTGGCTTTGCTTGTGTGGCTGTTTGCTGTGCTGTTTCAGACTGCGAAGGTGTAGTAGTTCCGTCTT
>MGCP01000043.1:10372-13569 GCA_001790455.1 Candidatus Saccharibacteria bacterium RIFCSPHIGHO2_02_FULL_47_12
CCAAAGGTTACGGCCAATATCAAAAAGGCTATAACACCAGACAATATCTTATGCTTAGTAATCCAATCTTTCATAGTGATATCATAACAGTGGTTTACTCCAATAACCACAGATAGAAAGAACCGGGTGACCTTTTGTTTATACTTGGTGCTAAACTTTTATCCCAAGGCTCGCCCTTGGGGACTGACTGGCCAATCAAGGTTGCCCCCAACTGGGCTTATAAGGTATAATTTACGCCTGTTATGCGGGTGTAGCTCAGTTGTTTAGAGCGCTTCCTTGCCAAGGAAGAGGTCGAGAGTTAGAGTCTCTTCACCCGCACCAGTTCGGCTCTTTAGCTCAGTTGGTAGAGCAGAGGCTTGAAGAGCCTTGTGTCCTCGGTTCGAGTCCGAGAGGAGCCACCATAAATTTGGGTGATTAGCTCAGTTGGCTAGAGCATCTCGTTTACACCGAGAGGGTCGGGGGTTCGAGTCCCTCATCACCCACCATATTTTGAGGATATTAAGCGCGAGTGGCGGAATTGGTAGACGCGCAGCCTTGAGGTGGCTGTACCGCAAGGTGTGGAGGTTCAAGTCCTCTCTCGCGCACCAAGCTTATGGCCAACATCAATATTAGTGAAGTAGGGATGGAGTTTAGCAAAAGCCCGGTATTTGCATGTAGTCTGAGTGATATCGGGCTGATCTACGACGATAAACTGGCAAACCAGGTTCTTAGCACAGCGCCAAACGAGCTCATGAGGCCGCCGGCTGATGATGGCGAATCGCGGCGTGAAGCCCGTGCTGTATCGCCTAAATGCACCGAAGCTGCGATAGGCTTGCTTCGCCCAGTAATTGAACAGATATTTGCTGGGCCACAGTTTGAGCTTGCAAGATCAAGATGGAATCTTTTTGGCGTTAATTATTACGAAACTGATGATAGGTTCAGCCTGCACCATGATTTTGAGAAACCAGATGAGATAGCGGTGGTTATACTGTCTTTAAGCGGTGTGCGAAAACTGCAAGTACACAATGGTCAATCATTGGAGCTCACAGCCGATAAAATAGCCTTTTTAGACGGCAGAGCCAACCCGCTGCACGCAGCCGAGTGCACAGTCGGGCCGAGTGTGTCTGTGGTGGCTGATGTGCCAAACGTTCATTTTTAGCTGGTCAAATGTTGGTAGAGCAGGGGGTTGCTGTACTCGGTGCGAAGCAGTGGCTTGATGTCGTCTAGCGTGACGTTTATTTTTACACCGGGGTTCATGATCCCGTAAGGGTCAAAGATCTGCTTTACCTGAGCAAACAATCCATAAACTTCTTCGCCGTATAGGTCTTTTAGGTACGGTGCGCGCAGGCGGCCGTCGTTGTTCTCGCCACTAGTGCTGCCGCCAAAATCTGCGACCAATTTGCAGTAATCTTGCAGTAGTTTAAATACCCTCTGTACATCGCCTATTTCTGATAAGTCCAAAAACGGTTGTATGTGCAGATTGGCATCGCCGCCTTGGCCCCACAACACACTTGTGACGCGTTGTGACGAAAGTAGCTGGCGCGAGGCTTCCAAAAATTCGGCTAGGTGTTCTACTGGCACAATCCCATCGTCTATGACTGGCAGGGGGACTTTGCCCTCGGCGTGGGACATAGCTGCCGATATGGCACGGTGGATCTTCTTTATGTGGTCTTTGGCTGTAGTGTCTGATTCGACCATGGGGTTTAGTTCATAGCGTTCCAGCACTTTCTTTGCCTTTGCGGCCAAGCGTTTTTGAACCTTGGCGTTTGTATCGTCAAACTCCATAATTAACACCAAGCTAGCAAAGGGTTTGTTTATAACACCGGCCAGCAGGTTGGGGTTGTGTTTGTCGGCTAGTTCTAGCACGGATTTATCTATTAGCTCTATAGAACTAGGTGGCTCAGAAAACTTCAAAACTTCTGAAATGCACTCCTGGGCCACTTTGCTGTCATCTACCAGCGCCACCAGTAGGGTTGTAGCTGGGTTGTAGGGTTCAGTACCCAAAGTTACTTCTGTAATGACTCCTAAAGTGCCTTGGGCTCCGACCAAGAGCGGGGTTAGGTCAAACGAACCCTTTTGTTTGATGTCTGCCAAGTTGTAGCCGGCAGTGTTTTTAGACACATTTAGCCGCGATTTTGCGACTGTTTCGTGATTTTCTTCTATTAGCTTGTCTAGTTCGCGGTAAATTTGCCCCTCTAGTGTAGACAACCCCAGTTTGCGGCTAAGTTCGCGCTTGTTTAGTTTCTTTACCTCTATGGCTTCACCGTTGGCTAGCACTACCCTCAGGTTTTTTACATATTTTAGCGTTTGGCCGTACTTTAGTGATTTTTCGCCGCCAGAATTTTCTGCCACAGCACCGCCTATGCTGCTAAATTCTACAGAGCTGGGGTAAGGTGGCAAAAACCGCCCGTGGGTATGCAGGGTTTGTTCTAGTCGGCCATAGTTTAGCCCGGGTTCTGCTACCACTACTCCGCTTTTGCCGTCGTACTCTAATATGCGGTTCATGTGTGCAGCGAAGTTCATAATTATGCCACTGCCAATTGCCCCGCCAGATTGGTTGGTGCCCGCGCTGCGGGCGGTTATGGGCATGGTACGGCCGCGTTCTGCCAGCTGCCAGCAAAACCGCGCGGTTTTGCGCACATCATTTTCGTTTTTTGGATAAACAACCAGGGCAGGGAGGATTTTGAAAATGCTGCCATCGGTAGAGAAATGTTTGCGCACTCCAGCAGAGGCAATTACCTCGCCTGTCAAGTGCTCTTGTAGATAGTGAGCCACCTTGCTCATAATATTTTTTAACCCTCGCTAAGCATAAGTTTTCTAGCACAATCATAGCACATTTGCCCTACTCTAGTAGATGCCCTACAATTACACCGACGAGCCGCAGTGGTGAAACCTGCCTGCCGGCAGGCAGGTTGGTAGGTAATATGGAGTATGCAGTTTACGCAATAGCAAGTCGAAACAAAAACTATGTTTATGTTGGTCTGACAAACAACCTTGGGAGACGATTGAGTGAACATAATGGAGGCAAAAACCGCACTACAAAACCATATGCTCCGTTCACACTGATTCACAAAGAGTATTTTCCTAGCAGGAAAGAAGCACGTGTAAGGGAAAAATATTTGAAATCAGGAATAGGTAAAGAATTCTTAAAATCACTAGTATAATATCCGTGCTGGGGATGTGGTGGAATTGGTAGACACGCTAGCTTCAGGAGCTAG
>MGCP01000043.1:13634-16004 GCA_001790455.1 Candidatus Saccharibacteria bacterium RIFCSPHIGHO2_02_FULL_47_12
TGAAACCAGATATTAAAAAAAAGTTGCTTCCGTGGGTAAACTCTAGTAAACGTATAAAACCAACCGCAATAGTTTTACACTGGTGGCAAGTACCAACTTGGTTAGGTGGTATTAAAGTCCTTTACTTGGGGTTGAGGCGACGAAAATTGTCGGTACAGTTTGCTGTCCTTAAAAATGGCGATATCTATCAGTTGGTTGATGACCCAACCATTTATTGTAAGCACGCTCGTTGTGCCAATGATAGTAGCATTGGAATAGAACTTCAGGGTTTTGGTGCCAAAGATCTAGATAGCCAGCCTGAACAATTTCAGGCGGTTGTGGATCTAGTCACTTTCCTCTGCGATAAATATAAAATACAAACGCAGTTTAAGGTTAAGGAAAATCCTTTGCGGTTTTATGGAATCAGTTCCCATAAAGTAGTTGACCAGTACTGCCAAGATAAACGTCTAAGGAAAAAGATAGATATCCATGATGAATACCTGCAGAGGGTGGTTAAGGCAATATCGGCTTGAAATGAGTCAAAACTACCATGCAAATAGTGGTACAATGATAGGGTAATTTAGGAGGGGAGTTCACATGATTTGGATTATTGTAGCCATAGTGGCCGTGGTGCTGCTACTGGTATTTATTTATAACAGTTTGGTTCGGGCCAAAGTGCGGGTAGATGAGGCCTGGAGCGACATAACTGTACAGCTCAAACGCCGAGCAGACCTGATACCGAACTTGGTTGACACCGTAAAAGGCTATGCCAAACACGAAAAAGAAGTTTTTAAAGAAGTTACAGATGCGCGCGCAAAGACCCTAAGTGCCCAGACACCGGGCGAAGCCGCCAAGGCAGAAAACTCCTTTCAGCAGGCTCTAAAGAGCATCTTTGCCGTTGCCGAGGCATATCCAGACCTAAAGGCCAGCGAAAATTTCAAAGAACTGCAGGCCGAGCTGGTAGACACAGAAGACAAAATCCAGGCATCTCGCCGGTTTTACAATGGTTCTGCCCGCGACCTAAACACTAAGATCAAAGTGTTTCCAACTAATATCTTTGCCGGTATGATGGGTTTTAAAGAGCGCGAATTCTTTGAGGTAGAAGAAGGCGAGGCAGAAGCTATAGCCAAGCCCACCGACGTCAAGTTTTAGTCTATGTATAGTGAAATTGCTGCAAACAAGCGCAAGACAGTCGTGATTATGCTGCTGTTTGTGGCAGTGGCGGCTGGGCTGGGCTGGCTGCTGACGCAGTTTTTAGAAGGGCCGCCGGTAATGACCATATATGTCCTAATTGGCGCCGCCGTGTACACACTTATTAGCTATTTTATGGCTTCAAAGATGGCCATGGGCCTAAACGGAGCCCACCCCATAAAAAAGAAAGACAACCCACGGCTGTACCGGATAGTAGAAAACTTGGCCATAACCGAAGGCCTGCCAACGCCAAAGATTTATGTCATAGATGACCCTGCGCTAAATGCTTTTGCTACCGGTCGTAACCCCAGAAAAGCCATAGTGGGCGTTACAACTGGCCTGCTAGGCGCGCTGGAAGACGCAGAGTTAGAGGGCGTCATGGCCCACGAACTGGGCCATGTAAAGAACTACGATATTCGCGTAAGCCTAGTGGCGTTTGCCCTAGCTGCGGTTATAGGCATATTGGCCGACACTATCCTTAGGCTGTCTTGGTTTACAGACGATGAAGACAACAACCCCATATTTTTTATAATTGGGATTGTGGCGGCCATACTTGCGCCCTTTGTAGCTGTAATGATCCAGATGGCTATTTCACGCAAGCGTGAATTTTTAGCCGATGCTACGGGCGCACTGACAACCCGCTATCCGGACGGTTTGGCTAAAGCACTAGAAAAAATCAAGGTTCACGGCAGCGCCACCAAGCGGCCAAACACAGCTACAGCGCATCTGTTTTTTGCTAACCCGCTTAGCAAAAAACAATTCGCCAGCTTGTTTAGCACACACCCGCCTATAGATGAGCGAATCAAGCGCCTGCAAGCTATGGGTGGGGGATCCTAAACCATGGCAAAGAAAAAAACGTCCCCCAAAGGTCCTGCTAGCAAGCCAGCTGCTAAATCACGCAGGCTAAAACAATCTAGTTATAAGTCTTTTCGGCTGCAAAAACGGATTCGCCACCAGCAGCGTGAACTAAGTGGCTCAGTCAAGCTTTTTAGGCAATCTTTGGCACCGCTCAGACAAAATTGGAAGGTGTTTTTGGGCATCACCCTTATTTATGGTTTTTTAACCATAATACTAGTGCGCGGCATCGGCGGCGGGCTTAACCTAACCGAACTAAAAGACACTCTAAAAGACGGATTTAGCGGGCAGTTTGCCAGCCTGGCTACCGGCGCAACGCTGTTTAGTTACCTTATAGGATCGGCT
>MGCP01000043.1:16082-17048 GCA_001790455.1 Candidatus Saccharibacteria bacterium RIFCSPHIGHO2_02_FULL_47_12
CTTAGGCAGCTAATGGCAGAAAACGAAATTCGCGTGCGCGATAGCTTTTACAGGGGCATGTTTCCGCTTATACCGTTTATTTTGGTTCTGCTAGTAATTGGCTTGCAACTAATCCCTCTACTTTTGGGTAGCTGGCTTTATAGCACAGTAGTAAATAACGCCATAGCTGTAAATACGCTAGAAAAAGCCGTATGGCTGATTTTCTTTTTGTTGCTGGCAGTTTTGTCTCTTTATATGATTGCTTCGTCGCTGTTTGCGCTTTATATAGTCACCCTGCCAGATATGACGCCCATGAAGGCCCTGCGCTCGGCGCGCCAGCTGGTGCTGCACCGCCGGTTTATAGTGCTGCGCAAAATTTTGTTTTTGCCACTGGTACTTTTGATCTTGGCAGCAATCATCATGATCCCGCTCATAATCTTTTTGACACCTTTGGCAGAGTGGGTTTTCTTTGGCCTAACCATGTTTGTGGTCGTTATAATTCATAGCTATATGTACACGCTTTATAGAGAGTTATTATGAACAATGACCAGAAAAGATATGATGAGCTACTGGCTCTGCTAGATAAATATGCATACGAGTATTATGTACTAAGCAAACCATCGGTTAGCGACGCTGTTTACGACGGCTTAATCCGAGAACTAAAAAAAATTGAAGCAGACAACCCGGCCCTAATCTCGCCCGATTCACCTACCCAGAGAATTTTGGACAAACCGCTCGATAGTTTTAAAAAAGTCGAGCACCAGGCACGGATGTTAAGCCTAAACGACGTGTTTAGCCGTGAGGATGTTGAAGCGTGGGTAAAACGCATGGACAAACTTATGCCTGGCAGTCAGCACGAGTTTTTTGCCCAACTCAAGCTAGATGGTTTAGCCTGCTCGTTGATTTACCAAAACGGCCGTTTGGTTCAAGCAGTTACTAGAGGTGATGGAACTGTAGGCGAAGACGTGACGCAAAATGTTAAAACTA
>MGCP01000044.1:0-938 GCA_001790455.1 Candidatus Saccharibacteria bacterium RIFCSPHIGHO2_02_FULL_47_12
GGCGTCTTCAAAGTTATAGCCAGACCAAGGCATAAAGGCCACGAGCAAGTCTTTGCCCAGCGCCAGTTCGCCGTGGTCTATTGACATGCCCTCATAAAGCACATCACCGGCCTTAACTTTGTCACCGGTATTAACTACAATTTTATGGTTTATAGAGGTTCCTTCATTGCTGCGTACAAAGTGCTGCGGGCGGTAAGTTACGGTTTTGGTCTTGTATTTTACAACTACTTCGTCGCCACTGGCTTTGATTACTTGCCCGGCTTCTTCTGCAAACACCATTTGGCCGCTGTTTACTGCTGCGTCGCCTTCCATGCCGGTACCAACTAGCGGTGCAGATGGCTGAATCAGCGGCACTGCCTGACGCTGCTGGTTGCTACCCATAAGCGAACGGTATACATAGTTTTTCTCAATAAATGGAATTAGCGCTGCAGATGAGCCAATAATTTGCTTTCTAGATGCGTCCATGTGGGTCACTTCGTTTGCATCTACCTCGCCTGACACCAAGTGCGCCCTGGCACTAACACGCTCGTTTTCAAAGTAGCCGTTTTTGTCATAGGGTTCGTCTGCGCTAGTAATAACGGCTCGCTCTTCCTCAGCTGCATCCAGATATACAACCTGGTCTGACACCTTGGCCTTAACAGGCCAAGTGACTTGGCTTTTTATGGCAGCTAATCTTTTGGCCTGGGCAACCGTAATAATTGCCCCAGCTTTTACTACCAGCTTGCCCTTTTCGTCTTCTAGATCAACGATTGCTTTGTGGCCAACTGCTTCTTTTGCAGTTACAGCATTTACAACTTTGCGGTAAGGCGTTTCCATAAATCCGTATTCATTTATGCGGGCATAAGTAGCCATGTTTAGCACCAAACCAATGTTGGCGCCTTCTGGAGTTTCTACAGCGCAAATACGGCCGTAGTGTGTAGCATGGGCATCGCGCACTT
>MGCP01000044.1:992-1175 GCA_001790455.1 Candidatus Saccharibacteria bacterium RIFCSPHIGHO2_02_FULL_47_12
GTTTGTGAGCCAGTTCTGAAAGCGGGTTAATCTGATCCATAAACTGTGACAACTGAGAGCTGGCAAAAAATTCTCGCACGGCAGCAACAACTGGCCGAGCATTTATAAGCTGGGCCGGTGTAACTGTTTCAATCTCACTCATAGACATGCGGTCTTTGGTGTTTCGCTCCATTCTAAGCAGAC
>MGCP01000044.1:1271-7439 GCA_001790455.1 Candidatus Saccharibacteria bacterium RIFCSPHIGHO2_02_FULL_47_12
GGCGGATAATTTCTTCTACAATTGCCAGTAGGTCGTCTAGGCGCATAACTCTGTTTTTGGCGGTGTTTGGTACATCTAGGTTTAAACGCTTGTTGATTTTATAACGGCCAACACGGCTAAAGTCGAAACGCTTAAAGTTATAGAACATGTTTTCTAGTAGAGAACGGGCATTGTCTACGGTGGCTAGATCGCCTGGGCGAAGCCTTCGAAACACTTCAATCAAAGCCTCGTTGGCACCACGTGCCGGGTCTTTTTCGAGCGTCGCGTCTATATAGTTTAGTTTGCCTTGGTCAACATGAGCAAAGCGTTCCTTTACCTCTGCATCGCTAACTCCCAGCGCGCGAAGCAGTGTAGTTACAGGGATTTTGCGTTTTCGGTCGATCTTTACATATAGCGCTCCGTTGGCAGCTGTTTCAAACTCTAACCAAGCTCCACGTCCAGGTATAACCTTTGCTCCATAGAGGTTCTCATTGCCGTGCGGATCTGCCGTAAAGAAAACACCAGCCGAACGAATCAGCTGGCTTACTACTACACGCTCTGCGCCATTAATCACAAATGTACCGCGGGAAGTCATCCAGGGGTAGTCACCTAGATAAATTTCATGTTTTTTAACCTCACCGGTTACTTTGTTGGTCAGCTCTACAGTTGCCTTAAGAGGAGCCTCAAAACTTACATTGTTTTCACGCGCTTCGGCCTCGGTCATTTTGGGCTTTTCAAAGCGGTAGCCCTTAAAGCTCAGTGATAATTTGGTGCCTGTGTAGTCCTCTATGGGGCTGATTTCTTCCAAAAGCTCCCCCAGCCCTTCGTCCACAAACCACTGGAATGATTTGTTTTGATGGTCTACTAGGTTTGGCAGGCTTATGGCTTCTTTTGTTTCACTAAAATGTATACGTTCTTTTGTATTTGAGGCTTCCTTGGTTGTGCTTGCCATGAGGCTATGTGCTCCCGCTTTATAAAAGTTAATAAGATAGTAAGCTTATGTGTTGTAATTTTTGCGCACGAAGCTCACTAAGCGGGTTATAGAGTATTTTTATGTGCCACACGTAGCACCACCCAGCTTACACTACTTCTTAGGCTATAGGTTATAGGGTTTGGGTACCTGTGTCAAGAGTATTTTCTGGCATCGTAGCGCGAGCATGTTCTAGAGCCACAGATGCACCTGGGAGTTGTTCTATTCTACCAATTGCGTAACCTAGCGGTGCTGTCCATCGCTCTTGCATTGCACCCCTATAGCCGCTGCCAAATCCTTTGATTTCCTCTGGTTTACCGCCGTCCCAGACGTATCCCCAAGATGTAAGGTGTCGTTTTAAATCTGCTTCTTCATGCCATGGGTACCACGTGCCTGTCAAATTTGGGTCGAAGCCTTCCAACCCTAGAGCGCCCAGTATGGGAGGCAGACCGGTTCTTTCAGGGTTGTGGACGTATTCGCTACCCCACACATAGAAACGATCAATATCTTGTTTAAATGCTCGTTCTATACCGCCAATTGGTTTTCTTATAACTCTTGGTATATGCGCTTTTGCCATTACGCGCTCTGCTTTGCTAGAAACGTTTTCTGCTAAATACACAAAACCTTCAATTTCGTTAGTCTTCTCATCAAAAGCCGCCAACAATTTTGCGCCCGTACGCTTTTGCGCCTCTATAGCAGTGTTTCCAACCGCAGTATTTGGTTTAGACCACTTTTCTAGGGTCAGGCGGCCCACAAAACGATCGATCTCGTGCTGTGAACGTTTGCCCTCATAGACTCGTTCGTAAAACCTTTGCCGTAGTGACTGAATTTCATCAAATCGGCCTTCTAGTTCTGCTGGCGCCAGGCGTTCGAACCTTAGCCCACCTATATCATAATCGTCTACACTTGACATATAGCAACTCCTTGCTTGGGCTTATCATACAATATACTGTGTTGTTGTCTAGCTTTTGTGTTTAGGAGCGGTAGCTATAACTTTGTCTACAACGCCGTATTTTTTGGCTTCTTCGGCTGTCATCCAAAAGTCGCGTTCCATATCTTTGTGGATTTTTTCTAGCTCTTGGCCGGTGTTCTTGGCCATAATCTCTTCCATGAGTTTCTTTACGCGCAGGGCCTCACGCAGGTCAATCTCTTGGTCAGTAACCTTGCCTCGCGTGCCTCCGGCTGGCTGGTGAATCATAACTGTAGCGTGGGGCAAAAGGAACCTTTTGCCTTTGGCGCCACTAGAAAGCAAAAATGCTGCTGCAGATGCCTGCACGCCTATCCCCACTGTTTGTACGTCACTCTTTATGTATTGCATAGTGTCATAAATGGCCAGTGCGTCATAAACCAGCCCGCCAGGACTATTTATATATAGGTATATGTCTTTGTCTGAGCTTTCGTTGTCTAAGAATAAGAGTTGGGCCACAATTAGGTTGGCGGTATGCGGATTGATGTCATCGCCTGCAAATATAATTCGATCCTTGAGCAAGCGGCTATATATGTCATAAGCCCGTTCTACGCGGCCGTCTTGCTCTATGACTGTTGGTATAAGAACTTGCGAGGTTGTTTTACCCATAACTAAAGCTTATATGAATTGGCACTCACAAGTCAAGAGTGCTAAATTACTCTACACTCGCCTGCCCCGCAACAAATCCTGAGCGTAGTAGTCTGTAATCAGATTACGAAGCATCAAGATTTTGGTGCTGGGGTCAAGCCAGAGTGCTAGTTTTTCTTTCCGCTCGCGTAGCCAACTAGCTTGGCAATGGTTTTTTCTGTCATGAGGCGCGAGTAAATGTCTTGTTTGTTTTCTGGTTTGTCTAGCTCTGCTTGCATAGCGGCGTCGGGGTATTGGCCTTTTAAGATCTGAAGGCGTATTTCTAGCTCTTCGGGGGTTACTTCTATGCCTTCTTTTTCGGCAATTTCAGTCAGCAATACGCTGATTTTTACGGTATTTTCGGCTTTGGAGCGGTTACGTTCACGGTGTTCTTCTGCTGTTACGCCCTCTTCTTTAAGGTGTTCTTCCCAGGTTGTACCGCGGTAAGCCAGGTTTTGGCGTTCTTCTACCTCGCCTCGTTCAATCTGATTGTCTACCACAGACTTTGGCAACGCCACAGACGATTTACTGGCAATTTCCTCTAAAGTTTCGTTTTGGTAGATCTGGTCAGCTTCTCGTTGTTTTTCTGCGGTCAGCTGTTTTTTTATGTCAACTTTTAGCTCGTCTAGTTTCTTAAACGGGCTCACTTTGGCAACAAAGTCATCGTTTAGTTCTGGTTCTTTTAGCTCGCTAACTTTATGGGCTTTGACTTTAAATGTAACCTTTTTGCCCTGCAGCGCGGCTACGTTGTAGTCTTTGGGAAAAGTTACGGCAAATTCTTTCTCTTCGCCCGCCTTTATGCCAACAACATTTGGCTCAAAACCCGGTATAAACGTGTTGCTACCTAGCACCAGCGGGTAATCTTTGCCCTCGGCTCCATTGACTGCTTGGCCCTTAGCATCCACGCCTTTAAAGTCTAGTGTTACTTCGTCTCCATTTTTAGACGGTCTTTGCACTTCGCTGCGCTCTGCCGCTTGCTTGCGAAGCGAGGCCAGCACATCATTTACCTCTTTGGCGGTGACGCTAACCGATGGTTTGGCTTTTTTTATAGATTTATAATCTGCTAGCTTAACGGCTCCAATTGTCTCTACTTCAAACTCTGCTTCTAGCTGGTCAAACGGCACAAACTTTTTAATAGATACTGCGGGATCCTTTACAGGCCGTAAATTTTCAGCACGGACTAGCTCGCCGTAAAGGCTGTTTATGGCTTGTTCTAAAAACTCTGTCTGTAGGCGAGAGGCGTCAATGTTTTTTTCTATAACTGCCAGCGGTGCCTTACCAGGCCTAAAACCTGCAACCTTAACCTCGCCGCTAAGCGACCTTAGTACATAATTTTTAGCTGCATCCAGAAACTTTTGGTCAGCAGTAACGTTTAGCACAACTTCTGTGGGCGATTTATCTGTACGTTTTATTTGCATGAGAAGTTAATTTACCAGATTTACAGTATTTTTACCAGTATAATCACTAGGCTAACGAACCAAACTATCTCAACCACAGCACCTGTTGGGCGCTCGAACCATTGGATTTTTGATGCG
The DNA here is from genome assembly GCA_001790455.1 of Candidatus Saccharibacteria bacterium RIFCSPHIGHO2_02_FULL_47_12. Taxonomy (GTDB): domain Bacteria; phylum Patescibacteriota; class Saccharimonadia; order Saccharimonadales; family JANWIN01; genus 2-02-FULL-47-12. The sequence goes on from MGCP01000044.1 coordinate 5,350, forward strand.
AACTTCGTATAGAGGTTGGGTTTCCATTTTTTGCCTTCACGAATCAAAATGTACTGGTTAATAGAAAGTAGATCAGGGGCAGCCGCCACAAAAGCACAAATGGCTGCAAGTAGCCAATTGACAGGGTGAGAAAAGAATAGGAACTGTACGATTGCAAAGCATAAAAGAGCTTCGGTCATTAGATATAGTTTAAAACCTAGCGTTTTATATAACTTTTCATCTGGCATTGCAGTGTGATAATGAGGTAACGCATCTAATACGTAGTGCGATAGCAGAGCTGCTGGCAAAGCTACGAGGGGATTAGCCGCTACTAATCCAATCACTGCACCAGTTAAGGCGTGGTTGGTTGCTGTCACTGCTTACGATAGTCCTTGACTATGCTTACAATTCGCTGCAAGCTATGGCGTTCTTCTTTTTCTGCTTTTAGGTCGCGCAGGGTGTATTGCTCGTCTGCAAGTTCTTTTTCGCCTATAAATAGCATGTATGGTATGCCTTTTTTAAGGGCTGTTTTGATCTCTTTTTCTAGCTTTCTGCCGTTGGGCGCGGTAGCTACATTGAGCCCCATTTCCCTAAGTTCAGATATAACCTTTTGTGCCCTTTGGGTGTCTTCGCCCAGCGACACTGCATAAATATCGGTTTCTGTTTGAAGATTTGGCACTAGGCTGTGGGACTCTAAAAACCCCGCTAGTGTTACATCGCCCATGCCAAACCCCACGCTGGCAACTTTTTCTGCGCCAAACAGCTCTACTAAACCATCATAACGCCCACCGCCAAACAAAGAACGGTTGTTTTCTGGGTCGGTGTCAAACACTTCAAACACAATGTCTGTGTAGTAGTCAAAACCGCGCATAAGGCTGATGTCGAAAGTTGCGTTTGCAATGCCTAGGTTCTTTAGCGAATCAAATAGCTGGGATAATTCTTTTACAGACTCGTGATCTTTTAGTTGCGCAGGCAGGCCATTTATAGATTTAATTTTTAGGAGATCTAGCAAATGGTCGCTTTTGCCTGCTTCGCGCTGAGACGGCGTGAACAGGGCGTCTACCTCAGCCACAAAAGTGGCATGTTCCATTTTATGCATACGGTCAATCAGCCTAGACAGGGTGGCGCTTTGCACTTGGTCAAGTCCCAGATAATCTTGCATTACAGCGTTCACAAGCTGGCGGCTATTTATGCGAATGTTGTACATGTCTGGCTTGGCTCCAAAAGCTACCATGAGGTCATGTGCCATACATATAACCTCTTGCTCTGCCTCTAGGCTTTCTATGCCAAACAGGTCAATGTTTAGCTGCCAGTGTTCGCGCAGCCTGCCACGTTGCGGACGCTCATAACGCCAAACATTGGGTGTACTGTACCAGCGCAGCGGGTAGGCTAATTCTTGCCTTTTGGCAGCGACCATACGGCTCACTGTGGGTGTCATTTCTGGACGGATAACTACGCTACGATCACCCCTATCTTTAAACGCATAGGTTTGTTCGTTTACTATTTCTTTGCTGGATTTTGCCAGATATATTTCTAGCGGCTCCAAAATTGGCGCGTCGTACTCCTCGTAGCCATAACGTTCTGCCACATTGCGCCAGATACTAAAAATATACTTTTGCAGACGTTTATCTTCTGGGTAGAAGTCGCGTGCACCCTTGTAAGGCTGTGTAGAAAGTGCCATTAGATACAATCATACTACACTCCGCTGGCTGGTGCAGAATGTGAAGAAGTTGATAGTGTTGCTCAAAAGCTCGCTAAAGCGCATAATTTTACGTAATAATGGAGAGAATAGATGGTTAAAGAAACTAAAAACAGCCCCAAGCTCACGGGCGCTCTTGACCTGTTTCCTAAAAGTGCCAAGATTGTGCAAAACAACCTGGGTACATTTGCCATAATTTACATAATTCCACTTTTGTCTAACCTGGGGTCTTTGCGAGGAAACGGCAGGGTAAACAAAGATCGTTGGTCAAACTTTGCAGATAACTTTTCTGGTTTGCCTGGCTATGCCATGGGCAGCCTAATTGGTTTTGGCCTGGTTATGTTCCTTTTGTTTACGTTTGTTTATTTGTTTGTAAACGCCATGAAATACTCTCTAGAGCTAGAGAGCGCGA
>MGCP01000044.1:7479-9207 GCA_001790455.1 Candidatus Saccharibacteria bacterium RIFCSPHIGHO2_02_FULL_47_12
AAAAAAATACTGGCTAAAGCTGTTTGGGCTAATGATTGTGGTCGGGGTTTTTGTGGTTGTGGGCTTTTTGCTACTAATTGTGCCGGGCGTAATAGCCCTGCGCCGCTACTTCCTCTCGCCATATGTGATGATTGACAAGAAACTGTCCATACCAGACGCCATGCGCGAGAGTGCGCGCATAAGCAAGCCGTACTCTAGCTCTATTTACTCAATTATCGGCGTGATGATACTCATCACCCTGCCCAGCGTTATCCCAGTCTTTGGCTGGGCAATTACCTTTGTTTTGACATTCCTATACTCAGTGGCACCAGCTTTGCGCTATCAAGAACTTAAGAAACTGACTTAAGTAGCACCCCAGCTTCTTATCGTATCTTCGTCAGGGAATGGTAAGGGCTCTTCCTTTGGCCATGCTTCATATGGCAGCGGGTCGTTCTCTATTGCAAGACTAAATAAGCCACCTGTTAGCTTATCACCATCACAACACTGCTCTCCAAAGTAACGTGTGCACTCGGTCAGTTGGTTAGACCTCATTACTTCTTTTTCGTCTTTTTCAAGTACCCAGACTTGAGTACGAGTATCACCAACAACATCTAGCCAAAGATTCCACGTAGAAGGCAGACTGTTGGGAATTTCGGTCTCTTTACTATCTTCCATTTTCTATACTGTTTGGTGCGCGAGAGAGGACTTGAACCTCCACGCCTTGCGGCACTAGCTCCTAAGGCTAGCGTGTCTACCAATTCCACCACTCGCGCATATCTCTACTATATTAACGACTTTAAGTATTCTTTTCCAATACCTGACTTTAAATATTTTTCTCTAAACATTTTTATCTACCAATCCTGCCTGCCGGCAGGCAGGTCCACCACTCGCGCGTCGGGGATATTTTACGAAACTTTACGGTAAAACGCCAGCAGGGCGTCGCCGTAGGATTTAGATGTTAGAAGTTGGAAGTTGGAAGTTGGAAGTGCAAAGTCGGTTTTTGGCGGTAGTGAAAATACCACAATACCACTTAGTTTTGTATGGTCTGCAAGTTTTTCTAGTTGTAAAGGACGGATCTGGTCGTATGGCGGATCTAGCAACACTAGGTCAAACAGGGCATCTGGGTTGTTTTCTGACCAGCTGCCAGATTTCGCGCGGATTGCTTTTATTTGTTCTTCTATACCCAACTCTCGAGAGCTACTGCCAACAGAAGTAATGGCATTTTTGTCTATATCTATAGCAGTAACGTGCCGTGCTCCGCGGCTGATAGCCTCGAACGCTAGGGCTCCACTGCCGGCAAATGCGTCTAGAACAGTTAAACCCACAACGTCGCCAAGCGCATTAAACAACCCACCGCGAGCCTTTTCGCTCATGGGGTGGGTTCTGTGGCCTTTAGGCGCGTCAAACTGCCTACCGCCTAGTTTGCCTGCAATAATCCTCATGTATTCAAGTCTTGCACTTTGGTACCAACAACTCAAGCCAGTTTCAAATTTTCACGGCCGTGAGTTTTTGAATATTAGTTTAGGTTAGTTACTGCGCGAAGTGTTTGCACGCGGTCTTTGAGGTGGGTTAATTTATTTAGGTCTTCATATTTATCTATAAACTCTTGGGCCGCTTTGCGCGCTGCGGCAATCATACGCGTGTCTGTCAGTTTGGCTATGCGTAGGTCTAGTGCGCCGTGCTGCAGTGTTCCGTAAATGGCACCCGGACCACGAAGTTCCAGATCTAGTTCTGCCAGTTTAAACCCGT
>MGCP01000044.1:9245-15316 GCA_001790455.1 Candidatus Saccharibacteria bacterium RIFCSPHIGHO2_02_FULL_47_12
GCAGAAGAATCGCTCATCATTAGGTAACAGTACCCCTGGTGCTCACTGCGCCCAACCCTTCCGCGAAGCTGATGGATCTGCGCCAAGCCAAACCGGTCTGCGTCTTCTAGCAGCATAACCGTGGCATTTGGCACATCTACGCCCACTTCTATGACTGTCGTAGATACTAAGATGTCCAGATCATGGTTTATGAACTGTTGCATAACAGCCGTTTTTTGTTCTGGTTTTAGCTTGCCGTGCAGCAAACCAACCCGATAATCTTTAAAATCTTTTTGCATTTGTTTAAACGCAGCTTCTGCCGATTTGCCGGGTGTTAAACCAGATTCTTCAATTAACGGAGTTACCACAAACATTTGCCTGTCTGCAGCTAGTTCGTTTTCAATTTTGTCATACAATGATTTGCGCGAATTTGGCGACACAATTTTAGTGATAATGGGTTTGCGACCCACTGGTTTTTGGTCCAGAACGGAAATGTCCAGCTCGCCATAAAGCGTCAGGGCAAGCGTACGGGGTATGGGTGTGGCGGTTAGGTTGAGCACGTGCACAGCGTGCCCAGACTTGGCCTGTAGCTTTTTGCGCTGCTCTACGCCAAACCGGTGCTGTTCGTCTATTACGGCCAATCCAAGCCGGTGCATGTCTACCTTTTCGGCAATTAGCGCATGCGTGCCAACCATAAAGCGTATGTCGCCCGTTTTTATGCTTTCGTGTGCTTTTTTCTTTTGCGCCTGGGTCAAGCTACCTACCAGCAACCCAACTTGGTTTTCATAACCCAAAGGTTTTAGAAGTTTATAAACAGTATCTGCGTGCTGGCGGGCTAGTAGTTCGGTGGGTGCCATAAACGCTACTTGGTAGTCCTGTTCCATGGCCATTAGCGCCGCCATGGCGGCTACCACTGTTTTGCCAGAGCCTACGTCGCCCTCAATTAACCTATTCATGGGCTGGTTTTTTGCCATATCTTGGTAGATTTGCCAGACCACCTTGCGCTGGGCATCGGTCAATTTAAATGGCAAATTGCCTACAAAGTCTTTGGCTAGCGCAATGTTAAATGGAATTGCCAGGGCCTGTTCATGCATAAGCTCGTATTTGTTTAGTAGGGCCGCTAGAGTTAGCTCAAAGACTTCCTCGAACCCCAGGCGTTTTTGGGCGTTTTCTAGGTCATTTGCATCTTTTGGAAAGTGAATAGCATGTAGCGCTTCGTTTCTGCTAAGCAAATTTTGCTCTTTTATAAGCCAGCCAGGTAGCGTTTCTGGCAAGCTATGAATCAGGGGCATAACACTCCTCAGCACTTTGCGGATCTGCAGAGACTTTAGTCCCTTTGATTCACGATAAACAGGGACAATTCTGGCCGTGTTTAGGGGAAATTCGCTAACTAACTCCGCAGAAGGGTTCATAATAGATAGACGCTGATAGCTGAGCTCAAACTGGCCGGATATGAAGTATTCGGTATCTGGTTTTAGCTGCGCGGCCCTATATGGCTGGTTAAACCACACAAGCCTTACGCTGCCCGAGTCGTCACTAGCCACTGCCTCGGTTATATGCATGCCCCGCCGCACATAGCGGCCTTTGGCCTGTATAACCCGCGCCTTTATGGTCACAGTGCCAGGTTTAATGCTAGCAATAGGCGTAATGTTTGAGTAGTCATCGTAGCGCCGTGGATAATAATTTATAAGCTCAGCCACATTATGTATGCCAGCCGACGTAAATTTCTTTGCCAGCACATCGCCCACACCCTTGATTTCAACCAGAGGACTGTTTAGCTTCACGAGTTTATTGTAATGGACTTATTCAAAAGAAGTAGGCATTGCACGACGCGCTAGTGCGCGTTGCTGGCTAACTCTTCGTCTTTCGCGTTCGGTCAAACCGCCCCAAATACCAAACTTCTCATTATGCGCAAGAGCGTAATCCAGGCACTCAACCTGAACCTCACACGTCTGACAAATCGCTTTGGCCATTCTCTTCGTCTCTACGTCTTCTGGAAAAAATAAGTCTGGATCCGTTTCTAGGCAATTTGATCTATCCTGCCAGGACTTATCTTCTTCCAAACCAAGCATTAAATTTTTTGCATCTGTAGCAGACAAATTATTAGGGTTTCTCGAGTTCATTTTGCGCAGTATATTGGATATTTATGCAAATTTGCAAGCTATTTAGCTTTTTTTAGCAAAAAGAACACACTAGGGCCAAAGTAGGTTTTGGCTAGAGATGGCTGCATAAGCTTCTCTGCTGCCAGCATAATTCCCCGCGGCACAATCTTTTTAAGAGTGGGTGAGCGCAGGTTTGAAACAGACAAAATCTTTTGCACCTCAAACCCGGCTTTATTTAGCTGTTTTATTACGGTACTAGGATTGTGGTTTACAAACGGAATCTCTTCTTTGCGCTGATTCTCTGGGGAGCGAATATCTACTGGCTTAGCCGGTATACCTTTGCCGCGCAAAGCGTATTTGACACGATTGCGTGCATGGGCGTTGTTGGCTAGTTCTAGTATAAATACGCCGTTGTTACTTAGGCTGCGGTGAATTTCTTTAAATTCAGGCAAGGGATCCGGCAAATGGTGCATAACGCGGATCATAGTGATCAGGTCTACTGAGCCCGCGGGGAACTTCAGATCGTCCGCTTGCAGCAGTTTGCGATCAATTTCTGGGTGTCCTTTTAGAAAATCTTTGGCTATGTCTAGCTGCTGTTGGCTTGGTTCTGCCAGCGTTACCTTGTCTGCAAACCGTTCTAGCAGCAAACAGAGCCGTCCGTAACCACCGCCTACATCTACGGCGGTTTTGAAATGTTTACCCTTAAGGAAGCGTTTTATGGCCATTTCTTCGGCTGCGTTTTCGTAGTCCCTGCCCTCCCAATATTTTAGATAGTTATGAGAAGGGTCATTGTATTGGTCTGCTTGCTTCTTTGCTTGTGCCATTTTATTCAAATGAAATTCTAATAAAGTGTCTTTTTCCTACTTGCAGAACATCGCCGTTAGATAACCTTATCATACTGTCCGTTATTACTTTATTGTTTAACTTCACTCCTCCTTGCTCAACAAGTCGTCTGGCTTCGCTCAAACTTAAAATTCTCTCTGGAAAAGCTACGGTGAGTAGTGAAAATGTACTTTGTTCTCGTTGCTTTGTTTTGTAATATGGCATGTCTGTGGGAATTTCACCGTGGCTAAATTGCTTTTCCCATTCTTCTTGGGCTACTTCTGATGCCGCTGGGCCGTGATACATTCCTACAATTTCACGGCCAAGTCTCAATTTGACATCTCTAGGATTTGTTCCATCTTCAAGCATCTTATTTAGCTTCTCGATTTCCTGCATCTGCAGGAGCGTACAGTCGGTAAAGACTTGTATTATAGCTTCGTCCGGTAGGGACATAACTTTACCAAACATATCGTTCGGCTCGTCGTTTAATGCAATGCCAGTTCCTAAGCTCTTGCTCATTAACTTCTCTCTGGTTACAGGATTTTCAAGCAAAGTTGTGGTAATAACAAATTTCTCTTTGTTTTTATATCTTTTTAATAGTGTACGCCCGGCAAGCATATTAAAAGTTTGGTCAGTGCCACCTATCTCTACATCAACATCCATAGCAACGGAGTCATAGCCCTGCATAAGAGGATAGAAAAACTCGTGCACAAATAACGGCTTCTTCTCCTTTAAGCGTTTCTGAAATGCATCGCGCTCAATCATTTGCTGGACCGTAAAGTTTGATGCAAGCTCAATTGAATCTTCAAAAGTAAGTTTAGACAGCCAATCGCCATTAAACTTGAATTCTATTGGGTTTGCCTTGTTATCAAAGTCTAATATTTTGCCAATTTGTGATTTAAAGGTCTTTAGGTTCTCCTTAACCTGGTCTTTACTTAAGTGCACACGCGCTGACGTTTTGTCGCTTGGATCGCCAATCATAGCTGTAAAATCACCAACGAGCACAATAATTTTGTGTCCGAGCGAGTGCATTCTTCGAAGAATAATGTAGTTTGTAGAGTGTCCAAGATGGACATAATCAGCTGTTGGATCTATGCCAACATAAACCGTAAGCTGTTTACCTGACTCGAAAGCTCTTTTTAGCTTTTCTTTTGAAGGATATACGGTGTCAATAGATCTTGAAAGTAGTTCATCAATTGTTTCTTTATCTGTCGAGGACTTGCTCATGACGATAGTATACCGTATCGGGTTTAGCTCGGACCACGATATATAACTATTGGCATTGTATGAGTTATATTTTTGGTATAATAACCGTTGTCTTTAATGAGTAAAAAATACTGTTATGAAACTTAGGAAGCGGGGGTAAACGTGGCCAAGCGACGAGTTGGCAAGAACTATTTTGTTACCAAAAGCGGCAAAACTATTAAGTTAAACCGCAACATGGTACAACGCTGGGTAGCGCACAAAGACGCAAAAGGCCGCCGCAAGGCAGAACGGCTAGCTGGTCTGCCAAAGTCTAAACTAAAGCGGTTCTTTTACCACCTTCAGCCAAAGCGCATGTACAAATACTGGATTAGCCGCGACGGCGCACTGATGGCCCTTAAAATTACAGGCATTAGTATTGCTGCCGGGTTCGTAATTTTGGTGGGGCTATTTGCCTACTTTAGAAAAGACCTGCCAGATTTGAGTGTTTCGGGTAAAACACTGGGCGGCAGCGTACGCTACTATGACCGCACAGGCCAGACATTGTTATGGGAAGATTATGACGCTGTAAAACGCATCCCAGTAGAAGATGCCAATATATCTAAGTTTGTAAAAGACGCCACGGTAGCCATAGAGGACAAAGATTTCTTTAAACATGGAGGCTTTGACGTTCGCGGCATTATGCGCGCTGGTTGGAACAACGTATTTGGCCATAACGGCACTCAGGGTGGATCTACCATCACCCAACAGTTAGTAAAGATAACGCAGCAGTGGACCGGCGATCGCACAGTAGCCCGCAAGCTTAAAGAGCTAATTCTGGCCGTAGAGCTGGAACGCAATTATTCTAAACAAGAAATTTTAACTGGGTATCTAAACGCCGCGCCTTACGGTGGCATAGAGTACGGCGTAGAGGCAGCCGCGCGCGATTACTTCCAAAAATCAGCCAAAGACCTCACTCTGCCAGAAGCCGCCATGTTGGCAGCCGTGCCAAAGTCGCCTCGGTTTTATTCGCCATACAGTGCTGACTTTGATTTAGAAGCCTTTACCGGACGCCAGCATTACATTTTGGACCTCATGGAACAACAAGGCATGATTACCAAAGCCCAGCGCGATGAAGCCAAACAGTTTGATGTTATAGCCACAGTCAAACCCAGGCAACCAAAATATTCTGGCATTAAGGCCCCTTGGTTTGTACTGGCCGCCAAAGAGCAGCTAGAAGAAAAGTTTGGTAGCGAAACCGTCCAACGAGGAGGCTGGAAGATAACCACCACACTAGACATGAACTTCCAAAACATTGCCGAAGACGAGGTAAAAAAAGGCATGGTCCAGGTACGTCGCCAAGGTGGAGACACTGCGGCCTTTGTGGGTGAAGACGTTAAAACCGGACAGGTAGTTTCCCTAGTAGGCGGATCTGACTTTAGCAATGCAGAGTTTGGACAAAACAACTATGCCAGGCTGCGCCTGCCGCCCGGTTCTAGCTTTAAACCCTATGACTATGCCGCACTGATTGAAAATTCAGACAAAGCCGGAGCGGGGAGCGTGCTGTACGACGTACAAGGACCATTAGAGGGCTACCCATGTACCAACAAAAACCGACCCAAAGACGGCGGGAACTGTTTGTATGACTATGACTTTAAATACCCTGGCCCGGTAACACTGCGCTATGGCCTGGGTGGCTCGCGTAACGTACCCGCTGTAAAAGCCATGCTAACTGTGGGCGTGAACAAAACAATAGAAATGGCAGAAAAGCTGGGCATAGACAGTGGCTACAACTGCTATGCAGACGACAACCTCACCAAAGAAGGTCCTTGCTATGCCTCGTCTGCCATTGGTGATGGCGCATATTTAAAACTAGACGAACACGTAAACGCATTTAGCACACTGTCGCGCAATGGGCTCAAGCTGCCCCGCAGCTACATTCTAAAAATCGAAGACGCTGGCAATAAAAGCATTTACCAGTGGAAG
>MGCP01000045.1:0-440 GCA_001790455.1 Candidatus Saccharibacteria bacterium RIFCSPHIGHO2_02_FULL_47_12
AGCCAGAAGAGGACGAAGACAAGTGGGTACTATCGCAGCGCCGAGCCAAACAATTAACCCAGCAAACCGGCCAACACATTAACTTTGACCGGATCATAAACATAGTATTTGTAGAAGACGAAGATGACAGTATAGTCCAGCTCTACGAACAAGAGAGAGAAAGAAACCACACGTCTTCGTACGAAGCTCTGCTTGCCCTGCATAGGCACGAGATTGCTAAAACCGGTGCGTACAAAACAGTTTTGGTTCCCTACCAGATCAAAAATGGCCGTGCAGAAGCCACTATTGCTGCTGTGGGCACCCTAGAAGGCGGCCACCCAAAAGTTGGTTTCTATGACACCCTTGAACTAACAGAGCGCTTACTAAAACTGGGAGCAACCAGAGACGTAGGCCTTTTGAAACCCGACAAAGATGAACCCACTCCAGAGGTTTTGTCTCAG
>MGCP01000045.1:476-1330 GCA_001790455.1 Candidatus Saccharibacteria bacterium RIFCSPHIGHO2_02_FULL_47_12
GTGGTACTTAACCGACTTATAAAGAACCAGGAACAAGCCAACATAATTGGCAGGGTGATCAACTGGCACCAGCAACAAGAAAGCGCGGGCCTAGCATATGATCCCAACCTTGGCCTCTGGGTTGTCACCGGCTCTGGCAGGCAAGGAATAGACAAGCGCAGGCTTCAGCCAACAGATCTGACCCCAGTTTGGACTAAAGGCGGCAAACTAGTTCCTGGCAGGGTGTCAGGCCTAGATACCCCGCGGCCATCAGTAGAAGCCCAAGAGGTGCTTAAGGCGCAGATGGCGTTGCAAGAACTATCTCCCATTTACTTAACAGAGGGCGACGGATTTGTTTCGCCTATTCGCACCACACTTCATCTGCACCGCGGCGAAGACACGCTAAACAGAATGGTTAAAACCCGTACCGAACACACAGTAATAAAAGATGGTGTAATGTGGCTGGCTCCAGGCAAAGACGACTACGACCATATAGGTTGCGGCATGGAAGAAATGGATGCGCGGACAGAAGACGCTATGCTGCATGCTTATGGCGAATGGGAGGCTTCAAACCGTAGGGCAGACTTTGTGCTTTGGTATGTAGCCAATCATGGCATGATGGCTGCAGAATTTGTAGACAAAGGTTCTGCCCCGTTTGAAAAAATAAAACACGCTATAAATGAGGGGCACATTTCAATCACGCGAAGTGTGTTGCAGGTATAGGTTATGGATTACGGCAAAGAGGCACTAAAAAAACACAAAGAGCTAAGGGGCAAGATTGCGCTTAGGCTCAAAGACAAACTAGATACCAAAGATAAACTCAGCATCTACTACACCCCGGGGGTCGCGGCGGTTAGCAGCCACGTGGCCAAACA
>MGCP01000045.1:1346-8608 GCA_001790455.1 Candidatus Saccharibacteria bacterium RIFCSPHIGHO2_02_FULL_47_12
GATTACACCTGGCTAAACAACAGTGTGGCGGTTATAAGCGATGGCTCCGCCGTGCTGGGACTAGGTGACATAGGGCCATATGGTGCCCTGCCTGTCATGGAGGGCAAGGCCATGCTTTTCAAACATTTTGCCGATATCGACGCCGTCCCAATTATTTTAGATGTACATACCGCAGATGAAATAGTTGCGGTTGTTACAGCTATTGCCCCGAGTTTTGGAGGTATTAATCTAGAAGACATTGCCGCTCCAAAGTGCTTTGAAATAGAAGAGCGAGTGAAAGGTGCACTAAATATCCCTGTTATGCACGACGACCAACACGGCACCGCCGTGGTAGTTTTGGCTGGGTTGATTAATGCAATGAAAATCGTTGGCAAGGACCTAGGAAACTGCCGAATTGTCGTAGTGGGTGCGGGCGCTGCAGGCACTGCCATAATTAAACTCCTTGACCTCTATGCCAGTCGCCCAGAAATCCTAGTGGTAGATAGTAAGGGAATTGTCAGCAACCACCGAGACGACTTAAATTCCGAAAAAAGCAAGATGCTTGATTTTACGAACCCGCATGATGAAGACGGAGTACTTGAAGATGCCATCAAAGGCGCAGATATTTTCATAGGTGTATCACAACCAGGCTTACTCACCCCCGAAATGATTGGCACTATGGCCAAAGACCCCGTGGTATTTGCCATGGCCAACCCTGAGCCAGAAATTATGCCTGATGTTGCAAAAAAGGCAGGAGTTGCCATTATGGCAACAGGACGCAGTGACTTTCCAAACCAGGTAAACAACGCCCTGGCCTTCCCTGGCATATTCCGCGGTGCGCTGGATAACCGTGTCAAAAAGATAACCGATCAGCACAAAATAGCCGCCGCCGAAGTGATTGCTAGCCTGGTTGAAAGCCCTTCAGCCGAAGAAATAATCCCCAGCGTCCTCGACCCACGCCTAGTCCCATCTATTGCCAAAGTAATTGTCTAACCAATTACTCTATAGACTTCTTCGAGGGTAGTTTGGCCTTGGATGGCTTTTAATATGCCGTCTTGCAGCATGGTAGCCATACCACCTTTGATTGCGGCGGCTTCTATGTCTTCTGTAGAAAGCTTGCTGTTGCTCTTTAGTAGCTCCACTAAGGGGCCACTCATTACAAACTGTTCGCGCACTGCTAACTGTCCACGGTAACCATAGGGGTTATCCGGTGAACTGCCAGGTTTATAAAGCTGCAAGTTGTCTAGGCTTGGTCGCTCGATGTCTGTCGGTAACGTTTCAATTATTTTTGAGATTCTCAATTTAGTGTTCTCGTCTGGCATGTAGGCTTGCTTGGTAGAATCATCTAGTTTGCGCACTAAACGCTGCGCCATTACCAACCGAATAGACGATATAAACAAAGGGTTGCCCTCTATAACATCCATAAGCCTTGTAAGAGCAGCCGCCGCTGAGCCTGCATGAAAGGTAGACAGCACCAAGTGGCCAGTCAGAGCCGCCTGCAGGGCGGTTTTGGCTGTGTCTGTGTCGCGGATCTCGCCAATCATTACTACATCTGGGTCAAGCCTAAGCACTGCCCTTAACTTTTCTGCAAAGTTGGCGTCTTGGCCTGGTTTGCTGGTTACGGAAATTTGCGTAATGCCTTCAAACTGGTACTCTACCGGGTCTTCTATGGTGATGATTTTTCGCTCACTGCTATTTAGCGAATTTAAAATTGAGTAAAGCGTAGTGGTTTTGCCAGACCCTGTCGGTCCAACTGCCATGACTAGCCCGCTTGGTTTTTTTATAATGCCCCCTACAACCTCGTGTTCTTTGGGCGACAAGCCTAGTTTTTCCAGATCATAAAGTTCCTGGCTCATATTGAAAAGGCGCATGACAATATCCATGCCGTTTATGGCCGGAACTGTTTCTACGCGCAGGTTTATGTCTACCTCTGCACCGTCTGCCATGCGCACGTGGCGGGCTATGTGGCCCTGCTGCGGCTCGTTGCTGCTGGTAGAAATATTTGCCGCGCTGGCTATGGCAGAAATCAGCATGCGAACCCGCTCAAAGCTAAGGTTGGCAATTGGGTGCAGCACGCCGTCTATCCTAAATCTTATACGCGCAGATTTGGCTTGGTTTTCCAAATGAATGTCAGACGCAGCCAGCTTATGGGCTTGTTGGACCATATAACCCAACATATCATCGGCACGCACTTGTTCTAGCGTAGACGACACCAGCTTTACCAGGTCTTGGTTGCCCGCGCTGTTTAGCTCTATGTCGTGGTAGACTACTTGTTTTGGTGGATCATAAAGGCGCATGTAGTCGCGAAAGCCGGTGTCTGAAATGAGCGAATATTCTATGCGTTGGTCGGCAAACCGTCCGCGAACTTGGTCCATTGTTTGTTTGGACGTGGTAGTGGTAACGCCAAAGATAATGTTGTGTTCGTCTGCCCGCAGAGGAATTACTTTTAGCTGGTATAGCTCTGGCACATCCAAAATGTCTTTAAACAACTGCTTGTTTGCAATCTGCGACGTATCTGTATAGTTCATACCCAAAATTCGGGCACGCCTTTGGGTAGACTGCTCTTCTATCAGCCTGGCATCTTGTGACATACCAATCATTATAACCGCTAACGGTTACAATGATAAATGACAAATACCAAGCGTCAGAAATCAAATATTGTACGATGCTCAAATCCCAAACTCTATAGTCTTTGGAATTCTTTTGGATTTTGTTATTTGTGATTTGGAATTTACAATCTGGAGCATGAGGAAGATTGTTCTTATTGCGCACAATCTGCGCAGCACCCACAATGTTGGATCTTTGTTGCGTACTGCGGAAGGACTAGGTGTAGCATACGTCTATCTAACTGGCTATACGCCTTTTCCTTTGGCAAAGAATGATCCGCGCCTGCCACACCTAGCTAACAAGATAAATAAACAAATTGCCAAAACTGCGCTAGGCGCAGAAAGGCTGGCAAGCTGGAACCATTTTGAAAACATAAAAGATGTGATAACAAAACTAAAAAATGATGGTTTTACTATCTGCGCCTTAGAACAAACTTCTGGCTCCATAGAACTCCCGTCTTATAAAGTGCCTGCAAAGATCGCCATTATTGTGGGGAGAGAAGTGGAAGGCATAGAGCCAGAGGTTTTAGACCTTTGCGATAAAACACTGGAAATTCCAATGTTTGGCCAAAAAGAATCGTTTAATGTGGTTCAGGCAGCAGCCATGGCCCTATTTCATTGCAGATTCTTTTAAATTAGGTTAAAGTAATGGTTATGGTTGCCAGAGCAAGGCAAGCTCATCACCAACAAAAACGACACGGCAGACACCAAAAACAAACAAAACAATTTGCACAGGTGTATTGGCCTTATTTACCTTTGGTCTTTATTGTAATAATTGGCTTGCTGTTTAACTTTAACTGGCACTCTAGCCGAAAGGGAGCCACCCTGCCCTATGCCACCAGCATGAGCATTTCTAGTCTGCTGTCTTCTACCAACTCCAACCGTGCTGGCAACGGCTCTGCGGCACTCTCGCTAAACTCACAGCTAAACCAAGCCGCCCAGGCCAAAGCCAACGATATGGTGGCGCGTAACTACTGGTCGCATAATACTCCAGACGGACAGGAACCCTGGGTATTTATAAGTAACGCCGGTTATAATTACCAAAAAGCCGGTGAAAACCTGGCGTATGGGTTTCTAACTAGCGACGACACGGTAGCCGGATGGATGAACAGCCCACCGCACAAGGCAAACTTGCTAGACAGCTCGTTTACAGAAGTTGGCTTTGGATTTGCCAATTCGTCTAACTTTAACAGCGACGGCGAAGAAACAGTTGTGGTTGCCATGTATGGCAAGCCGGCTGTATTGTCTGCCTCTGCCAGCCCTGCACCAGCCGCTGCGCAGCCATCTCAAACAACCACCAAAAAATCTACCCCTGCACCCACACCCGAGCCCACACCAGCACCCCAGCCAGAAGTAGCCAAAGAGGCCGAAAAACCCTCAGAACAACCAGTAAATACCAGCCAGACAGCGGCTGTAGAGCCCTCTACCCGATCTATATCGCGCATTCAAGCTTTTACGGCAGGAGCTATACCTTGGGTAGCGTCTACACTTACGGTTGCATCTATAGCCGCTGTATTTATACTCGCCCTAAAACATGGGCTGGCGTTCAGGCGCATGTTTGTGCGAGGTGAGAGGTTTGTACTGCACCACCTGGCGTTTGACGCCACCGTGATTGCATTTGTGGGCGTAGTAATTACGTTTACGCAATCAGCCGGCTTTATCCGTTAATTGCCTTGTGCACCGTCTTAGTAAAAGTAGATTATTTTTACTGCAAACGAACGTTTTCTTTACCCACTACTTCATGTAGGTTCGACAATGCTTCGTCTGAGTGATGCATTTTCATGGGGAGCTTTATGACTTGCTTGTTCGATGATTCGCCCAGCACCAAGACTATTTCGGTGTCGCCCTGGTTGCCATCTATTACTTGTTTTAAAAGCAAAAGAGTATCGTTGTCTTGTCCGTCTTGCAAACGAATATATACCTTTGGCGGCTCAACCGAAGCCGGTGCAGTGGTGTAAGTCCGTGCCGGGCCGCCTGTATCTTTGGCATCGTTAATGTTCTTTGCGGTTTCTACAATTATTTTTGGACCATCACCGCGTGAGCCCTTGCGGCTTACCTTGCCGTTGACTATTAGGACTTCGTCCCTTTGCCACAACTGCGCGTTTTGTTGGTATTTGCCCGGAAAAACAACCACTTCTATTTCGCCGCTTTCGTCAGCCATGGTCACAAATGCCATTTTTTGTCCTTTTTTGGTGGTAATTTCTTTTGCTTCGACTACGACTCCGCCAATTGTTGCCTTGGAATCTTCTGGTTTGTTCGATAAAGAGCTTATCTTTGCCGCAAGTTTTTCTAGCTTATCCGCGTGGTCCTCAAGTGGGTGTTTAGATAAGTATAGGCCTAGCAGTTCCCTCTCCCACTGCAATTGCTGGTTGGGGGGGATATCGTTTTCACTAACTGGCTGCAAAAACAGCTTGGTGCTAGATGTATTTGTGCTGGTTTCATTGCCAAACAAGTCAGTCTGGCCGCTTAGACGTTGTTTTTGTGACCGCGAGGCATAAGCCAGCAAGACATCTATGTTGGCAAGAAGCGTATGCCTAGCCCCAAAACTATCAAATGCTCCAGCTTTTATAAGGCTTTCCATGCTCTTTCTATTTACAGTGGACGTATTTACACGGTTTAAGAAATCCTCTAGGCTCTTAAACCCACCTACTTCTTCACGAGCCCGTAGTATCTCTTCTACCGCAGAGGTTCCAACGTTTTTAATTGCCGCCATGCCAAATCTAATCTGATTTTTGTCTGGCACCACTGCAAACTCTACAAATGACTGGTTTACGTCTGGCGGCAAAACCTCTATGCCCATATGTTTACACTCATTTATTTCTATGGCTAACCGGTCTGTATTGTCAAAATCGCTGGTCATGAGGGCAGACATAAATGCCGCGGGAAAATGCGTTTTTAGGTAGGCCGTTTGGTAGGCAATCAGTGCGTAGCAAGCAGCGTGAGACTTATTAAAGCAATAAGCGGCAAAATCTTCTAGCTGGCTCCAAAACTTTTCCATGGCTTTTCGCTCAGCGCCAGATGTTTTAATGGCACCTTCTATGAAATCTGTCTTTAGCTTGGCCAGTACCGATGGGATTTTTTTGCCCACACCTTTGCGCAAGGTATCTGCTTGGCCGCCGGTAAAACCGCACAAGTCTATGCTTATTTGCATGACTTGCTCTTGGTAAACAATCACCCCATACGTGGTTTTTAGCGCCGCCTCCATGGCTGGGTGTATGTATTCAATTTTTCGATGCCCGTGTTTTCTGGCTATAAAGTCTTCTATCCACTGCATTGGGCCCGGGCGATAAAGCGCCACCATGGCCACAATGTCCTCAAACACGGTCGGTTTGAGCTCTTTGAGGTAGCGTTTCATACCAGATGATTCCAGCTGAAACACGCCAGTTGTTTCGCCGCGCTGCAAAAGCCCAAAGGTTTTTTGGTCGTCCAGTGGTATCTGGGTTATGTCTATATTCTTGCCATAAACTTTTTTTATAATACGCAGCGCGTTTTTTATGATTGTTAGGTTAGATAAACCTAAAAAGTCCATTTTTAGCAGGCCCAGGTCTTCTACCGGGCCCATAGAATATTGGGTGGCAACCACGCCCTTTTGAGCCATTTCTAGCGGGGTGAACTTTACTATGTCGTCTGGCGCAATCACCACGCCTGCGGCATGTACACCATGGCTGCGAATAGTGCCGTCTAGTTGCACCGCCAGATCAAACACCCGCCTTGCTACCTCGTTTTGTTTATATTCATTTTTTAGCTCAGAGTTTGACTTTAGTGATTCCGCCAGTAGAGTATGCCGACCTTGTACCGGTGGCGGGATCATCTTTGCCAGGCGGTCCGCCTCTGCGTACGGCACCTGCAAAACCCTTGCTACATCACGCACTGCGTTTCTGGCTGCCATGCGGCCAAACGTAACAATGTTTGCCACGCGTTCGCGCCCGTATTTGTCTACGCAGTAATCAATAACCTCGTCTCTTCGGCTGTCTTGAATGTCTATATCAAAGTCAGGCATAGAAATTCGGTCAGGGTTTAGAAACCGCTCAAACAGCAAATCGTACTCTAGCGGATCCAGTTCTGTTATGCGCAGAGCAAACGCCACAATTGAACCAGCACCACTGCCACGACCTGGACCAAAAACTATGCCTTTATCTTTGCCCCAATTTATAAAATCCTGGACTATCAAGAAATAGCCTGCAAACCCCATACGCTCTATTACGCCCAGCTCGTACTGCGCTCGTTCTACCACTGCTACGTCCAGAACCTTCTTTTGTGCAGCTATGGTTTTGGCATCACTTTTAAATTTGGTATATCGGTTCACTAGCCCCTGGTAGGTCAATTGCTCCAAGTAGCTTTTTTCGGTTTGGCCTTTTGGCACAGGAAACTTTGGTATAAGGTACTTGCCAAGTTCAATTTCTACGTTGCATCGGTCGGCTATAACGCGTGTGTTAGTAATAAGTTCTGGGTGAGTCTTTCCCCAGCGTTTTATGATTTCTTTGGGATCAGTTACATGCAGGTGAAAGTCGCTCAAGCTCATACGGTTTTCGTCGTCTAGGTATGAACCGGTTTGTACACACAACAAGACCTCGTGCGCTTCCTGGTCCTCGTGTTTTAAATAATGCGCGTCACAGGTTACAACACAAGGTATATCTAGCTCTTTGGCAAGCTTAAACGTTTGCTCTGTAACAGCTA
>MGCP01000045.1:8709-15827 GCA_001790455.1 Candidatus Saccharibacteria bacterium RIFCSPHIGHO2_02_FULL_47_12
TTTGCCTGGTCGTATTGGTTGTTTCTAAGTGCGTCGCCCACCTCGCCGCCTATGCAGCCGCTAAGCACTATTAGGCCTTCGTTATGTTTTTCTAGCAAATCGTGGTCTACCCGAGGACGGTAATAGAAACCCTCTAAGTTAGCTATGGTAGAAAGCTGCATGAGGTTTTGATAGCCCTGGTTATTCATGGCTAGCAGCGTCAAGTGCCACGGGGTTTTGTCTTTGGTTGGGTCTTTGTCTTTATGGGTCCTTGCTGCTACATATGTTTCCATACCTAAGACCGGCTTTATATCTGCACTCTTGGCAGCCTGATAAAACTCAATTGCGCCAGACAGAGTGCCGTGGTCGGTGATAGCAACAGCCTCCATACCGTCTGCTTTTACCTTGTCCATTAACTGGGGAATTTTGGTAAGCCCGTCTAGCAGACTGTACTGGGTGTGGTTATGCAAGTGAACGAAATCTTTTGGCTTGATATCTGTTTTCGTTGCCATAGCTTTATGAGGCGCTACTTGCTGGGTTTTTGATTTTTTGTAAGATAAGTTTTTAGATCGTCAATCGCTTTGGTCACGTCTTTTACAACTTTGTCCAGTTCTTTGTCGTCTGTTGCGCCCTCGTGTGCCAGTGACAAAACTTCCCTAGCTTTTTTTTGGGCAGCTACCGCAGCAACCACAGCCTCATCTAATCCCTTTTTGGCTTTGTCTTTTAGGGGGCCTGCCTCTTTTTTGGCTTTTTCCAGCAAATCATTTAGTTCGCTATGGGCAGATTTGAGTGTTTTCTCTGTCTCGCTCCAGGCTTTAGTGGTGGTCTTTTCTATGTCTTTCCTAGTTTCTTTGCCACTTTTAGGAGCAGTTAGAATGCCGGCAACATAACCTACCGCGCCGGCAATGGCAGCCCCAAGGGCAATTTTTTTGGTTTTGTCTTTCATTTACCCTCCTTGTCATCTCTGCTTTTTACAGTTTTAACAATATTACCAATTAATCGAGTGATCGCTACTCTGGAAGCTGCCTTCTGAAAGAATTCACCAGCAGCCTCTGCTTTATCCGCAATCTGTTCGGCTGTTTCTGCCACGTGCTTGAGCCTATTTAGCAGCTGGATAACCTTGATAAGCGCCACAATGCCCAGCAATAAAAAAATAGCAAGAAAAGTAGACAAGATTACGACCAGAACATCCTCACTGGTTCCCATAAGCTACATTATAACCTATATGTCTAATTGCTTTTTGATAAGTCTTTGCGCCAGTTCTGGGTTGGCTTTGCCAAGCGATTTTTTCATGACTTGGCCAACTAAAAAGCCTATGGCTTTTAGCTCGCCGGCTTTTACATCTGCTGCGGCTTGTGGATTTTCACCTAAAACTTCTTCTACAATTTTGGCAATTTCGCCTTCGTCAGACACCTGTATATAGCCCTGTTCCTGCGCGAATTTCTCTATATTTTCTGGTTTTGCTGCCTGGCCTAGCAAGCTAGTTAGCAAACTTTTGGCGCTAGTGGAACTTAGTTTGCCGCTTTTTAGCAACTCATAAACTTCTGCATAAATCTCTGCACGCACGGCGTCTTTTAGGTCTTCATCTACCTTGCCACCGCGCCTCATGGGTATCTCTATGTTCACAAAGTAATTTGCCAAAAACTTTGCGTGTTCTTTGTCTTTTATGCTCTCTTCAATTAATGGCAGGTAACTAAAGCGCTCGTCTTCTACTTCTGCCTCTAGCAAAGTTTCTATGTGGTCAGGGTTAAGCTTTAGGCTTTCTAGGCGCTCTCGCCACTGCCTGGGTAAAACTGGCATAGAGGCCTCCACATCCTTTATGTAATCTTCACTTAGCTCAACTGGCGGAATGTCTGGCTCTGGCATGTAGCGGTAGTCATGAGCCTCTTCTTTGCCGCGTTGAGCGAAGGTTTTTTGCTTGGCATCGTCCCAGCCGCGGGTTTCCTGGACAATCTTTTTGCCATTTTCTAGCAGCTCTGTTTGGCGTTTTATCTCGTACTCTACTGCCTTTTCTACGCTCTTAAAACTGTTTAGGTTTTTTGTTTCTGTGCGTGTTCCCAACTTGTTTGGGTCTTTGCTAACTGAAACGTTTACGTCAAAGCGCATGTTGCCATGGTAAAGGTCGGCGTCGCCCACGTCTGAGTAGCGCACTAGCAGGTATAGCTCACGCACATATGCTTTGGCTTGCTCGGCAGACTCTATGTCTGGCTCGCTCACAATCTCTAGCAGCGGCGTGCCGGCCCGGTTTAGGTCTACCAAGCTGTAATCTTTGCCATCTGGGTGGGTGTTTTTGCCGGCGTCTTCTTCTAACTGCACGCGGTTAAGGCGGACTATTTTGGTTTGGCCACCTCCGCCAGCTGGCGGATCTATTTCTACATGCCCGCCTTTTACAATTGGCTGGCTGAGCTGGGTAATCTGGTAGCCTTTGGGCAAATCTGGGTAAAAGTAATGCTTGCGCTCAAAAATACTGTGTTTTTCTGGTCTAGAGTTGACTGCAAATGCAAACCTGGCTGCCTTGTCTACAGCAGCCTGGTTAAGCACCGGCAATGTACCCGGTAATCCTAGGCAAATAGGACTAATTAGCGTATTTGGTTCGGCATTTCGGGCATCGTTACCCACAGCCGCAAAAAGTTTGGTGTGCGTATTTAACTGAACGTGGCATTCTATGCCAATGCTCGGAATGTATTTCATACCTCCCTCGCAATGCTCAAGTTGCAATGTACAATTGTCAATGAATAGTCAATCAGGTAATGATTTAATACATTAAAACATTGGAAATTCATGCATTCGTTGAACATTGAACATTGAACATTGAACATTACTCCATCACTCCCAAATCTTTAAGGGCCTGCAAAAAGCCTAGTAGTGACTTTTTAACATCAGACTGTTTCAAACGTATGGCTGCCTCGTCTTTTAACTTTTTTGCCAGATTATGGGCAAACCAAATTGTGTCGTTGTCGCTCATAATGCGCTGCGCGCTCACCAGGCGCTCGCCGGTGCTTTTGCCCTTCAACTTTTTTCTCTTAAGTGCTTCGTCTAGCAGCTTGTCTGCGGTAATAACTGCCAGTGGCCAGGTTTCTTTGCTGGCGCAGTATTTTTGCAGGTCTTGCCAGTGACGCTTAAAGTAGCCCTTGCGCCTGTAGCGTTTAATAAATTTTATAGAGAAAAAAGCGATAACTAATAATGCAAAAACACCCACCATCAAACCCAGCACTGCCTTTTCGGTCATTTGAGCAACTCCTCTGTTTTATCTGCCATTTCTAACAATTCCCTGTCTTTCTTTTGGGGCGCGATCAGCTGCAAGCCTACCGGCAAGCCACTTATTTCACCGGCAGGAACACTAATTGCCGGCACGCCAACCAAGTTTACTGCAACTGTCATAATATCAGTTAAATACATTTTTAGCGGGTCATCTGTGTTTTGTCCTATTTTAAAAGCTGTAGATGGCGCGGTTGGCCCCAGCAAAAAGTCTACGTTACTAAATGCCTCTTTAAACTCGTTTATAAGCTTGGTCCTGACCGTTTGGGCGCGTTTGTAGTAGGCGTCGTAATACCCACTAGAAAGCACATAAGCTCCTATCATGATTCGCCGTTTGGCCTCGCTGCCAAACCCTTGGCTGCGCGATTTCTTGTAGCTTTCGTCTATGTCTTTTACGTCCTTGGCACTAAAACCAAAGCGTTGGCCATCGTATCGTGATAGGTTGCTGCTAACCTCTGCCGGGCAAATAATGTAATAAACAGCCAAAGCTAGGGGCAGTGAGGGCATGCTGACTTCTACTACTTCGGCTCCTGCTTTTTTAAGCTTTATAGTAGCGGCATCTATAACCTTTTTTACATCTTCATCAAGCCCATCAAAATACTCTTTAATTAACCCTATTTTTTTGCCTTTTAGGTTACCTGCCAAGTCCGTATAGCCTTCTTTGCCTCGTTCGATGGTCGTGGAATCAAACTCGTCTTTGCCCGCCATTACATCTAGCACCAAGGCTGCGTCTTCTACGCTCCTAGTGAGCGGGCCAATCACATCTGTACTGCTGGCCATAGCTATTACGCCGTAGCGCGACACCAGCCCATACGTAGGTTTATAACCCACAGCACCACAAAAGGCTGCCGGCAGGCGGATAGATCCGCCTGTGTCTGTACCCAGTGCAAACGGCGCCATGTCTAACACCACGGCTGCAGCCGATCCGCCAGAGCTGCCGCCGGGAACCCTGGTTTTGTCGTGTGGGTTGTGCGTGGCAAAAAAGTCGCTGTTTTCTGTGCTAGACCCATGAGCAAAGGCATCTAGGTTGGCCTTGGCCACACAAATGGCCCCTTCTGCTTCTAGCCGTTCTATGGCAGTTGCCTGGTAGGGCGTGTCAAAGCCTTTCAAAATATTGCTAGCGGCAGTAGTGTCTGCGCCAAATGCTAAAAAGTTGTCTTTGGCTATAAACGGTACTCCGGCTAGCCTGCCAGCGTCCTCGCCCTGGGCAATTTGCCTGTCAATTTCATCGGCCCTCTTTAGTGCCCGCTCCTCTGTGGTGGCGATTATAGCCTTATAATCTTCGTTTACTTTTATGGTTTTTAGTGACTGCTGCACCAGCTCTTTAGCAGTGCGCTTGCGAGTTTGGACGTCTTTAACAAGACTAGATACAGAACCCCACTGGCTCATGCTAACACCCGTTTAACTTTGATTTGGTTGTCTTGAGCGGCCGGAACGTTCTTTAGTAGATCCTTAGGAGTAGTCTTGTAATCTTTTACCTCATCTTCGCGCGTCACGTTTTTTAGACCCGTTACCTGATATGTAGGCTCCAGATCATCAACTTCTACTTTTTGTAGTTGCTCCACATAGGCTAAAATTTCGCTGATTTCACCCCTAAACTTCTCAACTTCCCCATCTGTAAGCTCTAATTTGGCTAAACGAGCCAATTTTAAGACATCTTCTCGCGTAAGTTTGCCCATAGTATTTGCATATTATACCACCAAACCTATCTGTTTTAGATTTCTACTGGCGTAATTGTTGCTAGCCGCGGAATGAAACCGCGGTCTTCGGTGAACTCATGACCAAGTCGGTGCCCATTTGCTTGCGCTTCTTCAGACAGCTCCAATAATGTAGCGGCTATAAACAGTCCATGCGTGAAGAAAATTGTGTAGTTAAGCTCGCCGGTTCTAATAATTTCTATCAGGCGCTTTGCGCGCTCGCGCGTTTCATCTGGTGCCCACCTCTCCCTTGCATGCTTTGCCACAGGGTCAGGAACCCCCATTACGGTCCTATCAAATTCTGCTTCGTTAATTACAGGGTGTATATGCACTTTTTTAAATCCTGCAATTTGTGCTGTTTGTTGTGGACGAACAAACTCAGAGGAAACTACAGGCAGATCATATTCAGATGGAATTATTCCGTATTGGTTTTTAAGAACTTCTGCTAATTCCTGTGCTTGTTTTACGCCCTTTTCTACCAGGGGCGAGTCCACGTTGCCAAAAGCCGTAAAATCACGCTGATTAGCATACGATTTTGCGTGTCTTACCAAAAGTATCTCTGCCATACTTTAATTATAGACCCGCTTTCAACCTACCCGATACTTTTTTGCTCATGCTTGCATTTTCGTAGTTATAGTTGAAACTATATATAAAGAGCGTTAGGAGGCATCCATGGGTAGGTACATTCCACCTTCTGAGTTAGCAATAAACCAGAGGCACAAACACAAAGTTAAACCAAAGAGTAGCTTTGAAGAAATACTCGCTATACAGGAGTCGCTTCCCGAGCTAGTACACCAGCTTTTTGAAAAACGACCCGACCTGGTTACTATGGTGGATTTTGCACATGCTTCTGCGCGCATTGACCAAAGGATAAGGAGCGCATTAGGCCATCTCGCACATCGCGCTCTAACATCGGCCATGAAAGAAACTTTGATTTATGTACCGCAACATACAGGCTATTACGCTCACGAATTCAGTTTGCCAGCAATTCCACTATACGGTGTAGAAACTTACTATGTAGAAGGTAGTAGTTTTTCCGGCTATGGCGTCTCTCACGAAGAAGGATACTGGGGTACCCATGCTGTACTTCTGACAGAAGATGGAACAGTTTTCACGCCTGGCAAAAAAAGAGAATCATTTTTCATTGAAGATGAGGGAAGAAACTGCCATATTGCCGTAGGTTACACTGGCCTTACGCAAGTAACATCCTATCCTGACGCGGTTTCTCTAAATATACAAATTCAACAACAGCTCAACGCACAGAATAGTTAATACAACTCGCTGTTTTTATACTCCAAGGCATATAATTGAGTTGTGGCAACTTATGAAGATTTTGAGAAGTTAGATGTGCGGGTTGGCAAGGTTGTAGGGGTTGAGGACTTTCCGGAAGCACGCAAGCCCAGCTACAAGCTAAATATAGACTTTGGCAAAGAGCTTGGCATTAAAAAGTCTTGCGCACAGTTACCGACGAACTACACCAAAGAAGATTTAAAAGACAAGCTGGTGCTAGGCGTGGTCAATTTCCCTCCCCGCCAAATTGGCCCAGCCGTTTCAGAAGTATTGACCCTGGGCGTACCAGACAAAGACGGCAACTGCATTCTCATAGAGCCAACCAAAGTCGTCCCCCTCGGCGGCAGACTATATTAAACTCTTCTGTTTTTAATCTCCCGGGCGCATAATAGTTATGTGGCCGAAGTTAATCATCAAAGAATTAAAAGTTTATACGGTGAGATATATGGCATCCTAAGCCAACTTGCCCCTGTAGAACAAGGCAACTATTCTTCGTCAATAGGTGCTCACTACAACTCTACTGTTGATGATTTGTCCAAACAAACAAATACAGATTATTCGCGACATAAGCTCACTAAAGAGTACCAATGGGATGATTATTATGATTCACAGTCCGCACGATCTAAAATTGGTTCGCTCGTTTCCAGATTAGAACAAGAATACGGATTTGGAGCACAAAATAGCACCAAAACTAAGCCGCCTGTGGTTGTAACTGTAAATCAAAACCAGCAAGTATCTGTTAGCGTTACCCCAATTAGTCAACTTATTGAAAAAGAAGAAGACCCAGAAATAAAACAACTCTTAAAAGATTTATCTGTGGCGGCTGAGAAAAAGGATGAGGCAACTAGCAAAACTGTTATTAAAAATCTTGCTGATAAAAGCTGGCAAGTTTTT
>MGCP01000045.1:15893-17054 GCA_001790455.1 Candidatus Saccharibacteria bacterium RIFCSPHIGHO2_02_FULL_47_12
TGAGATCGGAAAGCATATTGAATGGGTTGATATAGTAGAGATGGTTTTTAGAGTGTTAGATTTTGACAGGAGTAAAACCGTTATAACGCCCGACGGGCAAGTTCATGCAAGTACAAAGACTCAGCCGTACGGATATCTACTGGTTGAGTCTCCGACACTAAACCAACCTGTTGGGCTCCCAATAATCCACAAGAAGGACTTTCTGTTAGCAAGTAGTGTTTTTGATGAACCATGGCTAGCAGAACAGATAAACGGTCCGCATGCTGAGTTATTGGTAACTTATGCTCCTAAATCTATATGGCGCAACGGAAAGTCTAAAAGCCCTTGGCACGCACTTCACTACACTATTGCTCCTAGGAGTACATTGGAAAGTTACTATTCCGACAATGAACGGGGCGATAAACGAATGAGCAAACCCGAACCAGAGATACTATTTGGTCCCTTTAAGTATACCGGTGAGATTGTTGTTGGCTCAGTAGATAAACCCAATGTTTAGTTACTCCGTCATCCATAGAATTCATAGAGGAGTGGACATTATTTATCTACGAGTTTGGATTTTATGTCGGCAATTATATCGCGGGGTTCGGCGGCTTTTTCGAACGTATTACAAACAGCAAAACAATTGCCTATCTATTTATATTCTGCGCTATAGCGTATTTTATAAATAAACTGCAGTTTGGATCTCAGGCTTTCGGGCTTACAGGAGGCTTACAGGGTGGCACCTGTAAATGGGAGTTTTGTGTTATAGCTTGGTTTTGATGTCGGTGATTATATCTCTAAGTTCGGCGGCTTTTTCGAACTCTAGGTTGGCGGATGCCAGATTCATTTGAGAAGTTAAGTCTTTTATGAGGTTGCCGTATTCATCTTTTGGTATTTTCTTTAGATCCAGTTTGGCTTTTTTGGCTTCTTCGTCTAGCTCTGGTCGCATACTAGCCTCTACCGCCTTAGATATGCCGGTGGGGGTAATGCCGTGCTTTTTGTTATGCGCTTTTTGAATCTTGCGCCTGCGGTTTGTCTCGTCCATGGCGCGCTGCATGCTGCCGGTTACGTGGTCTGCATACATTAGCACGCGGCCGTCTACGTGCCGGGCCGCCCGGCCTATGGTCTGTATCAGCGCTTGCTCGCTGCGAAGGAATCCTTCTTTGTCTGCATCTAGTATGG
>MGCP01000045.1:17071-20008 GCA_001790455.1 Candidatus Saccharibacteria bacterium RIFCSPHIGHO2_02_FULL_47_12
TACCACTACGTCATAGACACCCAGCCTCAGGTCGCGCAGTATGTCTGTGCGCTCTAGCGTTTCTATGTCGCTATGCAGATAGGTAACCTTTATGTTTAGTTCTTTTAGATAATCGGTTAGGTCCTCTGACATGCGTTTTGTGAGCGTTGTCACAAGCACCCTGTGACGTCTTTCTACCGCGCTTCTGATTTCTGCTATAAGGTCATCAATTTGACCGTCTATGGGGCGAACCTCTATGGGCGGGTCTAGCAGGCCTGTGGGGCGGATGATTTGCTCTGCCGGTTTAGGGCTGCGTGAAAGTTCGTACTCTGCCGGTGTGGCGCTAACATATACCACCTGGTTTACATGCTTTTCAAACTCCGTAAAGGTCAGCGGGCGATTGTCTAGCGCACTGGATAGGCGGAAGCCGTAGTCTACCAGCACTTCTTTGCGCGCGCGGTCACCGTTGTACATGCCGCGCACCTGTGGAATGGTCATATGGCTTTCGTCTATAAACATCAAAAAATCATCTGGGTAATAATCTAGCAGCGTGGCTGGCTGCTCGCCAGGTTCGCGGTCAGTCAGGTACCTAGAGTAATTTTCTATGCCTTTTACAAACCCGGTTTGCTCTAGCATTTCTAGGTCAAACTTTGTCCGCTGCTCCAGCCGCTGGGCTTCCAGTAATTGGCCGTGCTTTTTAAAGTAAGCCAGCCGCGCGTTTAGCTCGTCTTGGATTTTAGCTAGTGCTGTCTTTAGCTTGTCTTCTGGGGTTACAAAGTGAGAGCTTGGAAATATGCGGACTTCAGATGGTTTGCCCAGCACCTCGCCAGTTAACGGGTCTATCTTTGTCAACCGGTCTAGTTCGTCGCCAAACAGCTCGGCGCGGTAGGCAAACTCTTCGCCGGCTGGAAATACGTCTATTACATCACCTCGTACGCGGAACGTGCCGCGGTGAAAGTCTATGTCGTTGCGCTGGTACTGGATGTCAGTCAACCGCCTTAGCAACTTGTCGCGCACTATGCGTTCGCCGCGCTTCAAACTAATACTTAGCTGATTGTAATCCGAAGGCGAGCCAATGCCGTAAATGCATGATACGCTGGCCACAATGATAACGTCTTTGCGGCTTAGCAGCGCGTCTGTAGCTGCGTGGCGCAGCCGGTCAATTTCTTCGTTTATGTCGCTGTCTTTTTCTATGTATGTATCGGTACGCGGCATATAAGCCTCTGGCTGGTAGTAGTCAAAATAGCTCACAAAGTAATGCACCGCGTTGTCTGGAAAGAAATGTTTGAATTCGTTATATAGCTGGGCGGCCAGGGTTTTGTTGTGGCTGAGTACCAATGTAGGTTTTTGGACGTTTTGGATGACATTGGCCATAGTAAAAGTCTTGCCACTGCCAGTTACACCCAGCAGGGTTTGCTCTTTGACGTCTTTTGCTAGGCCCTTGGTCAATGCCGCAATAGCCGCCGGCTGGTCGCCGGTGGGTTTGTATTTAGAAGACAGCCGAAACTTTGTGCTCACCCACTAATTTTAGCAGGCTACAGGGTTTGCATAGACTTGGATTTGGCCAAAAAGCTGTCCCATGCCTTTTGTTGCTTGGCCTGTACCGCCGCGTCTTCTGAACAATACGCCTGGGAACGAGTCATGAGATAGACGTTGTTGCCAATTATGACTCCGCTGCCTCCATCATTTATATGCTGCTCATATGTTTTGTCTAACATAGGGTCGACCTCATCCTTGGACACCTTGCTGACCGCTACTATGCCGGTTTTTTCTGCAGCACATTCGTCGGTATCTTTTATGGAGCTGAGCGATACGTATGCGTATCCGTTTTGCATGACGTAGTATGCATCGGTTGTTGCGTCGTCTAGCTCAACCTTCACGCCCCACTCTTTTATTTCCAGATATTTTGTTTGTTTTTCCTCGGGTTTTTGCTGCTCGCTACTAGACTGGTTGTCACTGGCCGGCTGAGCTTGATCGTTGTTTTTGCCTTGTTGCCATACCCACAAGCCCAAAAGTATTAGCAACAAGATCAGCAGTAGCAGCAGCAAAAGCTCCCATACGCCAAAACCTTTTTGGTTGTTTTTAAGTTTATACATATCGCCCCCCTTTAATTAATATAAGTCTTTGTAACGAGCATATTCTTGCTCGAGTAGTTTGGTTAGCCTTGCTAGTAACTCTTCTGGCCCATGGTCAAACATAATTCTTTCGTTTGGTTCGCGCCCGGCGGCTTTAAGCACGTCTTTTATTTCGGCTCCTGTGCCACCTGCACCCTCTAAAAAACCAATTGGCGTGTCTGTTTCTATGGCTATCATTGCTTCGTGCATGGTGCCCAAACGCCCACCAATACTGACTACAGCGTCTGCAGAATTTATAAGAAAGGCGTCTCGCCCCACATAATGCATGCCGGTATATATAATCACATCAAATGGCTCGGTGGGCAGACGGTACTTCATGACATGCTCTACCTTGGTTGCTGCCGGGCTTACGCCCACGCTCATAGAACCACCAGCCTTTTTATAAGCTGTTGCGGCTATGTGGGCTATTCCGGTGGTGGCTCCGGTTAGAAGCGCGTGGCCACCACTAGCAATAGCTGCTCCAGCTGCTATGGCCAGATCTTCGCCGGCTTTCATACTTGGCCCCCGTGCTGCGCCAGACACGCAAATTTGGTACATAACCTAAACAGCCCCTTTCAGTGTTTTTGAGGCAAGCAAAGTAGAGCCTTGCTCTAGCTGGCGTATAACTTCGTCGCGTATACCCTCGTATGCCATGTAGCGCGCCAGTAGCTCTTGCCATAGGTTTCGCCGCATGTGGCCTATGTAATGCCTGCCAAATTCTGAGTCTCTGGACAAAGACAATGAATTGTCTAGCATATTAAACGACACTGCCTTGCCCCGGCCAATGTAGTCCAAGCCTTTCCAAAAGTTCAGGGCTGGCTCTAGCTTGTACAATGCGTCTTCT
>MGCP01000045.1:20036-20983 GCA_001790455.1 Candidatus Saccharibacteria bacterium RIFCSPHIGHO2_02_FULL_47_12
ACAAGTGCGGATCAAATGCCTCTGGCCAATAGCCTTGGTTGCCGCGCGCCAAGTATCGCCCCAGAGTATGCCAATCCAGGGGTTGGCCCTTTACATGTGCTACTACCGGAGATGCATTTACAAACACATCCTGTATGCGTTTTCCAAACTCTGGCCTAACCTGATGCAGTTGAATATAGCTGCTAGATGAGCGCAGATAGTTTATGGCATGCAGCAGCAAACTTATAAACGCCAGGGCAGATCCGGGTTGCATAGCGCGCTGGGGTGGCACAGCCACGACCGCACCCAATTGTTTGCCAACTATAACCGTACGCCCCTGGGCAGCCAGTTTGGCACGAACCCCGTTCCATCGCTTGCCTGAAAGTACCAAAATGTTTATTTTTACACGCTCAAAATCGCCCGGCATAACAGATTTGTATTGCTTGGTTAGGCTATCTGCCCAAACTTGGTTTTCTACATGAAACGCGGTTGTAAAGATAGCGGCAATCTGCTCGCGTTTAAGCATAGAGTCTAGGGATTTGTAGCCTAGTTCTTTCATGAGCTTCTTTGGCGGAATAGATTTTATGAGCCGCTTGGCCACGCTTGTTTTTAGAGCCCAGCCATCTAGTGGTATGTCCATTTTTTTGACTGTTTCTACCACCCTTTCTACCACTTCGTCTGGGTTTGTTGGGTCGCTAATACCAAGGGCCCGGACCAAAAAACTGTCGTGCAAACGCGTAAGCTCCTGAAGGCCATGAAACAGCTCTCGCTCGGTGCTGTCACGCGGGTCTAGGCCAAGTTCTTTGGTTTTTAGATGGACCAATCGGTTAATGTCTGAAGATAGCCGAATGTCTTCACTGGGGTAACCACTAGAAGACTCAAGTGCGTTAATGGTCTCCGCAAATGACAGATGGTCATCTAGACCCAACAGGTCCGCTAAACTCTTTGACATAGTTG
Organism: Candidatus Saccharibacteria bacterium RIFCSPHIGHO2_02_FULL_47_12; assembly: GCA_001790455.1. Classification (GTDB taxonomy): domain Bacteria; phylum Patescibacteriota; class Saccharimonadia; order Saccharimonadales; family JANWIN01; genus 2-02-FULL-47-12. Next base: position 20,973 of record MGCP01000045.1, read on the forward strand.
TTTATAGATTA
>MGCP01000045.1:21012-22504 GCA_001790455.1 Candidatus Saccharibacteria bacterium RIFCSPHIGHO2_02_FULL_47_12
AGAGTCTTTCTGGTTTGTACCAATCCGGGGCCTTTTCTAGAAGTCGGGCTATTTGTTCCTGCTCTAAAAGCCCTGCTTGGGCGCCTACCTTTTGGACCACGCTCATAGCATTGATTGGGGCCCACTGCAGCGCGCCTTCTATGTTGCTGCCCTTGGCCAGCGCAGCCACAAAGGTGGAAGAAAACGCATCGCCCGCGCCAGTACGCTCAAACGGAGGTTTGGGATCTGGGTAGTTAGGCATTTTGAACCTGCCCTCTGGACCGCTAGCATATGCTCCGTGCGGACCGTCGGTTATAACGACAATCTTTGGCCCCAGTGCGTGCAGCTTGTCAAACAAATCGTCTAGGCGCGCGTGGTTGCCGTTGCTTACCCCTGCCGCTTCCTCGCGGTTAAGCAGCAACACCTCACTGTGTTTGTAAATGCGTTTTAAACGTTCGGTGCCGGCCTTCATTTGGAATGTGCCAGGCTGGAACGCCAGCTTGGTCTCTGGGTGGTCATCTAGCCAATCAGCCAAGTCATCATGAAACGGCAGTGCATGTTCACTAATAGAGCTAAAGTAAAGCCAGTCTGGAATTTCGTCGCGCCTAAGATGCGGCCAGTAGTATTTGTACTGCTCATGTTTGATCAAAATTGTTCGGTCTTCTTTGTACCAAAGCACATAGTGGTAATTGCTTATTTTGTCGTGCTGGATCCTGACAAAGTCTGTATCTACCTTATTGTCATGTAGTGTGCGCAGCATTTCCCGACCGTGCCGGTCATCGCCAATATTTGCCATGAGTGCGCTTTTAAACCCTAGGCGCGCAAAGCTCACAGCAGCATTTGCCGCATTGCCTACGGCTGCTACAACCTCTACGTGGTCAAACGGCATCTTGGTACCAAACGGCAGGCTCAGCCAGGCACCCTCTTCGTTATAATAGGTGTGGCTGGATTCGTCTAAAAGCCTTATGAAGCAGTCGGTAACCATGTCGCCCACCGCTAGTATTTCTACGTCTTTTTTGTCTGCTTTTTCTTCCACCCCTATTTCCTTCGTTGACCCTAGTGTATCACAGCTTTGTTAGAGGAATTAAACACGTCTATTTTGGTCTCTACAACTTTTTGGACGGCTGCAATTACACCGTCCATAAGCTTTACCACCGCGTACTCGTCTGGGTTTTCTTTTAGCACTTTTTCTAAGGTTTTACGGTATGCTACGCGCATATCTGAGTTTATGTTTACTTTAGTTACGCCTATTTTTACGGCACCCCGAAAGTAATGCCCAGGTGTGCCACTGCCACCGTGAAGAGATATATTGCAATCAACAGCGTCCCTTATTTGCTGCAGCAGTTCTAGGTCAAGTATTTTTGGCACCGGGTACTGGCCGTGCAAGTTGCCTATGGCTGCGGCATAGGTGTCTATGCCTGTGGCTTCTACAAAGCTCTTTGCGCTTTCTGGGGTGCTAAAGGTTTTTTTGATCTCGCTAAAGTCAAACTTTTCTTTGTGCAAGTTCGAGCTG
>MGCP01000046.1 GCA_001790455.1 Candidatus Saccharibacteria bacterium RIFCSPHIGHO2_02_FULL_47_12
CAGCCTGTCCTTTTGTTCATTACTTGCATCAACAAGTCGTGCCAGTAACATTACGATGTAATTTACATTGATTTCATCACGACGAATGAGCTCCAACTCAAAATCAACGTCCTCAAGGATTGATACCTTTTCCTTCTCATGATCAGAAAGTACCTTATCGTATATATCCAAATATTTGCTTTTGTAATCTTCAAATGTTTGCTCACGCATGTCTGTGTGATCAAATTCAAAATCCGCAAACGACAAAAGGATGTTCTTGATACGAAGTAATTCCCTAAAGTTTCTTACAAACACTAGTTCCTGTTCTTCGCCGTACAAAATATCAACATCAGCGGGAGTGGGAACCAGTTTTTGTAGCTCTATCTGTGCTTGGTCAAACATCTTCAGATATTCCTCGTAGGGTTTCATAAAGATTATTTCTTGAGCGTTCTTGTTGGCAAATAGCGCAATGGCATCGTCTGTAGCTTTCTTCAGATTGCGGAAGACTACAATGTTGCCTTGGCTTTTACGTTCGTTCAGTATGCGGTTTGTGCGCGAATATGCCTGCAAAAGGCCGTGGTAGCGGAGATTTTTGTCTACATACAGCGTGTTGAGGCTTGGGCTGTCAAAGCCAGTCAAGAACATGTTTACTACCAGCAATATATCAATATCGCGTTTACGTACCCGCTCAGCAATGTCACGGTAGTAATTGTAAAAACTTTTACTGTCTTTAGTTGTGTAGTTTGTCCCAAAAAGTTTGTTGTAGTCAGCTATATAGCCCTCTAGCTTGTCTCTCGAGTGTTGGTTGATTTTGTTAAAAATATCCAGCTGTATTTCTTCATCTAGCAGCCCGTCGGCATTTTTGTCTTCCTCGTTGGCGGCATAGGTAAATATGGTGGCTATTTTGAGTCCGTGTTCTCGGCTTTTGAAAATCTCGTAGTACTTGGTTAGTACATCAATGCTACTGACTGCAAATATGGCGTTAAAATCACGCGAATGAGTTTTTCGGTCGTGGTTGGCAATTATGTAGTCTACTATCTTCTCTAGCCTTTGCGGCGACTCCATCAACTCTTTAGTGTCTATGCCCTCAACTTCTATGTCTACATTGTTCATGCTGCCTTGCTTTTCGCGGTAGCGCCCCACGTATTCCACAGCAAATTTCAGCACGTTTACGTCGCTAATCGCGTCTGTTATGACGTATTTGTGCAAACACTCACCAAATAGGTTGGCCGTAGTGCGTTTGTAGCCGGTAGATCCACTGGCATTGTCCTTAAAGATTGGCGTACCAGTAAACCCAAACAACTGGTGGTTAGTGAAATACTGTGTAATTTTTTGATGCGTTTCACCAAACTGGCTGCGGTGGCATTCATCAAAGATAAATATCATTCGTTTGTTGCGCAGTTTGTCCATTTCTTTTTTGTGATTTTCGTGGCTTATCGCGTTATTAAGCTTCTGGATTGTCGTTACTATTAGCGGCGTATCATCACCAAACTGCTTCACCAGCATCTTAGTATTGTCAGTTTGGTCCACGCTGTTTTCTTTAAAGGCATTGAACTCTCGAATGGTTTGGGTGTCTAGGTCGTTTCGGTCCACCACAAACACTACTTTGTAGATGTCTTCTAACTCTGTAATTATCTGGCTGGCTTTGAACGATGTTAGGGTTTTGCCGCTACCAGTTGTGTGCCAGATATAGCCATTTTTATTGTGATTGTTTTTCACTTTTTCTATGATCGCTTCTACGGCGTAGTACTGATATGGCCGTAGCACAACCAATGTCTTGTCTTGCTTTAGCACCATGTAGCGGGCAATCATCTTAGACACGTGGCATTTATCTAGAAACACTTTTGTAAAATCTTCTAGTTTGGTGATTTTAATGTTTTCTTTATCTGCCCAAAAGCTGGTGAACTTGAACGATGATGATTTGTCGTTAGCATAGCCAACTGTGTTGGAATAATATTTGGTGTTTACGCCATTGCTGATGATAAATAGTTGTATGTATTGGAATAGCCCGTGGCTAGATGCATAAGAATGTTTACGGTACCTGTTTACCTGATTAAAAGCTTCTTTTAGCTCCAGCCCCCTACGTTTTAGCTCTATTTGCACCAGTGGCAAGCCGTTTATCAGGATGGTTACGTCGTAACGATTTTTGTAACTGCCTTCATTCGTAACCTGATTAGTCACTTGGAACTGGTTTTGGCACCACTCACGCGAGTTAAAGAATTCTATATACGCACTGGTGCCATCGTCTCGCACCAGGTGCATTTTGTCACGCAGTATTTTCGCCCGGTCAAATATATTGCCTTTGTTTAGATGGTTCAGAACTCGGCCAAATTCATTGTCTGTCAGTGCTATATTATTATGCTTTTCCAGTTGGATTTTGAGGTTGGCTAGCAAATCTTTTTCATCGGCAATCTTAACCCTCTCATACTTCATCTCTTGAAGTTGAGCGATCAAATTATCTTCTAGTGCTTGCTCCGATTGGGATGTCATACATCACCCCACACATAGTCGACTATTTCTTTTCCTAGAAATTCAGCAAGCTCTCCTTCTGGCTTGCTGTTGCCCATAAATTTCCCCAGGACCACTCTCCAATCTCTGGATGTATTATGCTCATCAATCCTAGAATGAATTTTTTTGATCAGGTCTTTGGGTATCTTAGTACTCTTTTTGTCCTTCATCAATGCGTCTAGTACACCTTTTTCTTCTGTGATGGCAGTTTTTTTCATCTCAGCGAGTTCTGCATTAATATCTATGCCTTGTTTAATGTATCCTAGCACCTCATTTGTTAAGATTAAGTTTTCCAACCCGTAGCATTGTAGACGTGCAAAGGGTAGCTGACTTCCTTTATTATTTACTGCATCGCCTTTGTCGTCACCATCAAGCACCGTGATGCCAACGACCTCACGGATGTCGAGAATTACCTTTAGTATTTTTTCGGCATTGCTCTTGTATTTATATATATCGCTACCATTTGCTTGAATTATTGAAGCATCTTTGAAATTTGGCACTCTACAAGCCTGATTCCAGACTAGGAAATCATCATTTCCCTCAACTATTATGATTTTTCTTTTTAAGATGACCGCAAGCCCTAGATCGACATTGAGCAAGTTACTGAACACTGCATTTTGATCTTTTTTAACTGCAGTAATTTCAGAGTCGTCTGGATCAAAACAAAAAATTCCAACATCTTCTGATAGGCTTAGTAAACTAGCGATCAGTGCTGGACTGTGCGTTGCAATAACAATTTGAATGTCAAAATTACCGATGATCTCTGAAATAAAAATTGCAAATCGATTCTGAAGATCAATGTGAAGGTGTGCATCTGGCTCGTCAATTAGCAATGTTTTTTCTTGTTTACTCCAGAGTACCCCTTGTGTGATTATGTCTGCAGCAAGTGATAATGCCTCTGCTTGGCCAGATGAAAGTTCATTTACGCCATTAACTTTAGTATCCTGATTATTAATACTCCTGTGTATCTCTAATTGGTGTGGAGGATCAGAGCCAAAGTTTACTTTGAATTCTGGTAAAAAAGTCCTAAATAAATTTGTAATTTCTTCTGAGTTAATATCATTTGCCTGTAAGCCTTTAATAGCCTTGTAGCCCTGAGTATTCAATATGTTGGCTGCTCTTGATATAGCTCTATTTCTATAGTTGTTATCTGAACTTGTTGTTCGTGCATTCTTTTTTTCTTGCGGGTGAAGTTCTTGATCTGCATAGCTAGAGCCATAAACGATATCTCCTCCTCTTTCGGGAAGGACAAGGTGATATATCTCTGCACCTGACTGGTAAAGATTCCTGAGGAAGCTACTTTTACCACTACCGTTTTTGCCGAACAGAATGTTGAGCTGCTGTAGCCCCTTTAATTTCAGTTGCTTAACTCCATCGTGTGTCTGTCGAACAGCTTCTACTTCAGTCTTCATACGAACATCTGCTGGAGGAGGGCTTTTTTGAATTGCTTGGCTTGCTCCAGCTCCCTTTCCGTAAAATCAATCTTATCGTCCAAAGTGCTCAGAAAATCGGCAATTTTTTGCTGTTCTTCTTCGCATGGCAAAGATACTACTGCCTTCAGGAATCCATTCTTTGAAATGTTATAGCGTGTACTACCTTGGGCAAGTTTATGCATTATTCCTCTGAATTTTTCGCCTCGAAACAAAAACTGTGCAAACTCTGGCACTAAATTTTTTAGATTATTTGGACGAAAACCAAAACAAAAACTATTTAAATAAACATTTTGCACTTCCTCCATCATAACCGAAGCAAATCCTACTTCATCTGGCGTTTCCGACGAGGTAGTAAAAAGTATGTCGCCCCAAATTACTGTATTTTGGTTCTCTTGGCTACTTACAGATACTAAGCCAAACTTTGATGTATCAATTGTTGAATTATCGAAAATCTGTTTATAGGTTATGTAGGTTTGTCCAGACCCAAAATCATCAGCTGTCTTTCCCTTTAAGCCATTATACGTTTTGCCCACTTCATTTAGGCTTTTCTCATGCCAGGCGGGATAGTCTTTATTGTTTCCGTCTTTGAAGCGTTTCTCTTGGCTAAAGATTTTTTGCATGATGCCTTTTTTGTATTTATCTAGCAGCTCTTTTTTACTTTGCAGTGCGGAAATCTTATCGTCCACAACCCCCAAAAACCCTGCAATTTTCTTTTGCTCTTCCAGTACAGGTGCGTATATTTTTGCGTTTAGCACGTCACCCTTAGTAATGTTTTTCATTGAATTGCTCGTACCTGTCGCAAGTACGCTAAGACGAGCTCGCATTTTTCTGCCCCCCAGTTTTAGTGCAATCCAATTTGGTGATGCGCTGTCTTCAACTTTTGCAGCCCAAAGTCTGTCTGGTAGAAAAATATCATCGTTTGATTCATACACCAATGCATTAGCGCCTACTAGTAGGGGAGTATTCATTCGGCTGATAACTATAGTGTCCTTCTTTAAGGATTCTTTCAGCCTATCAATCTCGACTTTGTTTGTAACAACTTTATTCTCTCCGGCGTCAAAAACACCCCTAGTAACGCAGCTTGTTTTTAGAATCGCTTTTTCATGACTTTTTGCCGATCTATCTTCAGAATTCACACTAACACCAGCGTCAAGTCTTGCAATAAGATCACCGAGCTTTTTTTCTTGCCACTCACCACTAAACTCCCGAAACCGCAACCTCGGCACTTTTCTAGTTTTAGTTTGCATCACTCTCTGCCTCACCTTGACCAGTCGGAGTCATTAAGTTAGTTTGTTTTACATTAGCTGAATTTATTGAGATGTTGGAGTTATGTATACCCCTGATGTTTAGACTGTCTTGCTTTCGGAATTCCAACTCTTGCTTGGCTTTGTGATAAATTGACGACGGGACGTGTTGATTATCAATACTTGCTCGCATTATGTCTCTCAATTCTTCGTCTGTTTTGTTTTTGAGATCCTCGTTCATTGTAAAAGCGCTCCTGTAGCAATCGCTATGGCTACATCAACGGACCTATCTGTAATATATCCAAATGCTTTTTTCATAGCCGAACTATCTTTCTTTGCAACAGCCTCCTGCAGCTCCTTGTACTTTTCCTGAATGTCTTTCGGTTGATCTGCAATTTTTATGTTTTGACTTACGTTTTGTGATTGATGAGCAATATTTGAGTTAGTGATGTTGTTGAACGATGTTAGGCTTGCAGCTGTATTGGCAATATAGTTCTTTCCTAGAGCAGTTAATTGATATGCTTCGTAATCAATGGAAGTATCCCCAATTGAAGCGAGGATTGCCTTGATATCTTTTACGTATCCTCGTTTTTTTAGTAGCGCAATAGCTGCCCCAAGCCTGTGGGAGCCCTTGCCAAATTCATCTTCTAAATCACTTTTTGCACGAAATCTACCGGTTTGATCGGTTCCACGATTTGGCTCGTTAATCATGCGCAAAACAGCTTCTTCATATTCTGGTAATGGGTCTGACATAATCTAAACCGGCGAATCTACGCCGCCTCCTCCCCTTTATCACTATCGGAGAATAGACGTATGTATGACTCATAGATAAATATCCTGTTGCGAGAAAATCCGGTAATTTCCTTTAGAATACCGATCTGCTGCATATCTGAGACTAGAGCATTTGCGGTTGGTGCGGTAACGGCCAGTTCCTTGGCAACGTCGGCAACTGTAATGACAGGGTCCGTGTATAGATAATTTAAAAGCCTACCAGCTCTTTGGGCACGTTTACCAAGTCCCAGTATGGCAAGGTGGTCGTTTTCCTTTAGCTGAATGATTGCCTGAAGGGTATCCACCGCTTTCTGGGCGGTTTCGCTAACTCCAACCAGAAAAAACTTGAGCCACTGCTCTAGATCATTTTTTGAACGCACAATGTCTAGTGCATCGTAATACGCTTGCCTATGTTTTTCGAAAAATTGGGACAAATACAGCACCGGCTTATCTAGCATTTTTTGATCAATAAGATAAAGAATAATAAGTAAACGTCCTATTCGTCCGTTGCCATCAAGATAAGGATGTATGGTTTCAAACTGGTAGTGGGCAATACCTGCCTTTATCAGTAACGGCAGTGTGGAATCGTCATCGTTTAAAAACTTTTCCAAATCAGTCAGCAACTCCGGCACATGATGGTAGTCGGGCGGGATAAAGCGTGCGTCTTTTAGCGTGGCACCACCTATCCAGTTCTGAGACTTCCTAATCGAGCCAGGCTGTTTGCCTGAGCCACGCACACCCGTAAGCAAAATTTTGTGCGTTGCATTTAAAAGCCTCGTTGATACAGGCAGGGTTTTTAACTGTTCAATAGCAAAGCCCATTGCTCTTATATAGTTCTGGACCTCTCGCCAATCGTTTCTTCGTTCTGGGACTATATCTTCCTCGCGCATTAGCGCTTCGTCTATACTTGTATGAGTACCTTCAATTTTATTTGAAGCAGTCGCTTCTTTGGTTTCATGCATATGTATAAAGAAGTCAATGTCAGGCACAAAACGAGCATAAGCGTTAAGTTCCCCAAGCTTATGAGTTGCTTCTTCTAATAGTCGTGCCAGTTTTGGATCGTTAGCAACAAAATTCCTTGGTGCCCAAGAAGGCAAAAAGTAGCCATATGCATAGCCCTTGTCCGCATGCGCTTTCCTGATTACTCCTGCAATGTAAGTGTCCCTATGTGCCATATTTCTATTCTTTCATAGAATTAAACTTATGTAAAGTAGACCCGTCAACTTTAATTAAGCAGAAGTTTAGTTAAAGTTAGTGTAGTATACTTTACTAAGCAATATTTTTACGAAAATACAAGGTTCAAAACGGCGAATTTATGCCGAGCTCCCTTTTGGTTTATGACTCTTCTGAACGTTGACTTTTTTACCCTTTTTTGCTATATTAGAGCTATCACCATTGCCAGATAGGCCTAAGGTTTCGACCGACCGCCGATGCTGGCTTTTTTGATACCTTAACGATTCTCTCAGTTGGTCGATTCGTACAATATACGAAGAGAATGGCTTTAGTAGCTGGGAGTACTTCGCATTTGGCGTCATAACATGCATGAGTTTGTTTCGTTTTTCTAGAAAGTCCAACAAACAAGCAAAGTCACCATCACCACTTATAATTACAGCTTTATCGTAATTACTATATTCAATTGCGGCAGCATGAAGCACTAACTCTGCATCTACGTTGCCCTTGTACGTTTCCTTACCATTTTCAAAGTAGCGAACCGTTGGTTTAAATACCAATATAAAGCCTGCGCTTTGTAGGTTTGTGTAAAGCTCCTGATTATTCGCGATTAGACCGATAAACAAAAAAGCTTTTTGAACGTTATATTTGTTCCTTAGGTAAAGTCGCACTTTTCTATAATCTACTTTCCATCCCAAGGAGCGAACCCCGAGGTTTAGGTTCTGACTGTCAATAAATGCATAATTGTTCGGCTTTTTACTCATTACTAGCTCCGAAGGGCGGGGCTATGCCGAGCTCCTTGCAGTATTCTGCTATTTTTTTATCAATACCAACCATCTCTGCATCAATCATCTTTATCTCTGCTGTGACTTCTCCCAGATCAATAGGTTTTACCTCCTCAAATGTATCAACGTAACGAGGAATGTTCAGGTTGTAATCATTCTCTGCAACTTCTTCTAGGCTAGCCACATAGCTGTATTTGTCTACTGTCTTGCGCTCATTGTATGTGTCAATAATTTTGTCTATATCTTCTTCGCGCAGACGGTTTTGGTTCTTGCTCTTTTCAAAATGTTTGCTGGCATCTATGAACAAAATGTCCTTGGGGTTCTCACGGCATTTCTTAAACACCAAAATACAAGCCGGTATGGAAGTGCCGTAAAAGATGTTCGCCGGCAAACCAATAACTGCATCTAGGTAGTTGTTTTCCTTGATTAAATGCTGGCGAATGTGCCCCTCTGCTGCGCCGCGAAACAACACACCATGCGGCATAACCGTTGCCATAGTACCATTATCGTCCAGCTGGTAAATCATGTGGGTGATGAACGCGTAGTCTGCTTTGCTGGCCGGGGCAAGTTTGCCGTATTGACTGAAACGATCATCTTGCAAAAATAACGGATTAGCCGTCCAGTTAGCGCTAAAAGGCGGATTGGCCACAATGCATTCAAATCGCTCCTCTCTATGTTGAGGGTGCTCTAAAGTATCATCTTGGCGGATATTAAAACGCGAGAAGTTAACATCGTGCAAAATCATGTTCATGCGGGCAAGGTTATATGTAGTGTTATTCAGCTCCTGACCATAAAAATGTCCTACCTTTTCAACTTGCCGAGCAACGCGAAGCAACAACGACCCAGACCCACATGTTGGGTCATAAACGTTTTTAATCTGCTTCTTACCATCTACTACAATTCTGGCTAGGATAGTAGAAACTTCTTGTGGCGTATAAAATTCACCAGCTTTCTTGCCTGCGCCTGCTGCAAACTGAGAAATAAGATATTCGTAAGCATCGCCCAGAACGTCTACCTTTGAATCTTCTAGCTTAAAGTCAATCTTGTCTAGATATGCTAGGACTTTTGCAATTAGCTCACTGCGATCACTGACTGTTCTGCCGAGTTTACTGGCGTTTAGATCCAACTCGGAGAATAATTTGTCAAAATCGTCTTCACTTTCCGCACCAAGTGTACTGTTTTCTATATCTGCTAGAGTTTTTTCTAATCGCTCTACAAGTTTTCCGTCGTTGTTGCCTTCTGACGCAACCCTATGAAATAGCTCGCCAGGTGTCAGGAAATACCCTAAGTGGTCAACAGACGCCTTTTTTATTTCTTCTGTAACTGCTTGTTCTTTCGGGTTGGACTGGTCTAACTTTTCGTAGTAGAGCCTGTCTGACTCAAGTAAGCTATTGGCATAGAGATTTAGTTTTTCTGAAAGGTATTTGTAAAAGATAAAACCAAGGATATAGTCGCGGAACTCGTCCGCATTCATTTTCCCTCTTAATTCGTTAGCAATGTTCCATAGCTGCGTCTGTAGTTGCTTCTTTTGATCTTCCGACATATATGCCCCCGAATCTATCATTGAGAATAACACTTTTACATCTGTTATTAAACCTGAAATCAAAAACCCGCCTCGATTGAAGCGGGTTTTTGTGAAGGTTGAGCTAACTTTAGGCCAACTCTATGATTATTCTGCCTGTCCTCTACCGAAAACTTGTAGCGCCCATAACGGGTTTCTGCTCACAAAATCCCCTATCACATCCACATTGCCTTCGTTGCAACCGTCTAGATCGCCAGTTATGTGCTCCACGAACATTTCTAAACCCAAAAGGTCACCTACGTAACGTACGATGTGAAGCTTGCTAAAGCTATCACCAGGATCTCGTTCAATTTCTATACGGTCACTGATTCCTTCAAAGTCATCTTCTTGAACAAGTGCTATAACACCCCGGCTAACTACGAAGAGGCTATACTCGTCATGGTCTCTACTACCAGCCAGAAATTGCCATGATTGAGAATTATCAACTGCTTCAGCGGCATCCTCAAGACATTCAATTTTAGTAATTTCTTTGTCGCTCACAGCTTTATCATAACAAAAAGCCACGCACGATAACGGAGCTCTTTGAATGTTTTGCGAGCTTGTTTATGCTAGCTCTACAGTAGCTCCGGCGTCTTCTAGTGCCTTTTTGGCGGCTTCTGCGTCTTCTTTTTTAGCCTTTTCTAGAACTGGCTTTGGTGCGCCGTCTACAACGGCTTTAGCCTCGCCCAGACCCAGTCCGGTAATGTCTTTTACGGCCTTTATGACTGCTACTTTTTGAGCGCCTGCGTCTTTTAGGACTACGTCAAACTCGCTCTTTTCGTCTTCTGCTGGTGCGCCATCTGCGCCACCTGCGGCTGGACCGGCTGCTACTGCTACTGCAGCGGCTGCAGGCTCTATGCCATACTCTTCTTTTAGAACATTTTTTAGTTCGTTTACTTCTACTACAGAAAGCTTGGTGAGCTCTTCTGCTAGTTTCTTTACATCTGCCATGTTAATTTCCTTTCGTAAATTAATGTTCAATTGTCAATGTTCATTGCTCAATGATTGAGCATTGAGCATTGGCTATGCCTTAGCCTTGGCTGCTACGGCGTCAAGCAATCCATGCAGGTTGCCTGAAAGTCCTGACATAACGTCGTTTACCGGTGAGCCAAGGGTTGCCAGTACCTGTGCAATAAGCTCTGGCTTGCTTGGAAGTGTTGCCAAAGCCTTTACCTCGTCTGCACTTATAAACGTACCTTCGGTGGTAATGGCGCCCACAAACTCTATAGTGGGGTTAGTTTTGGCAAAGTTTGCCAGAGTTTGGGCTGGGGCTACCTCGTCTTCGCTGTTAAAAGCATAGAGCAGCTGGCCCTTTAGCGCCTCTGTATCTAGGTCTTTGTAGGTCTCGCTAGATTCTAGTGCCTTTTTAACCAAACGGTTTTTTAGCACCTTTACAGCTGTGCCGTTGTCTTTAGCCTGGCGACGAAGTGTCTGCATGCCCTGCACGGTAGTGCCTGGGTATGCTGCTACCACAGTCATTTTAGAAGACTGCAAAAGCTCGCCAATTTGGTCTATGACTTCTTTTTTCTTGTCTTTGGTTAATGCCATTTAAACATTCCCTGATTAGTGTTTATGCAAACTTGATCGACCTTGCAAGCCTGCGCGTTACCTATAAAAAAGTCCTTGGTTTACCCCTCAAAACTTTCAGAGAAAGTTTGTGGGGCAAGTTCCAAAGACTTTTAAGAGCAATTGCTTGCTTCTACCTCGGTAGCAGATTAAGTCTTGCGACAGCTACTGTCTTTGGTAACGATATTTGTATTATATCTGTTAGTGGCTTTCTGGTCAAGGGATCATATTTGCCCAATGGCTGTCTACAATTGGCACCGTTACCTCGTAGGGCACGGGTGGTCCCGCGTCTGTTATATCAATTATCGTAACAACTCTAGTTAGGGGTACCTTATTTGTAGGAACTTCGACTTCTTCTACCCCATGCCACGCTTCAAATGATTGTGAAGGCGTTGTTTCACTTTCCACAGTATTTTCCTCCTTTACCCCTCAAAACTTTTTATAAAAGTTTGTGGGGTGAAAATTAAAAATCAGGCTCTGTGGTCGAAGCCTGATTGGGTGGGCTGTGCTAGCGCGCTTGTGCGCTCAGGCTCCAACCATGTTGAAGCACAGCCCCTTTAGGCCAAGTAGTAGGTGTGCTAATTGGTAAAACCCGTTCATTACAAAGTAATTTTATATACCTAACGAAATAAGGTGTCAACCTTTATCTAGCTGTTCTAGCTTGTACTGGGTGGCGCGTTCGGCCGCCAGGCGGGTAAGCTCTGGGTCTTCGCCCTGGTTTACGAATATCATGGCGCTGCCTAGTAGAGGATGGGCTTCAGACACTTTTTCATACATCTGCTGGGCTAGCTTGCGGTAGCCTGGGTGACCCTGCGGGCTGGTGCGTAGCTCAAAGAAGTGAAAAGCTTCGCGGGCGTTCATGGTCACCTTCCAGCGCATTTTGTGGCCCAGGAGCGTGGCGTACTGAGCCTCGTAGCCATAACCTTGTGCCTGCAGTTTGCTGTAGAGTTCTGTAGATATGTCAAAGCACTGTTCAAACAACTCGGTCAGGCCGGCTTCTTCTACTAGCTCTGGTACCTCATAGCCAAAGCGTGGGGTAAGTGGCTGCCACTCTAGGTCGTCTACCATACGGTGTCGCTGCAGGTCACGAAATATGCCGTAATCGCAGATAAGATCCCAGCTATAATGAGCCATTTCTAGCGCACGGCCGGGTTTGTGCCGGCGATTTAGCCTCTCGCCTATGTAGGCTTCAAATACTTCTAGCTTTCTTTCATACGGCCAAGAGTCTACCTCTTTGGTAATTTCATCTAAAGAAAGGTTGCTGTGTTCGTACAACATATGTGGAACTAGATCTATTTCGTTTCTGGGCCAGAACGAACGAAGTGCAACAGGGTCTTTGTCGTTGCTGTAGCCCTCTTTTAGGTGTTGCTGTGCTAGATCACGTACATTGCCGCGAGTATTTGCTTGGTATGCCACAGTGGCACCACCGCGGTCTGGTTTGTCTGCCCTTTCTAGGAACGTGGGTATAACCTTGCGGCTTTCGGCCAAAATCTGTTCGCCTACATCTCTGGCTTCCAGGCTCTCGCTGGCTTGTAGGTGCATAATGAGGCTTTCTAACGCCTGTCCGCTGGCGAAAACTCCCACAGTAGACTTTGTGGCCACTGGCAGCACTGGGCGAATGGCATCACACGCCTGGGCTCTGCATGCGGCCCGCCAGGCGCCGTCTTGCTTTTCTTTGGGTACGTCAGAGCCTTGCTGGACGAATTCGGTTAGTTTGTGAACCATCTCTGTGTACAGGTCAAAGACTTGTTCCATGGATTCTTCGTAAGTTGCTCTAGTCTTGGCATCTAGCTCTTTGGGGGTAAAGAAGCGGTATTTGCCCTCAGCGTCTTTTTGATCAAAATATATGTAGCGGGTTGATTGTTCTAAATAAGAGGCTAGCCTGCCCCACTCAAGCTGCTTGGTCAGTAGGTTGCTGGCGCCTTCTACTACCACATGTTGGCCAACCAGTTGCTGTACGGAGTCATCGCCAAAGGCGGTAATAACACGCTGTAAAAGCTTTTCGTCTTTGCCTGCACTGGTTGCAAACTCGTCTAGAATGGTTACGCGCATATCGTCGCCGCGGCGCGACAGTCTGGCCATGGCAGCGGCAATGGTTAGGGCGCTTAGTTTGTCTGTAAAGGCATAGACGTTGCCTTCTGT
>MGCP01000047.1:0-2585 GCA_001790455.1 Candidatus Saccharibacteria bacterium RIFCSPHIGHO2_02_FULL_47_12
CGCTAGAGCAGTCAGATAGCCCCAAGCAAATTAAATCTCTCCCAGCCCCAACTACCAAAAAGCGAAAAAACAGATAAGTAAATAGTGAAGTGTGACCAGAATATGGTACGGCACGATGTACAAGGTTTGAACTAAATTGCTATCGGTAGTTTGAGCTGAATTTCTTCAAATTCGGCATCAGCTGGTCTATCAATTGCCTTTATACCAAATCCTAGTTCTGTTAGCCAAACAGTAGCGGGAATTCTTTGCGCGCTGGCTACAACTTCACCCTCAAAGGTTTTATCAAACCCATCAGCATTCCAACTTCCTTTATAGCGGTGGAATTCTATGGGAATACAATCGGTCTCTTCAAAAGATGAAAGGCTATGAAACGGACCTTCAACTGCTGTTTTACCAATCCAAAGTATTCTTGGCTGATGATCATCAGCTCTCATACCCCATACTTCACCAGCCGGCACAACAGCATGCCATTCTTGGTCTTCTAAGACATGTTCTAGGATTTTAGTCATTCTTAAATTATCTACCTCTAGAATTAAGTTGCAAGCATAAGCGAAATCGTACGCCTGATAGGATTTGAGCCTACGACCTTTGATACCGGGAACCAACGCCTACCCGCTGCCAAGCAGGCTCTATCTCAGAGTTAATTAGCTCTTCATCCGCATAACATGGTGAGGCCGGCAGGACTCGAACCTGCGACCTTCAGCTTCGGAAGCTGACATTCTATCCAACTGAACTACGGCCCCATTTTGGTGGACAAGTCTGAGCTACGGGTGCTTGGTGCCCCCGGAGGGATTCGAACCCCCAACAATAGTTCCGAAGACTATCGTGATATCCATTTCACCACAGGGGCAACTTGTTAATTTTACTTCATTGACTCGTAAAGACAATCACGCCATGCCATTGTTTTCCAATAAAGTTCACACTTTGCCTCTGTTTTACTTAGACCAACCAGGACGCAAGAATTAGATATTACTTCGAATTTGTTCATGCTTTGAATATATGCAGGATTGGAATAGAATTCGAATATGTATTTAGGAACAAAACCCTACGGACTTGAAGATTACATTAGACATCATGGAGACGGCAGCAACATGTATCGCGGCGAGACCTTTGGACAACCGCGTACTCTTCATAATGGCGACGTATTGGCCAACGGGCTGGTAGTGATTGAAAAGCCTTATGAAGCAGGTAATGGCGGAGTCGGTTTAAACTTTACGGATGGCTCAAGGCGCCGTGTGCCAGCTAGAATACCATTGCTACTAAAAGGTGAGGCATACGGCAAGCTCCCAATTGATCTTGCCGTTGGTGATATTTTTGAAACAGGTTGTGTTGTATTGGAAACTCCGGGCAAACTAGACGTAGATGATCCACGTTATGAGCAGCATGAATCTGAAGTCGGGATAACCATTACCGGTGGATTTAGCGGGCATTCCATTAGGGTTCCTAGTGATTTGGTAATAGCGCTACACCCGGAGGCATACCCACCATCGTCTGATACGGCTTTTGGGGCTTTCGTGCTCGCAAATACTTTAAAAGTGAACGAAGGCACGCGGCACAATTTGCCCAAACTTGGTCAGTTGGCACTGGAAGTTTGAAGTAATAAAATTTTCTAACTTTGTTAACAATGCCGTAACATTAGCGAGTATGCACAACATTTCAAATTTTTCTGATGCGCACAAAGTTCTAGCCCAATTTGTGCCAAAGGCTTCACCGGGTGCCTCCTATACGTTGGATCGTATGCAGGTACTAATGGAAAAATTGGGCAACCCTCAGGATTCGTACAAAGTTATACACGTAGCCGGTACATCTGGCAAAACCTCTACAAGTTACTACATTGCCTCACTATTGCAACAAAGTTGCAAAAAAGTGGGCCTAACTGTGTCGCCGCATGTAGACGAGGTAAATGAACGCGTCCAGATTAATCTGATGCCAATGCCAGAGGCAGAATTTTGCAAAGAACTAAGTGAATTTTTGAATACCTTAGAAAATACAGGTGTAAACCTCACCTACTTTGAGCTGCTGGTGGCTTTTGCCTACTGGGAATTTGCCCGCCAGGGGGTGGATTATGCTGTGGTAGAAGTAGGTCTAGGCGGTCTGCTAGACGGAACAAACGTAGTTTCTAGACCAGACAAAGTCTGTGTAATTACAGACATAGGGCTAGACCACACGAACGTGCTGGGCACGAACGTGTCGGACATTGCTGCCCAAAAAGCCGGAATAGTCCTAGAACATAATGTCACATTTATGTACAGACAGCCCAAAGAGGTTATGGACGCGGTAAAAAAACGCTGCCAGCAGAAAGACGCACACCTAAATGCAATTACTCAAGCAGACTTTGACGGTTCAGAAAGTTTGCCGCTGTTTCAGCAGCGCAATTGGTATTTGGCCAAGAAAGTCTTTGAGTACATAGCTGAACGCGATAGTCTGCCAGAACTTCGAAAAGAGCAACTATTAAAATCCCAGCAAACTTATGTTCCGGCCCGCATGGAGGTGATGCAGTTTGGTGGTAAAACGGTAATCATGGACGGTGCGCATAATCCCCAAAAAATAAGCGCGTCCGTAAATAGTTTGCAAAACAAGTTTCC
>MGCP01000047.1:2677-6713 GCA_001790455.1 Candidatus Saccharibacteria bacterium RIFCSPHIGHO2_02_FULL_47_12
ATGCTACGCACTTTGCTGCAGAGCAGGACATGCCACGGCAGGCAATAAACCCGGACGAAATAGTCAAAACGGCTCAAGCCCAAGGGCTAAAAGCCATGGCAATCAATGAGCCAGAGCAAGCTTTTCAAACCGCACTAAATAAACCAGAGCCAGTTTTGGTCATAGGCTCGTTTTTCTTGCTAAATCACATTAGACCGCTTATCTTTAAATAATGATTAGAGCAATAGTTGCAATTGATGAAAGGCGGGGCATGGCCGACGACCACGGCATACCCTGGCGAGAAAAAGTGCCAAAAGAGATAGCTTATTTCCGCGAACAGACTTCAAAAGGTGACATTTTGATGGGCTACGGCACGTATGTGGAGTTTAAGAAACCGTTTCACGAACATGTAAATTATGTAGCCACAAACAAAGACGAAAAGTTGCGCGAAGGCTTTGAACCCATAAAAGACGCGCGGGATTTTTTAAAAAATTACAGTGGTGAGTTGATCTGGAACATCGGTGGTGCGGGTTTGCTAGAACACACGCTAGACCTTCACGATGAACTGTATATAACTCAGCTAAAAGGCGACTTTGGCTGCACCAAGTTTTTTCCGGAGTATAAAGATAAATTTGAAATGGCTAGTGCAGGCGACTGGATCACCGAAAACGGCGTAACTTACCGGTTCGAAGTCTGGAAACGCAAATAGTTGGAATACCCAAAGAGAAAAGAGACTTTGCCCCACAACCCTTTTTGTTATGATATTAGCATGCATTTGACTGTCGTTCGTCATGGTGAAACAGAGGAAAATGCTCAACGCACAATACAAGGTCATAATCACGGTCGCTTGTCTGCGGTTGGGGAGAAGCAAGTTAAAAAACTCGCCTCTAAATTAAAAAATGAAAACTTTGACATCATATATAGTTCAGATTTGCAGCGCGCCGTTGATACGGCTGTAGCAATACAGTCTGAGCACAAAAAAACGCCAGTTATCTATAATCCCGCCTTGCGTGAATTGAGAGTAAGAGCCTTCCAGGGGCTTCCAGTTTATTTATTTCAATGGGGGGCAAAGTTACGTAATTATTTACCAATAAGTTTATTTGGTATTGAGTCTACTCCGCACGCAAAGCAGCGCATCGTATCTTTTATAAACTCAACAGCAGAACAATATCCGAAAGGCAACATACTTTTCGTTAGCCATGGAGGACCCATTAGAATTATGCGTTCAATTTTTGAAGACAAACCACTCAACAAGCTAACAAAAGAAGAAATACCAAACAGCTCAATCTGGAAATTTGAAGTCGACGCACCCATTAGTACAAAACAAAAACACACGCAGTGATACAATAGTATATTATTGTTTATTATGTAAATAAAATTTATAATATGTGTTATGTCTTATGAGTTGAGGTCTGGAAATAATACAGACATTACCGTTGTGGGCAATTCGGTCTACAAGGTATCTCGATATGCTTTTTTGCAAGAAGACGCGACGGAAATGGCTAAACAGCTAGAGTCTTACGCAGAAACTTTTGAGTCTGAACCTATAGATGTGCCTGATTTAAAAGAAGTCGGCATTATTAAGAAATCTGGCGATCGCTACCGTGTAATCCATGTATTAGATCTATGTACTGATCCTAATCTTTGCAGCCTTCAAGAAGAGGACCTAAGGAGTGGACTTCAGCGAGTACTAGGGCAGATCGCTGCCATGTCTACTTTTGATAATGAAAGATTACTTCGTGTACCTATTGATGCATCTGCAAACAATTTTCATGTTGGCCATAAGGGTGTATTGGTTGACCTCTTTCCCCCGCTCCTGCGTAAAAAAGACGGATCACTACCCTTTAGCAACATTCAATATAGCCGTACTTTTATCAGAAGGAACCTCATATCTTATACAAGAGGTACTGTCGAAGGTGCTATCCTATCTACCCTTTTTACAGGCATCATGGGCGACCGGCCTTTTCAGCAAGCTATTCATACCGCTAAGGGTATTGATACTTGGTGCTACGATATGATACCAACTACACTGAAGGCACCCACAAAAGACAATATACGTCGCCAGATTAAAGCCCATTTTATTCCTCATTTTCTTCGAAATAGTATTTCAGATGGTATATGTGGAGTACAAAAAATGCTTGGTGTCTCACCTTATGGGCGAGGTGAATCCTAAATGATAGAAGGCCACAGTGTGGATTATCATAAGCCAGAATTGGCACTAAATCTTTATACCGGAGTCGATTATTTCAGATCACTTACAAATGATATTGTAGCTACTAAAGCAGGCGACCGGGTAGCAATAACAACTATGGGGTTTGATCCTTCTGATCCAATCGCCCGGTCAGTCATTCACGAACTTAGTTTGGCTGCTAGCCGCAATGTTTCAGTGACATTTGGAATTGATGCATTTGCGATTATGGAACCACGAAGCGTTGGGCCCCTAGTGCTACCATACCCGATTGGTAAAAAAACCATTCACGAACGCTACAGAGCGCTGGAAGAACTTAATAATAATAATGTCACCTGCGGTATTATTAATATGCCGAATTCACGTGTGGCTAACTTGTTTGCTGGCCGTTCTCATATGAAGCTCGCGGTTGTTAATAGTAAAACATATATAGGAGGCCCAAGTTTCCAGGGTTGTGACCGCCTTGATATGGTAGTTGGATTTGAAGATCAAACCTCAGCAGATTTTGTCTATGATCTTTCAACAAGTATTACTGAGGTGAGCGATACAGCCAAGGTGCTAGAAAATGAAGATAAAGCGTACAATCTTGATGATAAAACAAAACTTTTTATAGATTCAGGAAAACCGGGACAATCCCTGATTTTACAAGAAGGAGTTAAAATTGTTGATGAAGCTAAAGAATGGCTTCTTATAGGCTGCCAATTTTTACCGACGGGTATAATAGGAAAGCGACTTGAGAAGGCTATGAAACGAGGTGTCGAAGTCCACATCGCCTATAATCATCCTAGTAAGTATGATCGAATGAATCTAGCCCACTCGGTAATACTTGCATTAGAAAAAATTAAAAAATCACGCGCATTTTTCGCTAACCAAGTTTCACTAGATATACCGCCACTTCACACCAAAGCTCTAGCTAACGAAAATGTCGGTATGGTGGGCAGCCATAACTTAATAGAAACAGGGGTGAAGTTTGGAACGCCAGAAATCTCACTTGCTCGATACACTCCTAAATTTGCCCAAGCCGTACGCGAGCTTCTGTTGAGAGAGATAGAGGTAGATCCTTAAAGTAACAACTATCTTATCATTCACTAAAGTAGTTCTGATGGAGGGCCTGGAGGGACTCGAACCCTCGACACGCGGCTTAAGAGGCCGCTGCTCTAACCAGCTGAGCTACAGGCCCTTGGAAGATGGGGCAAGCGTGGAAATTATATCACGATATTGTAGCTTTAGAAGCCGCTTGCCCTCCGTTGTTTTCAAAAACTTCTCCCTGCGAATTGCATCAGTTTTTTCGATGTAAGCTTCGTAGCCCAACAAAGTTAAGGGCAAATACTTGCGTGTAGTGTTTGACATGCCTGATTTATGCTGTGTTATTCTTTGCTTCAGGTTGGCGGTGAAGCCCGTGTAAATTTGGCCATTATTCATTTTTATGAAGTAAACGTAATACATATAATCCTCTGCCTTATCATACGATACGGCCCTGTCGTATGACAGGGTTTTTTCAAGATCTAAGGTACAATGATTTGGTCATGAAGGTATTGAATGGTTCGGAATTGGCTGGATTTATAAAAGAGCGCCAGGCGCGGGAAGTCCGCAGCCTTGGCATGCGGCCAAAGCTGGCAATTGTGCAGTGCAAGGACGATCCGGTTATAAATACCTACGTGCGGCTAAAGAAAAAATACGGGGCAGACTTAGGCATAGATGTAGACATACATTTTGTGTCACAAGAAGAAATTGCAACATTGTTGCAAAAGCTAAACTCCGACATGGGGGTTCACGGCGTTATAGTCCAGCTACCCCTGACAGACCCCAGCCAAACAGATGAAATAGTAAACATGGTAGCGCCAGAAAAAGATGTAGACGCACTTGGTA
>MGCP01000047.1:6739-6997 GCA_001790455.1 Candidatus Saccharibacteria bacterium RIFCSPHIGHO2_02_FULL_47_12
CCCATGGCCATTATGTGGCTGCTAAGCGGCTACAATGTAGACCTAAAAAACAAACACATTTTACTAGTTGGCCGTGGCAAACTGGTGGGCGCGCCGCTAGAAAAAATCCTGAATAGTTCTGGCTTAGACGCGGAAGTGATTGACCGAGAGGCAAAAGATTTATCTGCACATACTAAAGAAGCAGACGTAATTATTACCGCCACGGGCAGCCCGGCAATCCTTTATTCGAGCATGATCAAAAAGAGCGCGGTTGTGGTA
>MGCP01000048.1:0-289 GCA_001790455.1 Candidatus Saccharibacteria bacterium RIFCSPHIGHO2_02_FULL_47_12
CTTCATTTCTTTTTCTAGCTCGCGCTCAATGTTTACCCGCTTGCCTTCGATCACCGCCATTAGTTTGCGCAGGTTTGCCCGGTAGTCCTCCAGGCTGGTCCGCCCGTCTTCTAGCCCTGGGTCTAATCCCAAATGGTAGTGTAAGCTGGCTCGCTTTTGCCCTGGTGTCTTTTTAGTAGCGTAGGGAAATATACGGCGCAGCAACTTCAGCGCCTGGCGCACGCTTTGCACACTTAGATACGGGCCAAAGTACTTTGCGCCATCGTCCAGTGGCCTACGTGTAGTGCTA
>MGCP01000048.1:336-4491 GCA_001790455.1 Candidatus Saccharibacteria bacterium RIFCSPHIGHO2_02_FULL_47_12
TTTGTCGTCTCTCAGCAAAATGTTAAACCGTGGCATGTAGCGCCGCACCATTTCAGCCTCTAAAAACAACGCCTCAAGCTCACTTTCTACGACCATCCAGTCTACGTCCGCAATCTCTGCCACCAGTGCCTCTGTTTTGGCATCTTGGCCACGGCTTTTCTGAAAGTATTGCCGCACGCGATTTCGCAAGGAAGCCGCTTTGCCAATATAAATAATCTTCCCCTGCGCATCTTTGTGAAAATACACACCGGGTTCTTTGGGCAGTTCGGCTAATTTCTTTTCCAAAACTTTGTTCATCAGTATCTATTATAGTTTGTGCAGATATCGGAATGGAAATGGGGACGCGTGTGATTTGGTGTGATGAGAAGTGGGTGGCAGGGCTGCCTCGGTCAGTGCATCCGCACGACTTATTACAGCCCTACCAGACCTACTTTGTCGCCTTCTTGACGACAAGAAACACCAGGTTGAAGGAGACAAGAACTGTCACCAAGCCGACGATCATCGCCAGCGCACCTTGCTTGCGAGCGTTCTGCTCGAAGATGTACTGGACGGCCCCCGTCGCGACGGCAAAAAGTGCCCACGCTACGGCCAAGCCAATCACCGAGACGGCAATGACCAGAATGTTCCGCTTACCCATGGTTCCTCCTTGGTTTAACCCCGATTGCTCGAGATATGCTTGTAATACGGTTTCCGCCCGCTTTAGAGCCCCAAGGGTGGAAAACGCACGCGTCCTCCGATATATGCACAAAATTTTAAAGTACCAATCCACCTGGATTGATAGGTTATTATAACACCATTATACTACTTTTGTCAATGACGGTACTGCTTTGCTTGCTTTTTTGTGGGTATTGCATAGGCTTATTTGCTTATGGCAATCTTTGCAGATTAGAACCAGTTTGTTGCAAGCTACGTTTGCGCAGTTTTCGTAGTTGCTGGTCTTGCCGCCGCAGTGTACGCACACGCCTATGTCTTTGGACTTGTCTGAAAAGCGGTGGCTCATGCGCTGGTCAAAGATGTACAGCGAACCTTCCCACAAACCCTCATCGCCATATTTTTCGCCGTATTTTACTATGCCGCCGTCTATTTGGTAGACGTCTTTGAACCCGCGGTTTTTCATAAGTGCACTTAGCACCTCGCAGCGTACGCCGCCGGTACAATAAGTAACCACGGGCTTGTCTTTGATGTCGTTATATTTATCGCTTTCGATCTCACGCACGAAATCACGGGTCGTTTCCGTATCTGGGACTATTGCATTCTTAAACTTACCCACACTGGCCTCATAGGCGTTGCGGCCGTCAAAGAACACTACTTCGTTGCCTTTTTCTTCTATAAGTTTATGCAGCTGTTCCGGCTTAAGGTGTTTGCCCCCGCCCACTACGCCTTTTTCATCCACCTTAATCTCGTCAGCCGCTTTAAAGGCCACCAGCTCGTCGCGCACCTTTATAGATAGTTTGGGGAAATCGTCTCCACTGCCATCGCTCCATTTATACGTAATTCCCTTGAATATGACTGACTTGTTCATTTCGCGCTTATAACGGCGCAAGTCTTCTAAGTCGCCTCCAAGCGTTCCGTTTATGCCATGTGGGCTGATGATAATCCGGCCTTTTAGGTTGAGCCGCTCGCACAGCTCGCGCTGCCAGCGCATAGCCATTTCCGGATCTTTCACCGGCACAAATTTGTAATAGAGAATTACCTTCAGCATATCTTGAAAATTATACCAGACACACCTTTACCCATATTCAATTTATCACGGCCGTGATAAATTGAAACTAAATGCGCATAAGCCCTACAACAAGATATGTGTTAAAAGCCCTGGTTCCCTACAGCAAGGCCAACATGCAGCTTTCTTTCAGTCCAAATAAGTTTTTTAATGATCTTGAAAGATTAGACCGTATCAACGAAAGAACTTTGAGATCAGCGTTTTATAGAGCTCAAAGGAAAGGACTGATAAAAATAGATTCTGAAGGCATTCCTAGGTTAACTCCTAAGGGGCTGACAGCTACAAAAACGTACAAACCAACAAAACTTGGCAAAAACGCTTATATTCTTTTGATATTTGACATACCTGAATCCGAAAGAAGAAAGCGAGACCACCTAAGGGCACTTTTAAGAGAATTGTCATTTAAAAAAATCCAGCAGAGTGTCTGGGCCTGCCGCTATGACCACCGTGAATACTTGGCTGCGGAAATCAAAGAATACGGCTTGGAAAACTATGTGATCGTTTACGAAGCAGCGTATTTACCCATTAAGTAATATTCAAATTCTCACGGCCGTGAGAATTTGAATATTTGTAAGGTGTTGACGAGGGGCGTATAATCTACGCTATTGTTTATAAACTAAAGGGAAGGGCGGCAATAAAATGTTAAAACTTCTATCTTCTCGTGGTTATAAGACAGCCGCCCAAGTGCGGTGTTCTTAGGTCGCACAAGACAAAAACCCTTACTTCACCACTATAAATTTAATCAGGGCAGCGGGAATCTGTACTTATGAAAAATTCAACTGATAAACTAACCCTTAAGCGATTTTGGGAAGCAGGCCTTCCATACAAGAAGCTACTTGTAGTGGCAATTCTATTCCCTATTGGCAGTATTCTGCTCAATACTGCCTTGCCTATGGTTGTTAGTAAAATGCTCGCCTCTCTCGCTAGTGGTCATGGTCACGCTTCAAGCTTTATGCCTTATTTCTTGGGTATAGCTATACTTGGACTTGCTTGCAACCGATTCGGCTTTGCTGCGATGCTGAGGCACCAGGCCAAGACAATGGAGGTCTTACAGAATGATGCCTATGAAACCCTGCTAAAACGTAGTCTTAGTTTCCACAACAACAATATCGGTGGCAAGCTAGTTTCTGACGCCATAGACTACCCGGCATCATACTCACAAATGTACGGCGCAGTTTTTGCTACACTTCTTCCTTTTAGCGTTACCCTAATCAGCGGGATTATGGTTGTCTCTATGAACTCGCTACTACTTGGCCTTATTCTGTTTGCTATGTCAGCCTATGCAATTTTGTCAGGTTACTTTGAGAGCAAGACACGTAAACCCCTAAGAACTAAACGACTTAACAAGTCAAAAGAGATAACCGGCCACATTGCTGATAGCATCATCAATATTCAAACAGTTAAAACCTTTGCCCACGAGCACCAGGAGATAAATCGACTACAGGACCTGTACAGGAAGCTAACTAAGTACCGGATTAATGACTGGTCAGACGCAGCCTTTAGGGGCAACAATCGTATTGCGATTATTGTGTTCTTGCAATTTATCCTGCTGTCAGCTGCGTTCTACGTAACTCGACAGAACCCTGCACTACTTGCCTCAAGTATCTTTGCATTTTCTTTTACTATTGTGCTCGGAAACAAACTGTTTGAGATAAACACTTTGCAGCGGACTATTGAAGATGCCCTTTTGCAGGCTTCACCAATGACAGAAATTCTTAACCAGGATGTGACCATCACTGATGAGCCGTCCGCAAAGCAATTGGTTGTTACAAAAGGACACATTAAGCTAGCATCGGTAGATTTTCACTACCAAGACACAACCCAAGACAACAAAGTCTTTGCCGATATTAACTTAGATATCAAACCAGGCAAAAGGATTGGCTTGGTTGGTCGCAGCGGTGGTGGCAAATCTACCCTAACCCGGTTGCTACTTCGTTTTGAAGACATTACTGCAGGCGCAATAACCATTGACGAACAAAATATTAGGGCAGTAACCCAGCGAAGCCTTCGCCAATCGATCTCATATGTTCCACAGGAACCATTACTGTTTCACCGTTCACTTTTAGAGAATATTCGTTATGGCAAACAAACCGCATCGGTTGATGAGATAATAAAAGCCGCTAAATTGGCACACGCCGATGAGTTCATTCAGAAATTACCAGCGGGTTACCAAACTTTGGTTGGTGAGCGTGGCGTAAAACTGTCTGGTGGACAGCGGCAAAGAGTGGCAATTGCCAGAGCCATGCTAAAAGACGCCCCGATTTTGATACTAGATGAGGCAACAAGCGCGCTTGACTCCGAAAGCGAGAAGCTCATTCAGGATGCCCTCTGGAAGCTCATGGAAGGCCGGACGGCGATTGTGATTGCTCACCGGCTAAGCACCATCCAAAAAATGGACCGGATCATTGTTCTAGAGGAAGGCAAGATCGCAGAAG
>MGCP01000048.1:4530-6342 GCA_001790455.1 Candidatus Saccharibacteria bacterium RIFCSPHIGHO2_02_FULL_47_12
ACGCTGGTTTATGGGCCCACCAAAGTGGCGGGTTTATAGAGGAGTAGGCTACTCTTTCTCGGTTGCCGCTTCGGTGGCTTCTGACTCTTCGCCTTCGGCTGCGCCTTCTTCGCCTTCGGCACCTTCTTCTGGTTCAGCTTCTTCAGAGATTTGTTCTTTGGTTTCTTCTACAGCGGCAATGGGGTGTTCGGCATCGGTCAAAATAGTCACGCCGTCTGGCACGTTTAGGTCTGCTACGGTTATCTTGTCGCCAATTTCTGCCAGCACGGTAGCGTCTACTTTGATTTCGTCTATAAGATCTTTTGGCAACGCCTCTATCTCTACGTGGTCAAGCTGGGTTATAACCATATAGCCCGCTTTTTCTGCAGGAATTTCACCCTCTAACACTAGTGGTACTTCGGCCTCAACTTTTTCGTCTGCCTTAATGGCATTAAATACCACGTGGCGCATTTGGTGCTTTCTAGGGTCAAAGTCTACATCTTTTATAAGCGCCAAGATCTTGTCATCACCCAGGTTCAGGCTTAGGGCGTGGTGTTTGCCAGCCTCGTGATACACCTTGTTTATTGCTATATAAGGGACCATCACTACCCTAGAGGGCTTGCCATGGTCATGAATTACGGCCGGCACAAACCCGTCACGGCGCAACTGTTTAACAGCCTTGCCCATGACTTCACGCTTCTCTAGCGATAGTGCAATATCTTGCCCGCTCATTTTTAGATACTAACTCCTTTAAAATCAACCCATTTTAGCAGAAATCCTGGACGTTGTCACGCAGTAAAGGTAAGCTATTACAAGTGCTTGATGTAGAAAGTATTATTCAGAGCGGCGGCTTACTACTAGTTGCCCTAATTGTGTTTGCCGAATCAGGGCTTTTGATTGGCTTTTTTCTGCCCGGAGACACGCTGTTATTTACCGCCGGATTCTTTGCCGCCCAAGACAAACTGCCCCTGTTACCACTTATTCTAGTAGTGATTGCCGCAGCCGTAATTGGTGACAATGTAGGCTACCAGATTGGCAGGCGTTTGGGGCCGCGCATTTTTCGCAAAAAGGATGGCATATTATTTCGCCATGAACATATTGAGCGCGCCGAAAAGTTTTATGAAAAACACGGCGGCAAGACAATAATTTTAGCCAGGTTTGTGCCGGTTGTGCGAACATTTGCGCCCATGGTGGCCGGTGTAGGCAAAATGCCCCAGCGGCGGTTTGCTTTCTTTAATGTTTTTGGCGGTGTCTTCTGGGGTGGAAGCGTTATATTGCTAGGCTACTTCCTGGGCAGCCGGATTCCAAACATCGACAAATACCTCATGCCCATTGTGGTACTGGCAATGGTGTTTACATTTGCCCCAACTGTTTACCATATATTGAAAGACTCTAGAACCCGCGAGTTATTGTTAGCAAAACTCCGCTTAAAGCGCTAGATCGAATAAGGGGCTATGACCTCTACAGCGGCGCTCATCTCTTCAATGTAGCGCTGTTTGTCGTGCTGAAATAGCAAGTCTTCTCTTCGTCTTTCTAGCTTTAAAGCGTAGGGATCATCTACCGGCAGCATGTCACCAAGTACATCTAATACCGCTAATTTGGTGAAGTCCGCTTCTAGGACTTGCCTGCGCCGCGAGCTAGCCCGCTCGATTTCTTTGGCAATTGCAGACATTAAGAAGTTGGTGTTCTGGGAACGTAGTTGTTCGTAACCTACACGAGTATCCATGGTGTATATTATAACATATGTGTCAAATATTGTCCAGTGTAGGAGCTTTTTGACTTGGCTACCTGCTCCGGCGTGCCTTGGGCTACTATCTTGCCGCCGGCAGCTCC
>MGCP01000048.1:6380-8849 GCA_001790455.1 Candidatus Saccharibacteria bacterium RIFCSPHIGHO2_02_FULL_47_12
TTATAACATCTAGGTTGTGTTCTATAACTACCATGCTGTTGCCAGCGTCTACTAGCGCGTGAAGCACATTTAGCAACTTGTCTACGTCTGCAATATGCAGCCCTGTTGTTGGCTCATCTAGAATATAAAGAGTGCGGCCAGTTGGGCGGCGTGACAACTCTGTGGCTAGCTTTACCCGCTGCGCCTCGCCACCAGACAAGGTGTTGGCCGGCTGGCCCAGGGTAATATAACCCAGCCCCACGTCTACCATCGTTTGCAGTTTGCGGGCAATGGCGGGAATGTTTTCAAAAAACTGTAGGGCTTGCTCGCAGGTCATTTCTAGCACGTCAGAAATAGTTTTGCCTTTGTAATGAATCTCTAACGCTTCGCGGTTATAGCGTTTGCCATGGCACACCTCGCAAGGCACATACACGTCTGGCAAAAAGTGCATTTCGATCTTTATGATCCCATCGCCGGCACAGTTTTCACAGCGGCCGCCACGTACATTAAAGCTAAACCGGCCGGGGCTGTAACCCCGTAGCTTTGCTTCTGGCGTAACAGCAAACAGCTCGCGAATGGGTGTAAATAATCCGGTATAGGTAGCCGGGTTAGACCGTGGCGTGCGGCCTATGGGTGATTGGTCTATAACAATGGCTTTGTCTAGGTTACTGATGCCTTGTATTTCGTCGTGTTTGCCTGGCACTTCGTTGGCGCGGTGCAGCCTAGCAGACAACTCTTTGGCCACAATGTCATTGATTAAACTAGATTTGCCCGAACCAGACACGCCACTTACCACTACCAGTTTGCCTAGTGGAATTTCTACATCAATGTTCTGCAAGTTGTTTTCACGCGCGCCCTTAACTACCAGCGTTTTGCCATTGCCTTCCCGGCGCTTTTTAGGGGTGGCAACCTGCTTTTCACCACGCAAGTATTGGCCGGTAATGCTAGCTTTGTGTTTGGCAACCTGTTCGGGCGTGCCGTGCGCTACAATTTTGCCACCATGTATGCCCGCTCCGGGCCCAATGTCTAACAAATAGTCAGCGCTGCGAATGGTTTCTTCGTCGTGCTCTACCACTATGACCGTATTTCCCAGGTCACGCAGGTTTTTCAGTGTAGTTATGAGCCTAGCGTTGTCGCGCTGGTGCAGGCCTATGGACGGCTCGTCTAGCACATACAAAACACCCATAAGCCCCGAGCCTATCTGTGTAGCCAAACGGATGCGCTGCGCCTCGCCACCAGACAAGGTGGCTGCACTGCGCAGTAGATTTAGGTAATTTAGGCCCACCATAACCAAAAACTGCAGGCGGGCGCTGATTTCTTTTAAAATCAATTGGGCAATGGTGGCTTCTTTGTCTGACAGTTTTACGTTTTTAAAGAATTTGAGCGAGTCATCGATACTGAGCTGACAAATGTCCATGATGGATTTATCTGCCACGGTTACAGCCAAAATTTCAGGCTTGAGGCGCAAGCCTTTGCAGGCATGACAAGGACGTTCTTGCATAAACCGCTCTATATCGCGGCGCATAAAATCGCTTTCTGTCTCTTTATGGCGGCGCTCTAGGTTGGACACTACGCCCTCGTAAGTGGTTTCAAACGACCGTCCCATGCCCAGTGACACGCGATATTTTTCATTGCCTGTGCCATACATAATAACTTCCATCTGCTTTGGCGTTAGTTCAGAGGTGGGCACATGCAAGCTAAACCCGTGTTTGTCTGCCACGGCTTGCAACTTTTTCATGTACCAGGCATCTGTGTTGATGCGGTTAAACGGACGGATAGCACCCTCGGCAATAGTCAGCCTGCCGTTTGGAATCACTAGCTCGGGGTCAACCTCTAGGCGCGATCCCAAACCGGTGCAAACTGGGCAAGCACCGTGCGGGCTGTTAAAACTAAAAGTACGCGGTTCTAGCTCTGGTATAGCCACCTCCGGGTGATCCACACAGGCGTACATCAGCGAATAGTTGTTTAGGCTGTTTGAGTCAGCGTTTAGGACGTTTACCTTGCCGTCGGCTATGTCTAGGGTTTGCTCTACCGATTGGGCCAAGCGGCCTTTGCTATCTTGGTCGTTTACCAGGCGGTCGACCACTATCTCTATGGTGTGCTTGTAGTTTTTATCGAGCTGGGGGAACTCGTCTAGGGCATACACTACGCCATCTACGCGCGCGCGGGCAAAGCCTGCTCGCATAAACTGCTCTGGAATGTGTTCATACGCACCCTTTTTGTCTACCACAACAGGGGCCAATATCATCAGCTTGGCGCCAGCTGCCAAACTACCAATCTGATCAACTATGGCAGTAGAGGTTTGGCGCGAGACTGGTTTGCCACAAACCGGACAGTGCGGCACCCCGATCCGGGCAAACAAAAGGCGTAGGTAGTCATAAATTTCTGTCACGGTGGCTACGGTGCTACGTGGGTTGCGGCTGGTCGATTTCTGGTCAATGCTTATAGCCGGGCTTAGACCGTCTATCTGGTCTACGTCTGGCTTTTCCA
>MGCP01000048.1:8876-13085 GCA_001790455.1 Candidatus Saccharibacteria bacterium RIFCSPHIGHO2_02_FULL_47_12
AACTAAGTGATTCTACATAGCGGCGTTGGCCTTCTGCATAAATAGTGTCAAAGGCTAAACTTGATTTGCCCGAACCAGAAAGCCCGGTAATAACCACCAATTTGCCTCGCGGAATAGTGACATCAATGTTTTTAAGATTATGCTCGCGTGCGCCTTTAACTACAATATTGTCACTCATAAAGTTGATTGATTATACACTGGTACTGGGGAAAAATCCATACCATAGGCAATGCCCAAACTAGCATAAGCTTTTAAAGCAATATTATTGACATATCTACAATTAGATTTATAATAATGTTAAACAGTAGGTGGTTTTATGCTAAATTTCATTGTTTTGGGGCTTATCCCTGGTACCAACTTACAGATTACGGTCGCCTGGTTTATGTCAGGTCTGGTTATATTTGCTGCGTTTTTTATGGCCTTAAGGCAGCTGGGGCGCTTTAAACGCCGCCTTTTGCGCGCTTTGCCGGTTGTTATGCTGTCTCAGCTACATCAGTAGGTAGCGGCCAGGTTTTGTCCGTATAACTCTAGCTCTTTGAGCAGGTGTTTTTGTTCTTTTGTGGTCTGAGGCTGTTTTTTTAGCTCGTTTATGCGCGCAAAATACTGGCTGAGTTTGCTGCCCTCCCCGCCTGCAACTAACAACCTGTGGCAATGCCCCGCCCACCACTGGCGCCCGGCACTATCTAGAGAACCAGGATAATTGCGGGCTTGATACAGCGGCAATAGCGCCTTTAACCGGCTGTCTTGCAGCTTTGGTTCAAAATCTGGTATTTCAGTTGGCTGGGCTGCCCTGATTGCCCGCATGGTGTTTTGGTCGGCATTGCCAAAAAACCCGTCGTACAACCGGCTGTCTACAGATTGTTCGTCTTCTATAAACCTTGTTTGCTGCAGTTCGTCTGAAATCTCTAGGGCCTTTAGCACGTTGTTTATAAATGCCTTGTTTTGTATCTTTTGGCGATTTGCCTTTAACTGGGCTTGGTCCAGTTGCAGACGGTTCAGATCATCGGCTTTAAGCACGCCCAGTGGCGCTACCGCTGGGCTGCGATTAAACTGCAAGGTTTTAACCGGCAACCTCAGGGCTTCTGGGTCTTCTTGCCATTGCCAGGCTTTGGCTAGTTCTTCTGGCTTCATTTTTAAAAACGGCGTGGGGTCATGTCGCAGGTCGTATACCAAAACCGCTTTTTTCTTGGGGTGGTCCGCTAGCATTGCTACAACTGTGGTTTTTTCAAACTCGCTAGGGTATTTGCCAGACGTATACACAAACGGTTCGCCTTTTTTAACAAGCCTCTCTACCTGAGACTTGTCGCGCATACCAAACAGGTAGTCAAATAGCTTTGGCTGCTTGGCTCGAAGTAGCTGCGCAACTGCAATCGAGGCATTTACGTCAGAAAGGGCATCGTGCATGTTTTCGTGGGCTAGCTTGTTTACTGTAGTAAGCAGCCCTAGCGTGTTGCTAGGTCTGCCCTCACTGTCGTATGCCCATTTAATTCCCACTGGCCTAAGTGCCCTGGTCATACGCACCACGTCCAGGAGCTCCCACTTGCCGCGACCTTCCCTCCACTGCCAGTCGTATGGGTCATAAAAATTGCGGTAGTTTAGGTACCTCATAAACTCATCGTCAAACCGAACAATATTAAAGCCAGAAAATATAGTGTCTGGCGTTGCGATTTCTTCGTGAAATATCCTTAGAAACTCTGCTTCGGTTATACCTTCTGCACGGGTTTTTTGAGGAGTTATACCAGTTACAAGTACGGCATCCGGGTCGGGCAAAACGTC
The DNA here is from genome assembly GCA_001790455.1 of Candidatus Saccharibacteria bacterium RIFCSPHIGHO2_02_FULL_47_12. GTDB lineage: Bacteria > Patescibacteriota > Saccharimonadia > Saccharimonadales > JANWIN01 > 2-02-FULL-47-12. The sequence goes on from MGCP01000048.1 coordinate 10,653, forward strand.
GTCTGTAAGTTTTATGTAGAAGTTGTGCGGTTTGCCCACGGGCTTTAGGTTTAGGTCGGTGCGCTGCCCCGCAAACTGCATAATCCGTGCAGCTCTAGGGTTAAACCCGCTGGTTTCTAGGTCGTAAAAATAGAACGTCATGCAAATTCAGTATACCTCGACTTGCATACTTACTTTACTTTATAGCCCACGGAACACTGCCGATTATCTCGTGAAGCTTTACCGGCCCGAAGGTACGCGAGTCTATGGATTCTGGGCGGTTGTCGCCCACCATAAACAGCTCGTCAGCTGCCAATGTAATATCCACGTCATCTAGCTGCGACAGGTGCAGCTGCGCAGACCATGGCTTGTCCTTGTCTGGATTAAACCCGGCTGGATTTTGCTGGTTTATAACTATGATTTCACTATTTTTTACTACCACCCGCTCGCCCGGCAACCCCACTACACGCTTGACTAAAAATGTAGGTGCGTTTGCTTCTACTGATTCAAACGCTACGTTTCGCTGCTTCTTAAACACAACTACCTCACCACGCCCGGGAATAAACTGCTTGCCAAGGGCGCCGGTTATGGTTTTGCCTAATTTGTTTACAAACAGTAGGTCTCCTGTTTTATAGGTACTGTTCATACTAGGACCGTCTACTGTATAAAGCTGTACACTCCACCGCGCCAAAAACCCAAACACTAAAATTGCTAAAACTGTACTGGCAATAATAACCGGCAAATGACGCATAAAACTTATTAGCCACTGGTGCGAACGCAGTAAAGCAGCATAGAATCTACTAACACTCTCTAAGGGGTGAGGGATGTGCTCATTAGCAGGATTTAATTGCTCGGCATAGTGAGTTTTCTTCCATAAGTGACGTGTGTACAATTTGCGTGTAAAGTGCAAAATTAGACCTAGTAGTATAAGGATGCCTGAGGTTATACCTACCGCGGTCCAGATGTCTTTTTTACTGGTAAAGTATGAAAAGATCCAGTTGTTTATATCGTCCACGTAACCGCGATCTACACTTTCTGAAATTACAGCTTGTTGCTTGGAGTTGTACGTAACAACTGTGTGTAGTTGGTGTTCTCCACTAGACACGTAACGCATGTCAAACGATTCCAGAGCCTTGGAAGAATAAGCAGGCTTGTTGTCAACATAATAGTCTACCTGTGAGATAGTGTCCTGGGTTGGGTCTTTTATGACAACAGTGTTTAGTGCGGCGGAGCCTAATAAGCCACCTGATGCACGTAGTACGGCCGGCTTTCCGTCCAGCACTATTCTGCACTCGTCTGTGGGTTGGCAGACCGGGCGTGTTTGAGAAACTAGCATAACTGTTGGTCGATTGGCGGTTGGCAAACTTTGCAATGTCGATGAAGCTAAAGTATAAGTACCGAACGCATTCGCCTGATCAAGTGTAAGGTTACCCAACCTGGTCCAGCCATTAGCATTTACTTGACCCTCACCTATCTTTAGGCAAGTAGTAGATGAAAACCCCTGAAAATAAACACTGACGTCAGCCGCCTGGCCCTTAAGACCCAGCCGTACATAAATATCGTAAACATCGGGTTGCGCCTGGGTAAGCGCGGTGTATGCAGTCTGAGTTAGCGCACAGTTACTAACATTGGGTAAGCCCGTGGCAGCAAGGTCACTCGTTGACAATTCACTATTTTGGGCGGTGGCGACCCTTGATAAGCCGAATAAAGATAAAATAGAAGCGAAAAATAAAACGATCAACGCAATGCTTATCCATTTTGTCTTGTTTGTCTTGTTTGTCTTAGCCATGTTTGTCTAGCATTATAGCAATGTGTGAAAATATTTATCCACAAGCAATTTGCACTGTCTGCTCAATTGTAGTTAAATTAAGCCATAAAAGGAAAAAAAATGAAAAACCCATTTAAAAAATCTAAAACAAATACTAAGTCTAGAGTTGTGGTTGGTGGCAAGAAAAAAACACCACGCAGCAAGTGGAAGATGGCATATCTAGGGCTAGCGGGGCTATTACTTTTCACCAGTATAGGCTATACAGGATATAGCGCAGTTAAAGCAAGAAGCCTCAAAGCAAAAGCCGGATCATGGACCTATCTTTATGGTTATAGTGGCGTCAAATTGTATGCGTGTAAAACATTTTATAATGTTTACGGAGGTGTATACCAGATAAATGCTCTTTGGATTAAGTCGGCTAGTAAACCAAATTATTCTTATCGCATAAATACATATAATGGTGGTACTAGTAATCTGACAAGTTCTCAGGTTGGAAATTCTTATTGGCTAAACTCATTTGCATCATTAGGCGCATCCATTGCTGCAGGAAGAGGTGATTATGCTAGCCTTGGCGTTGACGGTCTGTTTAATGTAGTGGTACGTACCGGTAATCCATTCACTAGCGCGTCCAGTTTAACATATGCAAACTGGCTAGCAGACTGCTAGTAGACGACTCTCTTTTCTAC